>JBKGHK010000527.1:0-7137 GCA_046520375.1 Pyxidicoccus sp. 3LFB2
CGGGTGGGGCCGTGGCGGACGCGCTGGGCAACGCGGTGAAGCGCGTGTCGGCGGACGGCACGGTGCGCACGGTGCTCACCGGGCTGAACGGGCCCATGGGCATCGCCGCGGACGCCGCGGGCAACATCTACGTCGCGGACACGGACGCGCACGTCATCCGCCGCATCCCCGTGGAGGGCAAGGCGGACGTCCTCGCTGGCTCCGAGCCGGGCATGCGGGACGGGGCCGGGAAGGACGCGGCCTTCAACCAGCCCGCGGGCCTGACGCTCACGCCGGACGGCACCGCGCTGCTGGTGGCGGACATGAACAACGGCGTCATCCGCCGCATCGACCTGGTGGCCCCGGGCAACCCGGTGACGACGGTGCAGGGGGCGTGGCTGTACCGGCCCTCGGCGGTGGCGTCCTCGGCGGACGGCGCCACCCTGTACGTGGTGGAGACGGGCATGGCCCGCATCGTGCGCATCCGCGATGGCGTCAATTCAGTAGTGGCGGGCAAGACGCCGGGCTTCCAGGACGGCAGTCCGGACTCGGCGCTGTTCCTGCCGTACCTCGGCATCGCGGTGATGCGGGACGGCTCGCTGGCGGTGTCGGACCCGGGCAACTACCGGGTGCGCCGCATCCTCTTCGACGGGGACGGCAACCCGCGTACGGTGACGACGATGGCGGGCAGCGGGCGCCACGGCCACCGCGATGGGCCGGGGGAGCAGGCGGACCTCGTGCTCCCCGCCGGCCTCGCGGTGGGGCCGGACGGCCGCCTCTACGTGGCGGACTCCGGCAACGGGCTGGTGCGCGCGATTACTCCGTGCGCGCAGCACTGACGGTGGGCGCGGGGCAGTCGGACTCCACCGCGCCGATGTCCGGCGCGGTGCCGCAGTAGGGCAGGCCCAGGTCCATGCCCTGGTCCACCGCGCCGGTGCCTGGCGTGAAGTCCGTGGCGTCCGCCAGGGCGCTCGCGCTCTCCTTCGAGCCGACATCCCGGCCCGCGGCCTGCCAGGTGGCCAGCGTGCCGCCCACCCACGTCACGGCGGGGATGAAGAAGCTGCCCGTCGCGAAGCCCGCGCCCGGCAGGTAGACGTTGGACTCCATGCGCAGGCCGGGGGCGTGGGGCCCCAGGTTGACGGCGTTGCGGGTGGCGATGAGGTTGTTGCGCACCGCCACGTTGGTGGAGTCGCCGCCGGTGCCATGGCCCAGCACGAGCGCGAAGCCGTTCGTCCCGCTGATGGTGTTGTGCAGCACGCGCACGTCGGCGCCGTTCTCGATGCGGATGGCCGAGCCCTCCGGCGTCTTCAGCCCGTGGATGCGGTTGCGGCGGACGGAGACGTTGGTGGGCGGGGCGCCCACGCGGTTGCCGCCGACAGCGACGCCCAGCGAGGCATTCGAGATGTCGTTGTCCTCCACGATGACGTTCTTCGCGGAGTAGTGCACCACGAGTGCCTCTCCACGGGACGTGGAGGACTTCGCGAAGCCGTGCATGCGGTTGCCGCGCACGGTGACGTCGTGACACGTCTTGATGTCCACCGCGTTCTCACGGTTGTTGTACATGCGGTTGTCCTCGATGAGGACGCCTCGCGCGGGCGCGTTGTTGCTGTAGCCCTCGGGCCCCAGGCACTGCACGGAGTCCCCGGAGTTGTCGTGGATGTCGTTGCCGCGCACGGTTATGTCGCGCGACGTGGGCGCGATGACGACGCCATGCGAGTCGTCGGAGCCCCGGGCGAAGTGGTGGATGTGATTGTTCTCGATGGTGACCCCGTGCGCGCCCGAGTCGGTGCTGATACCGCTGCCGAAGGCCCCGTGGTGCAGGTGGTTGCCCGCGAGCACCGTGCCCTCGGTGTCACCGGAGAACGTCACGGCGACCTGACGCTGGCCGCGAACGTCCAGCTCGAAGCCTTCGATTCGCCAGTGGGGACGCTGCACGCGCACCATGAACCAGCCGCTGGAGGTGGGGACGAGCTTCGGATTGCCCTCGCCGCGCAGGGTGATGGGCGCGGCGGCGGTGCCGGCCTTCACGTGGGTGTCGAGCTCCAGCTTCTCGGCGTAGGTGCCGGCCTGCACGCGGACGATTTCTCCCGGGCCCACGAGGGTGAGCGCCTTGGAGATGGTGCGCAGCGGCTTCTGGCGGGTGCCCTGCGCGGTGTCGCTGCCGGAGGGGCTGACGAACCACTCCCGCGAGTACCGGGGCGGAGGCGGCTCCTCGACGGGGGGCCGGCGCGGGCGCGGGAACGGGGATGGGCTGCTCCGCGACGGGCGAGTCGGGCGTCGGCGCGGGGGCGTCCGGGGCGGAGGAGGGCGGAGTCTCGGGGCGGCCGGACAGGTCGGGGGTGCCGGAGCTCGGAGCAGGCTCCTGGAGGCTTCCGTTACAGGCGAGCCCTCCCACGGACACGAGTCCGAGGAGGCACAGGCTGCGCAGTGTGGACATGGGGGGCGGCTCCTGAGGGGGATTGAGCGAGCCGAGAACGTTCGAGGGAGCGAGCCCTATTCTGCCCGTCTGCCTTGTCCGCGCCCCCGTGGGGCAGGCGGCCTGGCGCCGCTTCACGTCGGAGCAGGGGTTCCGACGGAGCCTTCGCTCACGTCTTCACTCCGCGGCCGACGGGGACATGCGAGGCCGGGTTTCTATCAGGAGGCGAAGGGTGCGCGGAACGCGTGGCCTGCCCGCTCGTCCGAGGTGCGGGCGGCGTTCATCCGCTCCTCCACACGGTCGCCCCACCGGGGGCCCTGTTCGCCGCAGGTGAAGCGACCATGGGGAGCCATGCCTGGACGACCCCACCGGATGCTCCTCGGGGTCGCGGCCGTGCTCGCACGCGTCCGAGCGGGCGTCGAGGACGGCGGTGCTCCCCGGGTCAGGGCAACAGGCCCGGAATGCTGCCACCCGGTCGCGGCTGGATGCGGAACTCGATGGCGCCGGGGTTCAGCAGGCACGACAGCGGAACCGGCGCGGGAAGAATGGCCCCATGCGGCGGTCGCTGACACGGCACCGAGGGAACGCCCCAGGCGAACGGGGCCAGCGGATGTGCATGCGGCCCGGAGCGCACGCCTGACTCTTCCTCGAGGAGAGGGGACTCGGCATCCAGATCCAGGGGCTCGCCCGCGAGCGCGAGTGAGCCGTCCAGGTGGGAACCAGAGAGTGGAGGCGCGTCCGGGCCCAGCGTGATGCCTTCGGGGATGGGCTCTGGCGCCTGTCCGGGACGGATGATGGCCTCGATGCGCTCGGCGCTCTCGTCCCGCAGTTCGCCCTTGTTGGTGGCGCAGGCCCCGAGAAGGCCGGCCAGCGCGAGGGCACACGGGGCGATGAGTCCGCGCTCGCGAAGAGGGTGTCGTCTCATGGGCTCATGACCTCCTGCTCGGGCACGGCGCGGTCCGCCTCTCCTACAGGCTTCGTCCGGCGCCCTCCGTTCGCAATGCCGGAGCGTTTCCTGCTTCGTGACTCCGGGGAGGGCAGGCGAGGGGCCGTGGCCTGAAGCCCACGAGCCCACGGGGCGAGGTCCGCCCGCACCCCACGGGAGCGCGGGCCGTAATCCTGCTTCAGCGGAATGGCTCCACCCGCCGTGCTCCCGCCGTTGAGTCGGCACGCCGCACACGCGAGACAATGTGACAAGGCCCCGCGGTGGCACCGTGCGCACCGCGTACATGGCTCGAATCTGAGACACCGTCCGCGTCTCGCGGCCCGACTTGCGAGGTGAGATCGAAATCCCGCAATCAATCGGGTCTCACCGTGAGACGGCTGCATCAACGCCAGCCGCGATTCCACCGAGCCTCGTAGGGGGCTCAACTTGTTATCGGGGGTTCCCATATTGTTATCAGGGGGCCGGAAATGGTCTGCTGTCGGTGCGCGCGACGGCCCTCGGCGCGCGCCGGGTCTCCTGCCTGAAGGAGCTGGCGGAGATAGCGCATGACGATGCGAGCAAAGGTTCTGCTGTTTGCCGTGGCCGCGGTCGGGCTCGTGGTGTTGATGGCGGGCGCGCTCGTCATGGGCTCCATGCAGGGCCTCCAGACACGGGACCGGGCCATTGCCTCCGAGGAGCAGGAGCGGCACCTCCGAGATCTGCGCCTCGACTCCTTCCGCTACGTGCAGGCGCTGCTGGACGCCATCGAAGCGCGCGGCTCCGTAGACGCCGTTCAGGAAGAAGGGCTGCAGCGCGTGGAGCCCCTGTTCCAGCGGATGCTCGTGCTGGCGGAACAGGAAGAGGAAGCGGGAGGCGAGTCCGCCGACGTCGAGTCCGCGCCGTTGCTGCGGCTGAAAGAGGCGCAGCGCCGCTGGATGACGGACGTGGCAGCCCGCGCGCGCGCATCGGTACCGGAGACGGAGGTCCGGTTCCTCAATGAGGCGCGCCAGGCATTCGTCCGCGACGTGGAGCCGCTGCTGCTCGCCGCACTGGAACGGGAGCAGGACGAGAAGGCGGCCCTCTTCGCCGGGAGCAACGAGGGGCTCGAGGTCGCGCAGGCGCTGGGCGTGGGGTTCCCCGTCATCTCGGTGCTGCTCGTGGGCAGCCTGGCCCTCACGCTCCTCGTGCCCCTGCGGAGGACGCTGCGGGACTTCCAGGCCGGCGCGGAGCGCGTGGGGCAGGGCCACTTCGAGCGGCTGCTGCCCGAGGACCGGAAGGACGAATACGGCCTGCTGGCGCGAGCCTTCAACCGCATGGCGCGCCAGCTCCAGGAGCTCATCGCGGAGAAGCAGCGCCGGGCGCGCGAGGAGGCCGAGGCGTCCGCGCGTGAGACGCGCCGTCAGAACCAGGTGCTGGAGGAGATGGTCCGGGAGCGCACGGCGGAGCTGGAGCAGGCCAACACGCGCCTCACGGAGAGCGTGCGGCAGCTGCAGAACGCCCAGGCGCAGCTCCTGTTCGCGGACCGGCTGGCGTCGGTGGGCCAGCTCGCGGCCGGCATCGGGCACGAAATCAACAACCCGCTGGCCTTCATCATCAGCAACCTGGAGTTCGTCCAGGAGGAGCTCCTCCGCCGGCAGGGCGGCACGGAGCTGTCCACGGCGCTGGCGGAGGCGCGGGAGGGCGCGGAGCGGGTGCGCCTCATCGTCCGGGAGCTGGGCAACCTCGCGCGTCCGGACAACATGGAGAGCGGGCCGGTGGACCTGGGCGCGGTGGTGCGCAGCGCGGAGAAGATGGCCATGCACCTCATCCGCACGCGCGCGCAGCTGGTGCGCGAGGTGGACGACGCGCCCATCGTATATGGGAATGGTCCGCGCCTGTGCCAGGTGCTGCTCAACCTGCTGCTCAACGCGGCGCATGCGATTGAGCCGGGGCAGGCGCAGCACCACGTCATCCGCGTCAGGGCCCGGGCGGCAGGCGACGAGCAGGTGCTGGTGGAGGTGGAGGACACCGGCTGCGGGATTCCTCCCGCCGCGCTCAGCCGCGTCTTCGACCCGTTCTTCACCACGCGGCCGGTGGGCATGGGGACGGGGCTGGGGCTGGCCGTATGTCACGGCATCATCGCCTCGCACGGCGGAGAGATTTCCGTGGAGAGCGAAGTGGGGAAGGGCACCACGTTCCGCGTGCTGCTGCCGGTGTTCGCCCATGGCGCCCAGGCCGTCCCGCGCTCACGGGGCCTGCTCGCGGGCCAGCGGGAGTAGCCCGCCGTCATCCGGGGCCGGACGGCCCCGGTGGGCTCAGGGGAGGAAGCGGGCGTTGTCGCGCACCCACGCCAGGTAGGGCCCGTGGCCGTCGGTGATGTCGAGCCGGAGCACCTCCGGCACCTGGTAGGGGTGCAGCTCGACGACGCGCGCGCGGAGCGGCTCGAAGAGCACGTCCCGCGTCTTGAGGATGAGCAGCACCTCCGCCTCGTCGTGCACCGTGCCCTCCCACCGGTAGATGGAGCGAAGGCCCGGGACGATGTTCCCGCATGCGGCGAGCTGCTCCTCCACCAGTGCGCGCGCCAGCTCGGCGGCCTTGTCGGCGGAAGGGGCGGTGACGAGGACGAGGATGACGTCGGTCATGACGGCCCGAGGGCGGGAGCCTACCGCCCGACGCCGCCGCGCATCGCGCCCGGCGGCGCATGGTGCAGGGGCGAGTCCATCTCCTGCCGCGTGCGGCGCCGGTCCGGCGTGTCCCGGGGCAGCTCCACGAAGGTGCACATCTCGCAGAGCCGGCTGTAGATGCGCTCACCCACGCGCTCGCGCAGCAGCTCCGCCTCGCGGACCGCGTTGCGTGAGTCCTCCGTCGTCCGGTAGCCCGTTGGCGCGGGCGCCCGCGCGGCCTTCTTCTCCGGCTCCAGCGAGTAGTTCGTCGCGAAGAGCGTGGTGCGCCCCGCGTTGTAGCGGCGGGCAATCAGCTCATCGAGCGTCTCCATCTCGAACGGGCTGCCGCGGCCCTTGCCCAGCTCGTCGATGGCCAGCACCTCCACGTCCGACAGCGGGCCGATGATTTCTCCGCCGCTCTTGCCGTCCTGGAAGCCCCGCCGGATGGTCGCGTACAGCAGCGAAATCTCCACGTAGCGGGCCCGGATGCCGACCTCCAGCACCAGGTGCGCCAGCGTGGCCCCCATCAGGTGCGTCTTGCCCGTGCCCACCGGCCCGCTGAGGATGAAGCCCTTCGCCGGGCCTCCCTTCACGTCCGTGCCGCCCTTCATGTACTGGTGGGCGAAGTGCATGGCCACGCCCCGGCCCCGGTCCTGCGCCTCGTTGAAGGCCCGGTAGTTGTCGAAGCTCGCGTGCGCCACCACCCCGGGCAGCCCCACGTCGTTGAAGAGGGACACGCGCCGGCGCCGCCGCGTGCACACGCACGGCTCCATCACCTCGTAGCGCCGCGGCCCCATCTTCTGGCTGAAGACACCCTCACGCTCCACCAGCACGTGCCCGCGCCCGCCGCACACGGAGCAGCTCTCCGAGCACACGCAGATGCGCGCATGGGCCTGGTCTCCCCGCCGCTCGAGCATCCAGGTCCGCCCACTGCACACGCCACATGCCGCCTCGCCCATCGCCTTCGCACCCGTGTCGCGCATCGCCATAGCAGAGCCTTCCCCCGCCCATTCGCCAACTGAACGGGCGAGCAGGCGGGCCTTCCACTCACACTTCCTTCATGCCCAACCGGCGCCGCACCGCCGCCAGCACCCGGAAGCGCCGGGACACCCGCCGCGCCCGCGCCGACATCACCTGCTGCTCCGCGCCCGCGCCGTGTGCCTCACGCCACACCG
>JBKGHK010000528.1:0-7131 GCA_046520375.1 Pyxidicoccus sp. 3LFB2
CTGCCCATGCCCACGGGCGCGGACCCGCGCGTCTACAACCCCCTCGTCGGAAAGCCTGTTGCTGGCCTGGGGGCTGGTCCACCGTGAGCGGCGTGGACCTGCTCACCACCTACTTCGCCACCTCGCCGGGCGGCGCCGACTCGTTGCTGGCCATTGCCCTGGGCACGCGCGCCACGCTGTCCCTGGTGCTCGCGGTGCAGGTGGGACGCCTGCTGCTCGTCTTCCTCGTGGCGCCCACCTTCCTTCGACGCCAGTCAGCGCGGAGGCAGTAGACGCGGCCGGGGAAGCGGGGGGCGGGCGGCGCCGGGCCCGCATCATTATATGTAGGCCGCGATGACCTCTCCGCTCGATGCCCTGCCTGCCCCGGATGCGACCGAGGGCGTGGACACCCTGGTCCGGCTGTTGAGGGGCCGCCGCACGGTGGTGCTCACCGGCGCCGGCTGCAGCACCGAGTCCGGCATCCCCGACTACCGGGGGCCGGGGACGCGGGCCCGGGCGCGGAAATCCCATCCAGCACCGCGAGTTCCTCACCCGCCCGGAGACCCGGGCGCGCTACTGGGCGCGGAGCCTGCTCGGCTGGCCGCGCTTCTCGTCGCCCGGCCCAATGCCGCGCACCACGCGCTGGCGGCGCTGGAGCGTGGCGGGCACGTGCCGGGCCTCATCACGCAGAATGTGGACCGGCTGCACCATGCCGCCGGACAGCGCGCGCGTCATCGAGCTGCATGGCGCGCTGGCGCGGGTGCGCTGCCTGGACTGTGGCGCCCAGGAGGACCGCGCGGAATTGCAGGAGCGGCTGCTGGCGCTCAACCCGGACTTCACGCACCAGGTGCTGGAGCTGCGGCCGGACGGTGACGCGGAGCTGTCCTCGGAGCTGCTGTCGTCCTTCCAGGTGCCGGCGTGCCTGCGCTGTGGCGGGACGCTGAAGCCGGACGTGGTGTTCTTCGGGGACAACGTGCCGCCGCCCACGGTGGAGGCGGCGTTTTCGATGGTGGAGGAGGGCGACGCGCTGCTGGTGGTGGGCTCGTCGCTGGCCATCTTCTCCGGCTACCGCTTCCTGGTGCGCGCCTCCGAGCGCCGCATGCCCATCGCCATCCTCAACATCGGCGAGTGCCGGGGCGTGGAGCTGGCGGACGTGCGCGTGGAGGCGCGAGCCGGAGACGTGCTGCCCCGGCTCGCGGAGGCGCTGGGATGCGGCTGACGCTTTAGAAGCGCAGGCGGTAGTGCAGCGCCTTCGGGCGCGTCAGCGAGTCGAAGCCGAGCGAGCTCAGCGTCACGCCGCGGCCGGAGTCCTTCACGCCGCTCCATGGCAGCGCGGGGTCCAGCGAGTCGCAGCGGTTCATGTAGACGGTGCCCGCTTCCAGCTGCCGCGCCAGGCGGTCGGCGCGTTCCCTGTCGGCCGTCCACACGCTGGCGGTGAGCCCCAGGCTGGACGCGTTCATCCGCGCCACGGCCTCCTCGTCCGAGCTGACGGGGGCAATGGGCAGCAGCGGCCCGAAGGACTCCTCGCGCATCACCCGCGCGTCGGCGCTCACGTCCCGCAGCAGCGTGGGCTCGAAGAAGCGGCCCTTGCCATTCACCTGCGTCGGGCGGCCGCCGCAGACGAGCTTCGCGCCCCGGCCGGTGGCGTCCTGGACGAAGGCCTGCAGCTCGGCGGGGTGCCACGGCTGGGCGATGGGGCCGAGCGTCGTCTTGTCCGACTCCGGGTCTCCCATGACGTACGCGCGCACCAGCGGCTCCACCGCGTCCACGAAGCGGGCGTAGAGCGACTGGTGCACGTACACGCGCTCCACCGCGCAGCAGCTCTGCCCGGCGTTGTACATGGCGCCGTCGACGATGTTCTCCACGGCCTTGTCGAAGTCGCAGTCCGGCGCGACGTAGGCCGGGTCATTGCCGCCCAGCTCCAGGCCGATGTGGAGGAAGCGGTCCTTCGCCGCCGCCTGCATCTTGTGCCCGCCCAGCACCGAGCCGGTGAAGAGCACATGGTCCACCCGCGCGTCCCCGACGAGCTTCTCCGTCGCGGCGTAGTCCAGGAAGATGGCCTGCACCGTGCCCTCGGGCGCGCCCGCTTCCGCGAAGGCCCGGGCGAAGTGCTCGCCACACAGCGGCGTGCGCGGCGAGTGCTTCACCACCACGGCATTGCCCGCCAGCACCGCCGGCGCCACCGCGTTCACCGCCGTGAGCAGCGGGTAGTTCCACGCCGGCAGGTCCAGCACCACGCCGAGCGGCTCCTTCGCAATCCGGCGCTCGAAGCCCTCCTTCGGCGGGAGGACGATGTCCGCGAGCGACTCGACGGCAATCGAGGCCATGTGGCGCAGCCGGCCCGCCATGCCGCCCACCTCACCGCGGGCCTGCGACAAGGGCTTGCCCATCTGCCGGGTGATGTCGCGGGCGATGGCGTCCGTGCGCTTCTCCATCGCCTCGCACGCGCGCAGCACCAGCTTCACGCGCTCCTCCACGCTCATCGCGCGGAGCGCACGCGAGGCGCTCCGGGCGCGCTCCAGCACGGCGTCCAGCTGGGCAGGCGAGGTGGGTTCCACCGACGCGGCGACGTCGCCAGTGAAGGGGTTGTCGACGATGTGTGTGCTCATGGGGCCCAGGAAAGCCGACGGACGCGGGCAGCGTCACGGCCAGGAGAGGGGGAGCGCACCGGCGGAGGCCAAAGAGCGCGCTTTACGACAGAGGGCGACCCGCAATTGTTATCGGCCCATCGCCCGCGAGGCCCGGTCGAGGGTCACCGTCGACTCGTCGCCTGGAGGGCAGGCAGGCAGCGCAGGCCTTCAATCACTGACGCCTTGCGTTAGCAGTCCTGGCGGAGTCTTACAGGACCCCTGTCATTGCAAGGGAATTCGGAGGCCCAGGCAACTTTGGTTGGACCGGTGCGAGAATCGGGAAGATCCGGCGTTCGCATCCTCTATTCCCCCCCGGTGAAGAAGGACTTCCCGTGACGACCATCCACAACGTTTCGCGAGGCGATCGGCTGAGCGCGATTGCCGCGAAGTACAACACCACGGTGGAGAAGTTGGCCAAGGCCAACAACATCGCTGACCCGAACAAGATTCGGACGGGGCAGAAGCTCGTCATCCCGGACGGCTTCGATAAGCCGACCAACGCCAAGGCCCCCAGCACCACGGGCGGCGACAACTTCTCCACCCCGTCGTCCACGTCCTCGCAGAAGGCCTCGGGCCCGGTGAAGGACGACGACGGCCGCACCTTCCCGACCTCGCGCGACGGCACGCCGATGTACCGCCAGGGCGACCCGCAGTGGGGCGGGCGCCGCCTGGGCACCAGCTCCAGCCTGGGCGCCGCGGGCTGCGCCATGACGGCCACCGCGATGGCCGTCAGCAAGATCACCGGGAAGACCATCAACCCCGGGGAGATGGACGCGTACCTCGACAAGAACGGCGGCTACTCCGGCAACGCGCTCAACTGGGGCTCGGCCGCGAAGATGGGCGGGCTGGGTGCCGCCAAGTCGGCGTGGAACCTGGACACCATCAACAAGCAGATCGACGCGGGCCGCCCCGTCGTCGTGGGCGTGGACTACAAGGCGGGCAGCAACGGCGGCTCCAACGGCACCGACCACTGGATCACCATCACCGGCCGCGGCCAGGAGAACGGCAAGCCCGTCTACTACGCCAATGACCCGGCGACCGGTAAGGAGATCACCCTGCGTGCCAATGGCAGCCAGCTGTCTGGCGGGCCGTCTGGCTACAAGACCACGGGCGAGCTGGTGACGTTCTCCGGCGGCAACCCGAAGCCGGGTGGCCGTCCGCCGAGCGACGGTGGCTCCACGGGTGGCACGGATGGCACCCCCGGCACCGGTGGCTCGAAGCCGCCCCAGGGCTCCTCCGTGAAGGGCATGGCGCTGCCGGGCCGCGACCTGGAGAAGGGCGCTCGCGGCGCGGACGTGGAGAAGCTCCAGAAGGCGCTGGTGAAGGGCGGCTACATGACCCAGGCCGAGATGAACACCGGCCCGGGCATCTTCGGCCCGCGCACCCAGGACGCGCTCAAGGAGTTCCAGGCCGCCAACGGCGTGAAGAACACCGGCTACTACGGCCCGCTGACCCGCGCGGCCTTCGAGAAGCAGGGCGCGAAGGTGGGCGGTGGCGAAGCCAAGGTGGACGGCGGTGGCAACAAGCCGGGCACCACGGGCGGCACGGACGGGACGAGCAAGCCCAGCACCGTGAAGGGCAACAACGACCTGAGCGGCTTCTCGTCCAACAAGTACGACAACCTCATCAACGAGATGTCGGAGAAGTACAAGGTGCCCGCGCGCCTCATCAAGGCGGTCATCCAGCAGGAGTCCGCGTTCAACCCGAACGCCACCTCGCCCGTGGGCGCCAAGGGCCTGATGCAGCTCATGCCGGCCACCGCGACGGAGCTGGGCGTCAAGGACCGCACGGACCCGCGCCAGAGCATCGAGGGCGGCACCAAGTACCTGGCCCAGCAGCTCAAGCGCTACAACGGCGACGTGACGCTGGCCCTCGCCGCGTACAACGCCGGTGCCGGCAACGTGAACAAGTACGGCGGCGTGCCTCCGTTCAAGGAGACGCAGAACTACGTGAAGAAGATCACCGGTTGGTACAACGGCACGGGCCCGGCGTAGTCACTCCCGCTGGCTCGAAGCATCGCGGCCCGGTCACCTCGTGGTGGCCGGGCCGTTGTCATTCAGGGGGCCGTGCCCCGGGGGCCCGCTGTCTCGTGGCGCTCAGCAGCGCTCGAGGATGGCGAGCGCCTCCTGGCGGGCGGTGGCGCGGAGCTTCTTGCGCAGGCTCGCATCGTCCGTCGTGCGCGCAATCACCATGCCCCCGACGCAGAGGCTGACGATGGTGAGGGCTTTGCGCTCGGCCTCTCCGTCATTCTCGGGGAACGCGCCGCGGAAGACGCTCGCCAGGCTCTCGACCAGGGCGGTGTAGGCGGCGCGGGGCTCGAGCCCGGCACGTGCCACGTCCGAGGGAAGCGCGATGAGCGGGCAGTGCTGGTCGACGTCGCGCAGGATTTCGTCGGAGAGGTACAGGTCGACGAGCTCACGCGCGAGCTGCAGGGGCGGTGGCTCCTCGCTGGCCGGGCCCTCGTGGCGCCGGGCGAATGGGTTGCAGGTCGTGAAGCTCCGCACGGCCTCGGCGTAGAGCTCGTCCTTGCTCGTGAAGTGGTTGTAGAAGCCGCCGCGCGTCAGGCCGGCGCACTTCATGACATCGTCGATGGAGACCTGGTCGAACCCGTGGCGGTTGAACATGACTCTCGCGCTCTCGACGATTTTCGCGCGCGTGCGCGCCTTGTGCTGCGCGGTGTAGGGCATGGCGGTCCTCCGTCACGACTCAGCCTGATGCAGCCTCAAGGTATGTTCTTGAGCATATTTTGCGACGCGCCGAGAGTGCTCCCTCGAAGCCCTTCACCGAGGAGAGACCCGGGCATGATTACCGTCAGCGCGTTCAAGTGGGTGCCGCCCTTCGCACAGGGCGTGGTGCGTGACCTCCGGGTGCGGTGGGCCCTGGAGGAGGCGGGCCTGCCGTACCAGGCGATTCTCATCGACCCCCAGGTCCAGAAGTCCGCCGAGTACCGCGCTCGCCAGCCCTTCGGGCAGGTTCCGGTGTTCGAGGAGGATGGGCTCGTCCTCTTCGAGTCGGGGGCCATCGCGCTCCACATCGCGTCGCGGAGCGAGGTGTTGCTGCCCGCGGATGAGGCCGGCAGGGCGCGCGCGGTGATGTGGCTGTTCGCGGCGCTCAACTCCGTGGAAGTCGTGGTCCAGGAGCTCGCCGCGCTCGACCTCTTCTTCCCCGACCAGCAGTGGGCGAAGCTCCATCGGCCGGACGCGGAGAAGGCCGTCAGGCTCAGGCTGTCGGAGCTCGCCGCCGCGCTCGGCAAGCGGGAGTACCTGGAGGACCGCTTCACCGTCGGCGACCTGATGATGACGACGGTGCTTCGCATCCTCCGCCACACGGACCTGCTCGACGCCGAGCCCACGCTGAAGGCCTACAAGGAGCGGTGTGAGGCGCGGCCAGCGTTCCAGCGGGCACTGGCGTCCCAGATGGAGCCGTTCAAGACGCACGGCACCTGAGCCGGTGTGCGCGGTGCCCGGGCCCTGTCGCTGCCCAGAGGCCCGGGAGCGGGAGGCCGGCGGAAGGAACGTTCATTCCGCGAGGCGCGCTCCGCTCAGGGGGCAGGCCAGAACGCGGGCGCGTAGACCTCGGGGACGGAGGCGATGCGCTCTGATTTCGCGGGGTTCCACACGTGCGCCGCGGCATAGCCACCATAGGCGGTGACCAGCAGCAGCCCGCGCTGGACCTGGAAGCCGAGGTACGCGTCCGACTCCGCCACGTCCTTCAGCGCCACGCGCTTGCCACCCTGGGACCAGAACAGCGGCTGGGCCATGACCGTCTGCGGGCCCTCTTCGCGGGCGCGGTAGTAGAGCGCCCCCTCCGAGGCGGGCAGCTCCATCCACCAGCCCTCGCCCGCGCTGTCCTTCGCGGCGGCGTCCAGGGCCTTCGTCACTTCCGCCGGCGCCTTCCTGCCCTGGAGGCTGCCGGGAACCGACGCGCTCCAGGAGACGGTGAGCGTCTTCTCCAGGTCGAGCGCGGTGAGCCCGGGGGCGCTGGCCGCTTCGAACCGGCTCGGCTTCACCTCGACGCGCTTCCAGGCGCCGTCCTCCAGCCGGTAGGCCAGCGCGAGCCCTGGCACGCCCGGGCCTCGCGCCACGGTGTAGCGCTCGCCGTCGAAGGTGATGACGCCCTTCTTCGGAGCCCGCGCGCTGTAGGCGAGAGCGACGAGGGCCACCGGCCGTGACTGCGCATCGAAGCCAAGCCGCGAGACATAGGGCAGGTCCGGGCCCGAGGGGCCGGTGCCTCCGGGCAGCGACTTCAACTCCAGCGGCTGGCCCGACTTCGCACCCAGGTCCACCCGCCATGCGCGCGCCACCTCTCCCTCGCCCGAGGGCCAGGTGAAGACGAGCCCCTGCTTCCCATCCGGGCTCCACGACACCATGGACCTGTCGCAGGCCGCGTCGAAGGAGAACACCGTGACGGGCTCACCCGGCAGCGCGTGGCGCATCCACTGGCACTTCGCGCCGTCGTCGAGAGACTTCAGGTAGCCCAGCACGGCCTGCGCGGCGGGGGCGGCGGGGGCGGCGGGCGCGGG
>JBKGHK010000529.1:0-7076 GCA_046520375.1 Pyxidicoccus sp. 3LFB2
CGTTGGAGAGCCGCACGCCATCGTCGTGGCCTGCCCGGACCTGGCCACCGAGGACTCCTGCGTGCAGGAGGCCGCGGAGCGCGGGCTGCTGGTCCAGAACCCCTGGGGCACGGGTGAAGTGCCGCGTTACGAGGCCCGCACGGGCCTCCCTGAAGGCGCGATGAGCGCGCGCGGCCCCGTGTCGCTGTGAGGACCCACGTCATGGACTTCCGGAAGAAACTCGCCACCCTGCTGCTCTCCCTGGCCGCCACCACGGCCGGAGCGCAGGCCCCGGGTGGCACCCAGAAGCTGCCGGTCGGCTGGTACGTGACGGAGAGCGCGCCCAAGCGCTACGAGGCGGGCGTGGACACCACCGCCACGTGCGAGGGCACCCGCAGCGCCTCGCTCCGCGCGCTGACGCAGGACGAGAACGGCTACGGCACCTTCATGCAGGCCTTCGGCGCGCAGGACTTCCGCGGCAAGCGGCTGCGCTTCTCCGCCGCCGTGCGCGTCAAGGACGTGAATGGCTGGGCGGGCCTGTGGATGCGCGTGGAGGGGCCGGACCCGAAGCAGCCGCTCGCCTTCGACAACATGCAGTCACGCGCGCTGGTGGGCACGCAGGGCTGCAAGCGCCACGACGTGGTGCTGGACGTGCCGAAGGAGGCCACCACCATCATGGCCGGCCTCATCATGAGTGGCACCGGCCAGGCCTGGCTGGACGGCGTGCGCTTCGAGGTGGTGGACGCCTCGGTGCCGGTGACGGACCTGCTCGCCTCCCGCCCCGTGGTGGCGTCCGCGGGCCCCGCGGGCCTGGAAGAGGCGCACCCGGTGGCCGAGAAGGACCAGCTCCCCCTGGGCCGCGTGGGCGACGTCTGGTTCAACCATGGCCGCGTCGCCGTGGACAAGCCGTACACGAAGCGCGCGGACGGCGTCTGGGTGAGCATCCTCTCCGAAGAGGTCTACGAGCACGGCATCGCCGTGACGGGCCAGTACGGCCAGCGCCCCATCGACCTGAAGGTCCGCTCCGGTGGGCCGAAGACGCTCATCGACGGCACCTGGGGCGGTGAGCCGGTCAACATCCTCATCTCCCCGGAGAAGGTCGTCATGCGCTGGGGCCGCCTCACGCGCGAGCTGCCGCGCGACAAGAGCGCGCAGGTGGACAGCGCGTGCAACCGCTACCAGGTGAATGTCGGGCCGCGCGTGACGGATCAGCTCGACGTGTGCGGCGCGGCGCTCGGCACCCGGCCTCCGGCGGCCCAGCTCGTCGTGGCCCCTGCTGGCCAACGGCTTCCGCCCCGCCCCGCCGCAGACCTTCCCCATTCCGCAGCCGCCCGTGCGCAGCCGCCGGGCGCTGGACACGGAGAGCGGCAGCTCGCCGGGCGTCATCTCGCCCTGAAGCCGCGGCGCCTTCCGTGAGCGAAGGGGGGCCCGTACAGCGGGCCCCTTTCCTTTGGGGGTGCGCCCCTTCAGAAGGAGAAGTCGCGCTCCAGCGTCTCGTTGCCCGCCTGCACCGACAGGTGGGCCGAGCGCGCGCCCGTGGTGGACGCCGTCGTCAAATCAAAGGCGAGCCCCTCGGGGCCCTGCGTGGGCTTGAGCGAGGGCCGGCCGGGACTGAGGAACACCGCCGCCGTCACCGTCCGCCCCGACAGGGGCTGCACCAGCAGCCGCACGCGCTGGCGCTCACGGACCAGCACCACGCGGAAGTCGCGCCGCTCGTCCAGCACCTCGCGCTGCTCCGGGTGGCGGGCCGCGGAGGGGCGCTGTGTTGCCGGGGCGCGGGAGTTGCGCGCGGACGGGCCGACCGAGCCCTCCTCCATGTCCAGTGCCTCCTCCACCGCCTCCTCGCCCTCGCCCAAGGCCAGCACGGCCTGGGCGCACTCGCCACAGCGGGCCGTGTGCGCGTCCACCTTCGAGCGCTCGTCCTCCGTCATCAGCCCCATGTCGAAGCGCCAGAGGTCGTCCGCGCTGAGGTGACGGCGCGGGGGCGCGTCCACGGGCGCCGCGTCCGCGATGTCCGAGCGGCAGTCGCCACAGTCCTGGAGGTGGGGGGTCTGCGTCTGGGGCCTGCCCGTCCAGGTGGCCACCAGGTCATCGCAGTCAGCCCGGGCGGAGAACCACCAGGCTGTGTCCTGCTCGGCGGGCTCGAGGAGGTCGCGCTCCTGCCGACGCTGCGGATTCAACGGAATGAACCAGCGGGCTCTCGGGCGAAGTGACGAATCCAGCGTCCCGAGCGTGGAGAGAAAGCGGTCTCGAAGCTGCGCGGCCTCGCCTTCCAGGGGCCCGTGAAGTCCCTCCCAGGCGGCCAGCGCGCGGGCGGCGGAGGCGGCCCTGTCGCGGGCGGCAAGTCCCTCCAGCGCCGAGGCCCGCCACATATCGGCCTCTTCCCCCCCGTCCAGTGCAACTTCGACGGCTTCTTCCGCGGCCCTCAACAGCACCGGCTGCAGCGACTGCGGCTTCTGCGCCTTCAACCAGGCCTCGACTTGCGGTCGACCGAGGCCCCGAAGGGCGCCTTCGACACCTTCAATCCCGACCCGGGAGGAGCGCCGCATGCAGTCTCCGGCGGCCTCCAGGACTTCACCGGGAGATGACTGCGCCGAGGTCAACTGGGAGCGGCGGGCGGAATAGCGGGACAGAGCGTCGGCATTCATGGATTCAATCCTCCTGGGTACCCCGGGGTGTGGCCGGGAAGGAGGCTCACGCTTCCTCCCCTTGCGACTCGCGCTGGAGATCCAACAGGTAGAGCTTCAGGTAGGCCTGCGCGCGACTGACGCGCTTGTAGGAGTTGACCACGCTGATGTTCAGGCGTCGGGCACATTCTTCGTGATCCTCGACGTCCTCGTGGTGGTACAGCTCCCATGCGGAGGCCTCCTTCGGGTGCTCCTGCTGGAGTCTGGCAAACGCCGCCCAGTACAGCTCCTGGGCCTCGGCGCGCTCCTCGCGGCGCTTTCCCGCCTCGACAGCCCGGGCCACCTCGGAAGGTGGCTCTTCCATGGCGTCATCGGGGTCTGACGGAGGCGCCGCGAGCTCCTCGCGGTGCCGCCGGTAGAAGTCGATGGCCACGTGCTTGACGATGCGCAGGAAGAACGTCTTGGGAGACGCGCTGCGTCCGGGCATCTGCTCGGAGACGCCCCTGAACTGGTCCAGACCGCGGTCGATGAACTTCCCCACCGCGTCCTGGAAGAGCTCGTCCGCGTCCGCTGGGGACCCGCGGCCGTAGCTCGCCTGGATTTTGCTGATGACATAGCGCGCGGGGCGGCCCCACCGGGCCACCAGCGCACCGAGGTGGGCCTGGAAGGCCTCGCCAGCGGCGCGGCGGCGGACCACCTCCGCGAACAATTCGTCATCCGTGAGCTGCTCGTACACCGGAAGGACCTGGGGGCTGCGCCGGGAGTCCCCTCCCGGGAGATGGGATTACTGGGATGTGGCGCGGCAAGGTACCACGTTGGCATCCGCAGGCAGCCTCCGAGACGAGCAGGAAGGCCCCAAACCGCCAGAAAATGCGGACGGTTGGAACCTCCCTGGGTCCGACGCGGGCGGCGCCGATTTCCTGACAAAATGCTTCGAAACGGCCTCTAAGGAGGGAAAGCGGGCCGGGCAGGCCGGAAAATCCCCCCGTCAGGAACGCGGAAAAGGCCGCGTCCCTGGCCGCATTGCTTTCGAGCGCCCGGCCGAAGCGGCCCTACAAGCCAGTGGTTCAACTCCACGCATCTACCCTCGGGTAGCTGAACGTCGACGGTTCGACACTGACCTTCAAGTCAGCCTCACCGGCTTCTTCACTCGGGCGCTCATTCTCTTTTTCGAGGTTCCGCCGTCATGTCCGCCCGCACCATCGTCATCGGAGACCTCCACGGCTGCCTCGACGAGGCCCTGGAGCTGCTCGACACGGTCGGCGCCACCTCCAGCGACCGCATCATCTTCGCCGGAGATTTGGTGGACCGCGGCCCGAAGCGGCGCGAGTGCGTGGAGCTGGCCATGCGGCATGAGGCCATCCTCGGCAACCACGAGGAGAAGCACCTGCAGCAGCGCCACCGGCCGGACGAGCGGCTGCTGCCCGACCATCTCGAGACACGCCGTGTCCTGGACCCGGAGCACTACGACTGGATGGCGGGCCTGCCCCACTTCATCCGGTTGCCGGAGCACAACGCCCTCGTCGTGCATGCCGGCATGCTTCCCGACAAGCCAGTCGAAGCCCAGGACCCCTACCACCTGCTCCACGTGCAGTGCATCCAGCCGCCCTCCCCCAAGAGCTATTGGCCCTCCAAGGCTCCGCAAGGGTGGCAATTCTGGACGCACCACTGGAAGGGCCCGGAGCGGGTCATCTTCGGCCACACCGTCTTCGACAAGCCGCTCGTCACCGAGCACGCGGTGGGTATCGACACCGGCTGCGTGTATGGCCGCTCATTGACAGCGGTGGTGCTCCCCACCTGGGAGCTCGTCTCGGTGCCGGCCCGGAGCAGCTACCGGGGCGGCAAAGCGGTGGCGAAGTTCCCGGTGCACGGCGACGTGTGCGTCTACTCCTGAGCACGCGTCGTCCGTAGCCGCTGACAGCTTTCGCGCCCGTCCGACGGGGCCCCACACGCAAGAGGCGCGGGTTCGAATCCCGCCAGCCGCGCAAGCGGCTGTAGCTCAATGGTAGAGCGCTGGACTTGGGCTCCAGAGGACAACCGGCCTCGTCACTCGGGCGCACCTTTTCCTCTCACTCTCAACGACTTCGCACGGGCGGCCTTCGCTGACGTGAAGGCCACCCGTGCGTTCCACGCGCGGTGCACTCCTTTCGCCTTCAACGCGAGAGGTCCGCCCCGCGCCTGACCCGCACGCCCCGAAAGGGGGCTACACCCATGTCGACCCAGACGCAGAACAACACCCTGTTGCCCGAGGCGCAGCGCGGCCCGGCGGAGCGCCTGCTGGACCTGGTGCTCGGGGGCTCGGCGCACCTGTGGCACAACCGGCCGGGCCTGGACGTGGACGGCACCTGGTACGCGGCGGCACACGCCACCCCGGCGCAGAAGGCGCGCGGGCGGCCGGTGAAGCCGGGCCTCTTCGTGCCCGCGGCGGTGAAGCTCTACCGGCAGCTGTTGGACATCTACAAGCTCAACGCGGAGCTGATGGCGCACTTCGCGTCGTACGCGCTGACGCAGACGGACTGGCGTGACCTGAAGGTGGCCACGTGCGCGCTCATGCTGGTGCAGGAGCACGCGGGCCAGCCCGTGCGCGACGACCATGGCCAGGTGGCCTTCCACGACGACGACTGGCGGGCCATCGGCGAGGCGATGGTGCTCCACTACGAGCGCAAGTCCACGCGCATGCTCGCGCCCAAGGCCGTGCTGCGGGTGGCGGAGCTGCTCGAGCAGCCGGAGATTGCACGCCTCAACCGCGAGGCGGGCTTCGGTGACCCCGCGTCCCGCAAGGCGCCGCTGGGCCGCTGGAAGCGCGTGGCGTCCAGGTGGCTGGCGGCGCGTGAGGCGAACCTGCCCATGCTCCAGGGACTGGTGAAGGCCGGCTACAAGGAGACGCTGAAGAAGCTGGCGCGCAAGGCGGGGTACAAGCCCGCCACGCAGGGCTTCTTCGAGGTGCTCGGCTGGAAGCAGAAGCAGTCCGAGGGGGGCCACCGCACGGTGGGCCTGAGCGGCCTGACGCTGGTCAAGCGCGAGCGCTTCGACGGCCTGTCGGAGGCGGAGATCTGCGAGTGGATTGAGCTGGAGCGCCTCTCCTACAAGGAGGTGGTGGGCCGGCTGCCGAAGGACGTGGGCCTGACGCCGGCCATCATGGCGGCCCTGCTCCCGTCCCTGTCGGACCGTGACTTGCGACTGATGACGCCGACGCTGGAGGAGCTGGGCCTGCTGGCGGAGCCCACGGTGCGTGCGCGCTGGGACAAGGCCGTGGCGGCGTCCACGGACCAGCGGGCGCTGAACATCGCGAAGAACGTCCGCAGCGAGGTGCTGCGTCAGAAGCTGGAGGAGGCGAGCGACAACGCGGCACGCAACGCGGTGGCGGAGGCGACGGCCGAGACGGACGTGAGGGTGATGTTCCTCATCGACAAGTCGGGGTCCATGGAGGGAGCCATCGAGAACTCGAAGGAGGCGCTGGCGCGCATCCTCGCGGGCTTCCCGGTGGACAAGCTGCACATCGCCGCGTTCGACACGATGGGCACGGTGCTGAAGCCGAAGGCGCCCAACCGCACGGCGGTGCAGCACATGCTGGCGGGGCTGAAGGCGTCGGGCGGCACGACGCATGCGGCCGCGGTGCAGGCGCTGCACCGTGACGGGGTGAAGGTGCCGGAGGGGGCGAAGCTGGTGGTCATCGTGGTGGGAGACGAGGCGGGCGAGGCGGGTGACCAGTTCGCCCGGGCGTTCCGCGACTTCGGCTACACCGTGGCGGCCATGGCGTTGCTGGTGTCCGTGGCGGGTGCGCGCGGCAACACGGTGCGCACGTGCGCGGGGCAGCTGAAGGTGCCGTTCAGCGAGGTGAACGTGGACCAGTTCGCGGACCCGTACCAGGTGCCGCGGGTGCTGAAGGCGCTGCTGGACGCGCCGGCGGCCCAGGGCGTCTCCAACACCACCACGCAGTCCGGGTGGGTGGAGCGGGTGATGCGCACGCCGCTGCTGAAGGTGGCGTGAGGTAACGGCAGCAGCAGTGGGAAAGGAGGAGGCGGCGTGGACTACCGGAAGTTCCTCGGGAAGGTGGAGTCGGCGGTGCTGCCGTATTTCGGCGGCGGCACCGTGGACACCCCCTCGCGCCGCCTCCGTGTCACCACCCCTGTCACCCCGGGGTGGTGGCGCTTCGAGGTGCAGGGGCGGAGTGCGACGGCACGCGAGCCGTCCGGGCCGGAGGGCCTGGAGGCGCTGCCGCGCGTGCGCGGACATGTGTGGGGCCGCCGGCTGGTGCGCGAGGGCGCGGTGGCCGAGCCCCTGGAGTTGATGCCGGAGGAGGAGCCGCCCCGGCTGGCGCTGGTGAGCGCCCGGCGGTGGTTTGACGGCTCGCTGGTGTTCGACGGGCTGGAGTTCGAAGGCGAGGCGGAGGACACGGCGCGCCGCGCGCTGGAGGAGGGCCAGGCCCCTCTCCGGGGCGAAGGGCGTGAGCGCGGCGCTGCGGGCGGC
>JBKGHK010000052.1:0-26442 GCA_046520375.1 Pyxidicoccus sp. 3LFB2
CGGGCAGCTGGCCCTGTGCGAGCTGCGCCTGCTGCGCCGCTGTCGGCTGCGTCATCAGCCCGCCGAGCCCCGCGCCCAGCAGGGAGAGGAGCAACCCCGCTCGCAGCGCGAAGGCGAAGGCGCGGTCCTCGAAGCGCTGGCGCACGAGCAGCCACAGCGCGACGAAGCCCACGAGCCATACAACGAGGATGGACACGCCCATCACGGTGAAGAGCGCTCCATTGAGGCGGCTTGTGGTGTTGAAGTGGCTCACCTCGCCGCGCGCCGCCTGGCCGCCGATGACGAGGATTTCCACCCACAGCCCCACGCTGGTGATTCCCGCCACCGCGCGCACCACCCGGCGCCGCCCCTCCACGTGCGCGAGCAGCCACGCGAGCGTGAGCGTGTAGACGC
Organism: Pyxidicoccus sp. 3LFB2; assembly: GCA_046520375.1. Classification (GTDB taxonomy): domain Bacteria; phylum Myxococcota; class Myxococcia; order Myxococcales; family Myxococcaceae; genus Myxococcus. The sequence goes on from JBKGHK010000052.1 coordinate 394, forward strand.
TGATGGACGCCGCGAACTTCGCGGGCTTGAGCCACACGGGCTGCCCCGTCACCAGCCGTCCGTCCACGCAGCAGCAGCCCGAGGAAGAGCGCGAGCAGCGGCGAGGTGCGCACCCGCCGTCGCCACCAGGGCGGGGCTCGTCCGCCACAGCCCGCGAAGCCGCGCGCTCATGGCCGCACCTCCGCCGGAGCCGGCGCCCGCCAGGGCATGGCCCGCAGCGCGAGGTAGGCGACCAACCCGAGAGGCCCGACCAGCAGCGTGAGCAACAGCACGGGCGCCATCAACCACGGGCTCACCCCACGCTCGCGCGAATCGAGGTACGCCCAGCGCCCCACGAAGAGGTCGAAGGCGAGGAAGTGCACCCATCCAATCGTCGCCCCCTCGGGGGTGCCCAGCAGCGCCGCCACGCCCGGAAGCTTCGGTTGCATCAGCAGCGGCAGCAGCTCGCCCAGTCGCGGCAGCACCAGCGCCGTATAGAGCAGTGCGAACAGCGCCGGGCCTACCGGCGAGCGCATCACCCGCGACGTCACCTGCGCACGCGGTAGCAGGATCATCAGCGCCCAGAAGGGCATCACCGCCAGGGAGCTCCACTCGAAGAGCCGTTCCATCTGCCACATCCATTCGTGTTTACAGACGTTAACTTCATGGGCAAAAAAAATCAGGGCGCGAGCCCCGCGAAGAGCCGGTCTATCGACTGCGCGCAGGCCTCCCGAAAGGGCTGCTCGGCCATCCCCAGGGCGCCGCTCAGGTACAGCGAGACGAGCCCGTGCACGTGCGCCCAGATGGCGAGCGCCACCGCGTCAGGGGTGTCCTTGCGCAGCTGTCCCGCCTCCATGCACTCGCGCACCCGGTCCGTGAGGAAGCGGAAGGTGGCGGCCTTGTGCGAGTCGGGGAGGGCCGAAGGCTCGCAGTCCCCCGCGGGCCGGGGTGCCATGAAGATGGTGCGGTACACCTGGGGCTGCTGCAGGGCGAAGTCGAGGTACGCCTTGCCGCTGAGCATCAGCCGCTCCCGGGGCCCCCCGCCGGAAAGCGAACGGTAGAGGTAGCTGCCGAAGCTCTCGAAGCCCGCCCGGAGCACCGCCTGCAGCAGCGCCTCCTTGCCGTCGAAGTGCCGGTAGAGCGCCGTCGCCGTCACCCCCACCCGCTCGGCCACGCTGCGCATGGTGACCGCCTCGGCCCCTCCCTCCAGGAAGAGCTCGCGGGCGGCGCTCAGGATGCGCTCTTGGGCCTCACTCATGTTAACGGATGTAAACCCCTCGGCGCTGACAGTCAAGGGGGATGGGCGGAATGCCTGTGAGGCCGAGGCGTCAGCCGGCGAGCAGCCGACTCAAGGCGAGTGACACGAGAAGAGCAGCGGCGCGCGTGCGCCCTTCACCTGGTACGAGAACGAGTGGCGGCCATCGCCTGAGGCCCACTCGATTTCGGGCTGGACCTTGAGCCAGGCCACCGTGTCCTCGATTTTTTCGCAAGGATCCTTCCAGGTGGTGTCGAGCTTGCGCTGGAAGGCCTGCATCCGCGCGTACGCCTCTTCTATCTCCCGGTGTTGCTCGGCAAGCTGCGCCTCCGTGAGGATCTCCACGTCCTCGGGGGCCCCGACCTGGACGCTCCCGTCGGAGAACTTCAGCTCGACGGCCAGCAGGACGGTGCGGGGCTTCTTCGTGTCGAGCTCGACGGGGAACGTCGGATCCCTCTCCTCCTCCGTCACCTTCTTCTGGACGAGCCGCCGGAGGACCTTGCCGCGCGCATCGACCTCGACCAGGGAGACTTCGGAGGGCCGCGGGGTGATGTTGCCCAGGTAGGCGTTCAGCTCGATGGCTCCCTTCGAGCCCACGATGAGCGTACTGGCAGGCAGCTTGGAGCCAGGCCTGTCCACGACATGCAGCGAGAAGTCCTCGGGGGAGTCGTCCTTCTCCGCTGGCGATGCCTGCTCGCAGTTCACCGCCAGCTTCGCGGTGAGCTCCGTCTTCTGGACGGGGACCTCCTTGCAATACATCTCCCCGTGCAGCTTGACCTCCAGCGAGGAGTCCTTGGACGCACAGGCCCGGACCACCGCGGCGGGCTTCCAGAGTGGAAGGTCGACCTCGAACCGGGCGTTGTACTGCGCGGAGCCGGGGGAACGGGTGAAGGTGCGAGGCAGGCCGGGCGTGGTGCCGCGCAGGACCACCTTCTCCAGCGGGCGCCCACAGTCCGCATCCAGGGTGGCCCGGACGTAGACCCACGCGGTCGTGAAGCCGCCTCCCTCCAGCTTCTTCAGCTTGCCTCCCACGACCCGGGCCGTGGCCGCGTGCTCGAGCTTGAGCTCGGGCCTGGATGCCTGCTCCGACCCCGGCCTGCGGTTCATGACGCGCATCGAGTAGTGCATCTGCTGCATGGAGGTCAGCCGCTGGTACTGCCCGGGCGGAAGAGGAATGACGGGGAACTCATCAGCGGGAGGGGGGTCCTTCCGGGCGAGGACCAGGGAGCGCTGCTGCTCGCCCAGTCGGACGCGGACCATGAGCGGCTCCTGCCACGTGGGCATGAGCGCGTCGTGCAGGTCGGTCTCGTTGAGCTTGCCGATGGGGCCGCGCGCGAACCGCCGCCGGGGTGCCTCGATGCGCTCGATTCGCATCCCGCGCGTGAGCCCCTCCTTGGCGGCGACGCTGCCCTTCTTCACCACCGTCACCGTCACCTGCTCCCCGTCCGACTCGACAGAGAAGCCCAGGGGCTCGATGGCAACGGTGATGGGTGTTGCCGAGAGTAATGCGCTCGCGAGCGCGGAAGTGATGACGGCCAGGACCATGGGCGGAGCCTCCAGGCGGCACCATCACAGAGGGGCGACTCCAGGGTAAATACGACGATCGCCGGGTGTCCGAGGCCCATGCCGCGCATGGGCCCCACGTCGCTCAGAACAGGTTGGCGATATCCTTCACGGGCTGCGGCGCGGCCTCGGTGCTCCCCAACGCCCCCATGGCGCCTCCAAAGAGCAGGGAGGCCGGGTTGATGCGGCCCTTGGTGACGGCCCCGGCAATGCCCTCCGCGGCGCCCTTCACGGTGTTGAGGTAACCGGTCGCGGCGCCTTCGAGGACGCCCTTGAAGCCCCCTTCCGAATTGCCAATCCCCGTCAGGACGTTGCTGACCCCCGGCAGGAACCACAGGTGCTTGCCGGCCTCGCCCGCGAACCACTGGAAGTTGTCCTTGTTGCTCCCGTCCGCCTTGACGTGGGTGTCCTTCGTGGTCGGCAGCTGGTGCTCGCCCAGGAAGGAGTACCCCTGCTCGGCGAAGTCCTTGAGCATGCCGGCCTCGGTGCCGTGCCGCGCATCGCCACTCTTGGTGATGCCCTCGATGTTGCCGTCGCCCTGGCCGTTCTGGACCTTCTTCGACCGCTCTCCGCCCGTGGAGGCCTTGGCGCTGTCGATGAACTCCAGCACCTTGGCCAGCCGGTAGACGGCGTCGGGGTTCTGCTTCGCGTCCTTCAGGTCGAGCTTGGGGTCGATGCCCGTCTGCTTGCACAACTGCGCGAACTTGATGTCCTTCTGGCGGCCCAGCTTCTTCAGCACGGGCGTGTCGTCGACAATCTGCGCCGCCGAGCGGTCATCCCCGGCCGGCCGCTTGTCATTGGCGCTCGGAACGCCATTTCCGGAGGACTGCGGTTCCGGAGCCAGATTCTGGAGCTCCGGGGGGAGCCCCCGGGGGGCGTAGGTGGCCGGTTCGTTGATGAAGCCCGGCGCCCCGTCCAGCAAGGGCATGGTGCGGAGCTGTCGCCTGTTGGTGACACCGGACTCGAACGAATCCACCGGGCTGAAGCCCCGTGCTGGCGTGCTCAGGGTGCCCTGGGGGCCGCGAGCCCTCGTGTCCTGAACGGGCCCCGCCGAGAGCAGCTCCCTCGGGCTGACGGAAGAGGTCTGGACAGTGCCAACACGCATCATGGGGAGGGAGGGGGCCGAGGCCTTGACGCCAATCATGGGTATCACCTGTTCCTGTCAGTGACGGAGGACTGCCGCGGCGAGTCTGTCCCGCCCGTGCGCTGCCTCATTGCAGCGCGCATGCCGCCCAGGCGGCTTCCGGCAACCCGTGGATTTCTCAGGGATGGGATGGCGCCGGAGGGCTCGCGACAGGCGCCCCGGCGGTGACTGCAGTCACCAGGGGATGGCGCCAGCCATCACGCGGGAGGACGTCTCGCCAGCGACGCGAGGCAGTGCTGGCCACGTCCAGGCTTTTGTGGATTACTGGTTAAGCAGAATATCCATCTTTAGGAGAGCAGCGTGCGCAATACCGTTGTTGGATGCAGGTCGGGGCTCCGCATGGCGTGGGCCCTGGTGATGGCGCTTCCCCTGGGTTCCGCGTGCAGCCCCGGCCCGGAGGCAGAGGACAGCCCGGCCGCGCAGGCCGAGGCACCGCTGGCCAGCGCGCTCACGAACACCTCCTTCGAGACTGGGACGGGAGGCTGGTCGGCCTGGCAGGGAGCGCTGACGCGTGAGCTGCGGACCGGCGCGCCGAATGGACAGTACGTCGCGCGCGTCACCGTGAGTGGCGCGGCCACCATGTACTCGCTGGACGACGCTCCGGACTCGTTCCCGAACGCGCCGCAAGGCCAGACGTACACCGCGACGGCCTACGTCGCCGCGGGCAACAGCGGCACGGTGGGCAAGCCCGTCACACTCTTCATCCGGGAGAAGAGCTCGGCCGGCGCTACCTACAAGCTGTTCCCGGCGACCGTGTCGCTGACCACCAGCTTCCAGCGCCTCACCGTCTCCGCGACGGTGGAGCGCACCGGGGACACGGTGGATGTCTACGTCCTCCAGGACCAGGCCACCTCGGGCAACTCCATCCTCGTGGATGCCGTCACCCTGGTGCCCGGGGGCGGCAGCCCCTCGGGCGAGCCGATGCCCGTGGGCAATCTCGCGGGGTGGAGGCAGGTGTTCACCGACGACTTCACCACGCCCGTGCCGGTGGGCCAGTTCCCCGCGGCGGTCTCCTCCAAGTGGGGCGTGTATCCAGACGGTTGGAAGGACACGAGCAAGAACGGCACCTACTCCCCGTCCCGGGTCGTCAGCATCCAGAACGGCGTGCTGAACAAGTACCTCCACACCGCGGACGGCCTCGCCCGCGTCGCCGCCATCCTCCCCAAGATTCCCGGGGCGACCCCGAGCGGCGGGCTGCCCGCGGGTCGGTTCGCCATCCGCTTCAAGTCCGACCCCATCCCCGGCTACAAGGTCGCGTGGATGCTCTGGCCGGACAGCGAGGTGTGGCCGCGCGACGGGGAGATCGACTTCCCGGAAGGCAACCTCGACGGCACCATCTCCGGGTTCATGCACCGGCAGAATGGCACCTCCGGGGGAGACCAGGACCCCGCCCACTCCACCGCCCGCTTCACGTCGTGGCACACGGCCATCATCGAGTGGACCCCGGGCCGGTGCCGCTTCATCCTCGACGGGACGGTCATCCTGGACAAGACCAGCCGCGTGCCCAACACGCCCATGCACTGGGTCATCCAGACGGAGACCAACCTGGATGGGTACGTCCCCAGCCCCAGCGCTGCCGGCAACGTGCAGATCGACTGGGTGGCGGTCTGGGTCCCGCAGTAATCCCCCCGGGGGCACCGAGCAGCGCGCTGCCGCTCGGTGCCCCAGGGCGTCTGAATCAGACGTCGCTACGCGTGCTCAGTCGTCGATGCCGTCCGAGTCCGTGTCGCACGGCAGCTCGGCGTCGCCGTCATAATGGTCGTACTCGCCCACGAAGTGCGTGCCCTCGCGCGGCCAGGTCGTCGCGGTGGGGCCCGCGCCCGCGTAGGTGAACGCGTCGAAGGTTCCGCAGGTGTTCCAGGGGAGCAGGAACTGAACCTCGACCGACTGGTTGGGGGCCAGGTCCACCGTCTGCGAAAGGGTGGTCCGCGTGGCGACGTAGCCACCCGTGCCGTAGTGGGTCTCGTCGACCCGGAGCACGACTCGCTGCGTGTAGTCCGAGGCGTTGGTGGTCACGGAATTGCGCCAGCCCGGCTGGTTCCAGATGCGCTGGACGCCCGTGACGGACGGCACGTACGCCGGGTTCTTCCAGCCGCAGAGGCCCGTCGTGTTGACCCGGCTGATCTGCTTCTTCTCGCCGGTGGCGGACACCGTGGAGACGAAGACCGACACCGGGTCGACCTTCTGGATGCCGCCCGAAGCAAAGGTGTACGAGAGGTCCGCCACCTGGCCGGGCAGGAACACCTTGGTCGCGCCCGCGATGTCGACGAGCTGCACGGTGCCATCCGGCTGCGTCACCCGGAACTTCGGCTCGACCACGATCTGGCCACCGGCCGGAACCGCGGTGCTCACGGTACCGCTGATGGACAGCGTGCCGAAGTCACCCACGGCGTCCGTCTGGACACAGCTGGCCGCCGCGTCCGGGACGACCGCCGTGGCGGGAGCCGTGACATTCGGATTGGTGGCGATGACCGCTGCCGAAGCAGGCGCGGCTGAGAGGACACCACCCACGAGGACGGACACGCGGGCAAGGGTTGCCGTCAGGAGACGGCGATTGTTCAAACGAAACATCTTTCTGTGAACTCCGTTCTTCCCACGACGGGAAGGCGAGGGGGGCTGTCCGCGTGCTCGGACAATTCTTGCAATACCACACTCGTTGAGTGATGAACAGCGCATGGGGCTGGATGTGACTGGCATTGCGCGTGCCTGGCCGGCAGTTTCACGGGCAGGCGGGCCTCGCCGCCCGCCGTCGCCCCCATTTCACGTTCAGTGACTCAGGCGAGCACCCACGGCGTATCGGGACGGCGGGAGGTGCCACTTACATGAATAACTGATTGGTCCGGCAATACGGCTATGAAGCGTGTTCCACGGTGAGGTATGCTTTTCGGTGAAACACCTACACCGGGAGACTCACATGGTTCCGTCTTTGAAGAAGGCAAGCCGGTTGTTGCTCGCGATGGGCGCGGGGGCGTTCGTGTCGTTTGGCGCGACGGTGGCGCTGTCGTCCACGCCCGCGCAGGCGTCGCAGGTGGAGTGTTACGCCGAGGAGTGCAACGCGAGCTGTCAGGCCAAGGGCTTCCGCCTGGGCAAGTGTGTCAAGGCGGCCTGCACCTGCTACTAGTGGCGCCCGGAGCTCAGCACCGCGCTGAGTGACTGGCTCGGTGGGGACGTCTCCTCGCGGCTCTCGCGCAGGAGACGTCCCCGGGCACAGCTTGCGAGGTCCGGCTCAGAACACACAGCGGCAATAGCCGCTCACACTCCCCGCGGGCCGGTAGCAGACCGGGAACTGCTCCGGGGTGGAACAGGTGAAGCCGGCGCAGTCCGTGTTGGTCTTGCAGAGCGGTGCGGCCTCCGCACGCGGCGAGGAAACGACACCTGCGACAAAGGCAACGGTGAAGCCCGCGAGCGCGGCCAGGATGGTCTTCTTCATGTGAGCCTCCAGGTGGGACGCCAGGAAATCTATTCCACCCCTGCCCTGAAAGCTTCAACCTCGGGCCGCCTCGAAGGCTCGCCGCCGTCAGACCTGAAGTTCTCCGTTCACGACGGCAATCTTCGGGCTTCGGAATCCCATCGCAATCCACGCGCCGAGGAGCCTGGCGAAGAATGAGACTGTCTGCCGCTTGCCAATCGGCACATCCGTGGGGAGCGCCGTGCCCGCGGGAAGGTCACTGGTCATGGTCCGCAGCTCGAGCGGAGGCTGCGCACCCTCCGGCCAGAGACAGCTGTAGAGACTGAGCCAGTGGGCGTTGTTGAACTCGAGGAAGACCGGCGTGTTGCAGCAGGTGGCGACGACGCGGCGGGTCGGCGCCTTGGGCGAGAGGCGGAACTGCTTGAGGTGGTCGGTGCCCTTGAGGAAGCGGATGCGGTCCTTGCGGTAGAGCACGAAGCGCGTCGCGCCATGGGCATCCTGAAACGGTGGGACTGCTGCAAGGGTTTGTATCCGGGTGCCAGCCGCACGGCAGCTATTGCAATGGCATGCGGCGCTGACGATGGGCGCGCCCGCCACCTCGAGCTGGAGCTGTCCGCAAGCGCATCCGATTTGAGTGGTCTGGGGCATCACAGCGCTTGCTCCTTGTTGGGGCCGCCGAAGAGGAGGCGGATGTATCGGTCGAGGTGATCGAGGCTTTCGCGCGCGAGCGCGGGCTCGTTCCCGGCCTTGGCCAGCACGAAGGCGCCCTGAATCACCGTCTGGGTATGGCGCGCCAGGCTCTCGGCCGTCCAATCGCCCGAGATGCCCCGCGCGCCCATGGCGGCGCTGATATCCGCTTCGAGCGTCGCGGCATGGCCGAAGATGCTCGCGCCGCAGGCCTCGCGAATGGCCGGCGAGCTCGCGTAGACCTCCTGCACCATCGTGCCCACCAGACAGGTGAACTCGGCCAGCTCTCCCACGATGATGGACTTGCGAAAGGCCACGTAGGCCAGGACGCGCTCCAGCGGGTCCTCCGGCGCATGGTAGGGGGCGCTCGCGAAGAAGGCGGTCGTCGTCTCGGCCCAATCGTTCGCGGCCGCCACGCCCAGCGCGTCCTTGCTCTTGAAGTGATGGAAGAACGAGCCCTTCGTCACCGCGGCGAGCTGGCAGAGCTCGTCGACCGAGGTGGCGGCGAAGCCCTTCTCGCGAATCGTGTCGCGAGCCGCCTCCAGAAGGCGGGTCCTGGCATCGCCGCGTTCAGGATGATGCTTCGTCGGCCGTGGCATGGCCGCATTCATACCGTACGGTCGGTATGCCAGCAAGCCCGCATTGGGGGTGGGCCAGCGCGACCGGGCGCCCTGCTTCGTCAGCGGTACGCCAGCTTCACGAACTCGGTCAGCGCACCGCTCCAGAGGAAGTCGCTCACCTGGGTCAGTGCGATGGCGATGAGGCCCTCGTGCGGATCATTGAACCAGTCGGTGCCGTAGCCACCGGCCCAGCCGTAACGGCCCGGAGTCGCGGTGACGTCATCGGGCTCGACGGTGACGCTCATGCCGAGCCCCCAGCCGCTCCCGCCGAGAATCATTCCGCCGCTGGCGATCTGCTCCGGCGTCAGCTGGTTGGTGGTCATCCTCGTGACGGACTGCTCCGACAGGATTCGCGCACCTCCGTGCACGCCCCTGTTCAGCAGCATCCGGGCGAAGCTCAGGAAGTCGTCGGCCGTCGATGCAAGCCCGCCGGCTCCGGATGGAAAGGCGGGCTCGCGGCTCCAGAGTTCGGAGGCGGTGGCCGTGTTCTCTGTCAGCCGCTGCGTCTTCGGGTCCGTCATGTACTGCCCGGGCAGCCGGGCGGCCACCTCGGCCGGCAGCGAGAACCCGGTGTGGCGCATCCCCAGCGGCTCGAAGATTCGCTCGCGCAGCACGTCGCCCAGCGGCTTCCTGGCGGCCCGCGCGACCAGCACGCCGAGCACCAGGGAGCCGACGTTGTAGCTCCAGCGCTCTCCCGGCTGCTCCAGCAGCGGCAGCGTGCCGAACCGCCGCATCCACTCGTCGGGCCCATGCGGCGAGCGTGGCTCCGGCGGGCCCAGCATCAGCTCCAGCTCCCGGGCCCGCAGGTTGACTGGCACCGGCGGGTCGAACTCGGGCTCGACCATCAACCCGAAGCCCATCCGGAAGGTGAGCAGGTCGTCCAAGGTGATGGGCCGCCGCGCGGGAACCGTGTCATCCAGCGCTGCGTCGAAGCGGCGGAGGACGCGCCGGTCGGCCAGCTCGGGCAGCAGCCGCTGGACGGGCTCCTCCAACCGAAGCAGCCCGTCGTCCACCAGCGCCATCGTCGCCGCGGCCAGCACCGGCTTGGTCATCGACGTGATTCGGAACGGGGCCTCACGCCGCATCGGCACGTCGCCGCCGAAGTACGTCACGCCCAGCGCATCGACCCGGACCTCGTCGCCTCGGGCGACCAGCGTGACGAGCCCCGGGAACTCACCCCGGTCGACCCGGGCCCGCATTGCGTCGTGCAGCGATGAAGCAGGCATGACTAGGTCCCTTCCGTCCCGGCACGGCGAGCAGCCACCTGCTGCATCTCGTCGCGCATGGCCTGGATGATGGCATCTACTTCCTGATGGATGGCACGAATGATGGCGCCTGTCCGGGCCGCATCCCTGCCCTCCTCCGACAGGCGCGTCCGGCCCTGCTCCAGCGCGGCCTCCAGGTCATGGGCCTGCATCAGCTCCAGGGTCATCTTCATCTTGTGGGCGTGGAACTCGAACGCCTCCGCATCCGCGTTCTCCAGTGCCTGCTGGAAGTCGCCCTTGCTCCGCTCCGCGTTGCCGACGGCCAGGGCGCCCAGCTCCAGCAGCGCGTCCCCATCCCCTTCCACCAGGTCCCAGAAGCCCTTCAGGCTGAAGCGCGGCGACGGCGCGGCCCGCACGGGTGGCTCGACGGCTGGAGGGGCCACCACCAGGGGTGACAGGGGCCTGGCGCTGTACCGGGCAATCTTCTTGAAGAGCTCCTCCGGCGAGAAGGGCTTGCCGATGAAGTCCGTGAAGCCAGCCAGCTCGGTGCGCTCCTGCAGGCTCGCCCGGGACGAGGCCGTCAGCGCCACGATGGGCAGCCGGCGGTAGCGCTCCTCGGGGCGCAGCCGGATGGCCTGGGCCGCTTCGTAGCCGCTCATCCCCGGCATCTGCAGGTCCATCAGCACCAGCTCGTACTCCGCGGCGTCGAGCCGCTCGAGCACCTGCTGGCCATCCGCCGCCACCTCGAAGTCCACGCCCCAGTTGCGCAGGAACTGCGAGAGCACGAAGACGTTCAGCTCATTGTCCTCGGCCACCAGCACCTTGACGCCCTGAAGGGCGCCCGAGTCCAGGTCCACGCGCGCGCTGGCGGCGGAGGCGTCCGCCTCCTGGCCGACCTTCAGTCGCAGCTCGAAGGAGAACGTCGAGCCCTTCCCGGGGGTGCTCTCCACGCGCATCCGGCTGCCGTGCAGCTCCAGCAGCCGCTGGCTGATGGTCAACCCCAGCCCGCTCCCGCCGTACTTCCGGTGGATGTCATTGCTGGCCTGGGTGAACTCCTCGAAGACCTTGTCCAGCCGCTCCGGGGGAATCCCGATGCCCGTGTCGGTCACCCGGAGGTCCAGGGACACCGTCTCGTCATGGCGCTCCAGGACGCGCACCGCCACCGTCACGCCGCCCTGCTCGGTGAACTTGATGGCATTGCTCACCAGGTTGGTCACCACCTGCCCCAGCTTCACCGGGTCTCCGATGAGCCACGCGGGCACCTGCGCGTCCAGCTCCATCCTGACATCCAGCTGCTTCTGCTCGGCCCGGGCGCCGAGCCCGTGGAGGACGTCCTGGATGAGGCGGCGGAGGTCGAAGCTCCGCGCCTCCAGCGTCCCCTTGCCGGCCTCGAGCTTGCTGAAGTCCAGGATGTCGTTCAGCAGGTTCAGCAGGTTCTCGGAAGAGGCCCTCAGCAGGTGGACGTACTTCTCCTGCCGGGGCTGCAGCCCCGTCTGGTCGAGGAGATTCGACAGCCCGATGATGGCGTTCATCGGCGTGCGGATTTCATGGCTCATCATCGACAGGAAGTCCGCCTTGGCCCGGGTGGCCTCCTCCGCCTTCTTCCGGGCGAGCAGCAGCTCCCGCTCGTAGTGCTTCCGGTCCGAGATGTCGAAGAAGGTGGTCCGGTAGAACAGCGCCCTGCCCGCCTCGTCCTTCTTGATGACGGTGTTGACCAGGACTGGCAGGAGCCGGCCGTCCCGGCACACCACGTCGAAGTTGATGGCGTTGACGGAGCCCTGCATCTGGATGAGGGGCACGTAGTGGGTGTCGTGGAAGAGCTTGCCGCTGAGCGCCAGCAGGTCCTGGAAGCGCTTTCCGGCGAGCAGCTCCTCTCGCGTGTAGCCCGTCCACGTCAGGAACGTCCGGTTCACCTTGACGATGACGCCGCTGGGGAGCGTGTAGATGTCGCCGCAAGGTGCGCTCTCGTAGAGCTCCTCGGGGCTCTCCTCGGGCAGCTCCACCGAGGAGGGCGCTTTCTGGCCCGTCACGACAGGCCTACCGGCAGGAGGTGGGTTCTCTTCAGCGCTGTCGAAGCCATCAGAATCCAGAGAGGTGGGTCGCGGCCGCCTACATAACGGTCCGACTCTCAGAGGCAAGGCGCTCTGTCGACAGTGGACCCGGGTCCAATGCCGACAGTCGCACCCCCGACCACCTCATGCGCCCGTGGCCTGCCCCCCGGCGCGGCCTCGTCACGCCGCGGCGGGGGCTTTGCGCGTCGGGTGGGAGCTACTTCTCGCGGGTGAGCGTGTTGTTCGTCCCGCGCGTCTCCTGCTTCGGCTCGCCGCGCTTCCAGGTCACCTTGTTGCCAACACCCATGACGGTGATGGACTGGGCGCCGTCAATCTTCACCTTGTTGGAGTTGCCGGAGATGACCACCTCGCCGCAGTCCCCCGTGAGCTGGAGGTCGTGGGTGGTACCGGCAATCTCCACCTCCTGCCCCGCGGCGCACTTGATGACGTCCTTGCGCATGGCGCCGCTGATCTCCAGCCGCCCGCCCTCCCCCGTCTCCACCGTCGAGGCGCCCTGCCCCATCTGGGGCGCATTGGCCTGCGCCTTCGCGCCGGCATCCTGGCCCTGCGCCCCTGCCACCAACGGCACTCCCATCAGACACGCGACACAGCCGGACAGCACCATCGAACGAAGCTTCATCGACATGGGCGTCTCCTCACGCTTGGGACCGCACGGGGGTGAGGCGCTCCGTGCGCTACCCCCGACGCAACACTCCACGCCGGGTCGGCTCATGCCGCAAGCGTTTTGCCACCGTGCTCACCCGGTTGGTGGAGTGGGGGCCAGGCGCAAGCCCTCGGGGCGGCGCCCCCCGCACTGCGCACTGGACGGGTTCCAGAGGCCATGACACCCGCGAGCGCGGATGCGACGCTCTCCCCGGGCGCAACCATCGGAGACACCGTGAGCATCCACCGTGGAGACATCTTCTGGGTCGCGCCCGATGAAGCGCGAGGCTCGATTCCCGCCATCGCGCACCCCTACGTGGTGCTGCAGGACGATGTCTTCAATCGCTCTCGCATCCACAGCGTGGTGGTCTGCGCGTTGACCTCCAACCTGAAGCGGGCCACCGAGCCAGGCAACGTGCTGCTCGACGTGGGCGAGGGCAACCTCACCCGGCAGAGCGTCGTCGTCGTGTCCCAGGTGTCCGCGGTCGACAAGAGCCAGCTCGGTGAGCGCATCGGCGCGTTGTCCCCCCAGCGCGTCGAGCAGATCCTGGCCGGGATGCGCTTCCAGCAGGCGTCCTTCTTCACTCGGGAGTGACCTGGAAACTTCCAGTGGCAGGGTGACTGTCTCGCGTCCGCAACCTCACGCCGCACCGCGCGATAACCTTCGTGAAATACGGTTTTCACTACATTTCCAAGGTAATGAGGTTGATGTGAGAGCAGGCAAGTTGATGTGGCTGCGCCGTGTGGCGCTCCTTCTCGTTCCTGGCGCCCTCGCCGCGTGCGGCGGCCCCGAGTTTTCGGGCGGCGAAAGCCCCGACACCCTCCCCGAGAGCGAGGCCGCGCTGGCCGGGGACGTGACGGTGTCCTTCCAGCGAGGCGTGTCCCCCGCTTCGACCTATGCCGGTGTCTCCGACACGTGGCTGCAGGAGAGCACGCCGTCCACCAACGCGGGCGCGGACCCGCTGCTGCGGATGGACCGCGACTATCCCGGGGGCAGCGGCCAGAGCGTCAACGCCCTGCTGCGCTTCGACCTGGCGGCCATCCCCGTGGGCGCGACGGTGCGCTCGGTCCAGCTGTCGCTCCACGTGACGAACCGCACGGGTGGAGAGGGCTTCTTCCTCTACACCGCGGGCCGGAGCTGGAGCGAGTCCCAGGCCACGTGGGCGCGGGCGACCTCGACGACGACGTGGAGCACGCCGGGCGCGCGGGGCGCGACGGACCGGGGCTCGAGCGTGCTGGGGACGCTGCTGCCCACCGTCACGGGCGCCTACTCCGTGACGCTCGGTGCGGAGGGGATTGCCGCGGTCCAGGCGTGGGTGAACACCCCCGCGAGCAACCGGGGCTTCGTGGTGGATGCCGACACGAACATGGACGGGCTGGACTTCGCCTCCTCCGAGGCCACCACCGCCGCGCAGCGGCCCCGCCTGACGGTCACCTACTCCCCTCCTCCGGTGGGCTTCGTCCACCCGGGGCTTCACGTCTCCAAGGCCCAGCTCGACTTCGTCACGGCGAAGATTGCGGCCCGTGCGCAGCCCTGGTACGGCCAGTTCACCAAGGCCTCCGGCAGCTCGCTCGCGAACACCAGCTGGACGCCCCGGCCCGTGCAGACCATGCAGTGTGGCAACAGCGGCAGCACGGTGGACATCGGCTGCTACAACTCCCGGCAGGACGCGCTGCGGGCCTACACGCTCGCGCTCCTCTGGTACCACACGCGGGAGCAGCGCTACGCGGACGCCGCCATCCGGATTCTCGATGCGTACGCCGACACGCTCCAGACCATCCTCTTCATCAGCGGGGACGTCAGCACGTACAACGGCCCGCTGCAGGCGGCCTGGCTCGCGGAGCTGTTCCCTCGCGCCGCCGAAATCATCCGCCACAGCGGCGCCGGCTGGTCTCAGGAGCGGGCCCTCAAGTTCGGCGACATGCTGAAGCGCGCCGTGCTGCCCCGCATCGTCAACGGCTGGGCGGGCGGCGGCTCCAACTGGAACAACTCCATGTCGAACGGGGTGATGAACATCGCCGTCTACACGGATGACCGGGCGCTCTTCGACCGCGCGCTCGCCATGTGGCGCGTGCACGTGAAGGAGACCTACTACCTGACGACGGACGGCGCGGCGCCCATTCCCGCGCCGGACCAGCGCAACGCGGACGGCAGCTGGAAGGCGGGCGCCCTGTTGAGCAGCTGGCGGGGGCAGACCGAGTTCGGCACCACGCGCGTGAATGGCCTCTCCCAGGAAGCGTGCCGGGACTTCGGCCATGCGACGATGTCCATTGCCTCCATCTCCCAGGCGGCCGAGACGGCGCTCATCCAGGGCGTGGACCTCTACTCCGAGCAGGAGACGCGGCTCATCGCGAGCGCCGAGTTCATGGCGCGGTACCTGGTGCCCCATGCTCCGGACAACAACGCCCAGGCCACCATCCCCGTCGAGTCCTGGCTGTGCGCGCGCCGGAGCGAATACGTGACGAAGAATGGCCAGCGCGTGCCGAACAACACCATCGAGGTGCAGATCCTCCCGACCTGGGAAATCCTCTTCAACCACTACGTGACGCGCAAGGGCCGCTCCATGCCCTCCACGGCGGCGCTCCTTCCTCGCGTGCGCGTCGGGGGCTCGTACACGGACCTGCAGATATCCTGGGAGACGCTCACCCATGCGGGGGTCGGCTCCGTCGGACTGGAGTAGTCCGCGAGCCATGTGAAGCACCCGGCCGGTACGAATTCGTGAGACGCCGGCCGGGTCGCTCCCTCCCACTGGACGCAGCTTCCACGTTCAGCTGAGGGGGAACACCTTGCGTTCGAAATTCATGAAGAGATTCTGGGGGCCGGCGGCGTGCCTGGCCCTCGCGAGCAGTCTGGCGAGCTGTGGTCCCGAGGACTCAGCCGAAGAGGCCGGCTCCCCCTCGGAGCTCGGGACGACGGAGAGCGGGCTGTATGAAGGGCCCGACCCGAAGCTGGTGTTCCGCTACCGCGCCTCGGGCACGGGCACGAGCGCCGGTGCCATCGTCGGTACCGTGGGCGCCGCCGCCACCATTGCCCGCGGCGGCCCCGGCAACACCGAGTTCATGAGCCTCACCTATCGCCCCTTCACCGCGGGCGCATACAAGGCCAGTGCCACCGCTCCGCTCCAGACGGGGACGGGCTTCACCATCGTGGCGCACTTCAAGCCTGACGCGGCTTCGTTGACGGGCCGTCGCACCGTCTACTCGGACCAGGGCGGAGGTGGCGTCGCGCTCGACCTCGTCGATGGCCGCATGCAGGTGTCGTGGCATGACGGCACCGGGTACCAGTCCGTCACGGCCACGGGCTACCCCATCAACACGAACTGGCACTACGTCGTCGCGGCGGTCACCATCAACAGCGGGACGCCGTCGAGCAGCCACGCGCGCATCTACGTCGACGGCCAGGAGCGCATCGACGTGTCTCCGATTCCGGGGGCGCAGGTCCTCAAGAACAGCGGCCAGCCCGGGTGCGTCGCCGCCGAGTGCGATGGCACGGGCACCAGCCGGGGCCCCGTCGGCGAGTACTTCGTCGGCCGCATCGCCACCGTGGAAGTCCTCAACTACCCCTTGTGGTCGAGGAGCTACCTCTTCAACCAGCTCAATGACGGCGGCTGGTACGCCGGGCTGCCCTCCTATTTCGACTTCACGCCAGCGGTGACGGATACGCGGACGGGTGAATTCCGCTCGAAGTACCGGCGCATGGCCGATGCCATCAACGAGCCCCAGGGCGGCGCCAACTTCCCGCAGTTCGATGACATGAAGGCCCTGGTCACCCGGCGCATCTCCACGCCCTACATCAATGACGGCTTCGTCTATCAAGGCATCTTCGTCGGCACGACCACCACCGCCAACGACACCATGTACATGGTGGCCCACCACCAGCCGCACTCCGACCTCCCGGAGGGAATGACCATCGTCCCCGAGGTCAACATCACCGGCTGCGCCACGGGGACGTGCAACCCGGTCATCCGCAGGACCTACCGCCTGGTGAATGCGTCCGGAGTCGGGCTGACGGGCGTCCACCCGGGCGGCATCGTCAAGGTGGGCAACATCCTGTACGTCAACGCCCTGGTGAACACGGCGACGGGTATCGGAGGCCTGCTTCGCTTCGACCTTTCGGCCCCTCGGACCACCTGGCACCCCGCGGACCCGGCGACGGGCCGGCCCGCCATCGAGGACCTCAAGCTCGTCAGCAGCAACACCAGCCTCTGTCGCGGGGCCAGCGTGTCCTACGACGCGCTCACGAACCGCCTGTACTGCTTCACCAGCAGCTCCCGGAGCATCAAGGGGTACAACCTGAACGCCGATGGCACGCTGCCGGATGCCACCGAGGAGGAGAGTTGGACGATTCCCGAGTCGCCGTACACGCCGGGCACCAGGACGGCTCAGCTGCAGGGCGGCGCGGTGTATCACCCGGGGAACTCGGCGGCGGCGAAGCCGTGCTTCGTGCTTCAGTTCTCGGGGGGCGAGAGCAACCCGTCCGCCATCTACCAGTACTGCCCGTCGACCTCCACGACCGCCATCAAGACGCTCTCCGACACGCTGGCCACGAATGGTGAGGGCGTCGTGGTCACCTCGGACGGAATGCTCTGGGGCATCACCGAGGGCGCCTGCAAGAAGATGCAGGCCGTGGGCGACTCCTCCATCGTCCTGGCGCCCTGGGTCTGGGGCATTCCGCGCTCCAGGATTGGCATCCAGTAGCAGTGCCTGGGGCCGCGTCGCGCGCTTCGCACCGCGTCCCGGGCTTCGCGCCCACCTCGCTCCGAGGTGGGCGTGACGTTGGAACATTCCTGGGCATCCCCCTACAGCGCGGTGCGTCTAGCGGCTGACGGAAGCGGGCACACCCATTGCTGTGTTCGCTCCTCAGGAGGCGTCCATGAACCCGCTTCGCGTCAGCGTCCTCGCAGGGGTCGTCACACTCGCGTCCACTGGCTGCACCACCACGCTCTACAAGTCGAGCCAGGTCAGTGCCCCGCTCCTGCGCGAGCAGGGTGAGCTGAAAGGCAGCATCAGCCCCAGCAACGTGCAGGTGGCCTGGTCGCCACGGGCAGGCGTAGGGCTTCTGGCCAATGGCTACTACGAGTCCTACGCGGAGGGGCGCCGGGAGGCGAACGGGCTGCTCGCGGAGTTGGGAGGCGGCCTCTACGGCAGCTTCCTGGAGAATGGCGTGTGGGAAACCTACGGAGGCGTGGGCTACGGACAGTCCACCGCCAGCGACCAGCGCGACGCGGGTGGCGGTGCCTTCCGGGACGTGGGCTTCACGGCGCGTGGCGTGCGCGCATTCGTTCAGCCGAACGTGGGCTACGTCACGCCGTACTTCGAGGTGGGCGGCTCCATGCGCCTGTCCGCCGTGAAGTACGTCTCGCTGGACGTGGAGGGCTACACGGAGCCGGAGCGCGCGCGGGAGTTCCTCGTGGCCGACGAGGTAACCGACCCGGTGTGGCTCTTCGTGGAGCCGGCGGTGACGGTGAAGGCCGGCTACAAATGGGTGAAGGGCTTCGTGCAGCACACCTGGACGCGCAAGCTGGGCGGCGACGCCCTGCCCCACGAGGAAGACACCACCGTGGTGGGGCTCAGCGTGGATGTGGCCAGCTGGTACCACGACTTCCGGTGGACTCCCGACGCGCCCTCCGTCGGCGACTGACCGGCGGAGGCACGTCCCGTCATCCCGTGCGTCGAGCCGTCAGGGCTCGACGCTCGGAAGAATCGCAGCGCGCCGCTACTGTCCGAGGACGTACGCGAAGATGAGCGGCGCGACGATGGAGGCATCGCTCTCCACGACGAACTTCGGCGTGTCGACGCCGAGCTTGCCCCAGGTAATCTTCTCGTTGGGCACCGCGCCGGAGTACGAGCCGTAGCTCGTCGTCGAGTCGCTGATCTGACAGAAGTACGCCCACAGCGGGATGCCCTCGCGTCGCAGGTCCTGGTGCAGCATGGGCACCACGCAGATGGGGAAGTCCCCGGCGATGCCGCCGCCAATCTGGAAGAAGCCGATGGGCGCGCGGGGCGCCGTCTCCGTGTACCAGGCCGCCAGCGTGGCCATGTATTCGATGCCGCTGCGCACGGTGTGGACGTTCTTCACGTCTCCGGCGATGCAGTGGCCCGCGTACATGTTGCCCAGCGTGGAGTCCTCCCAGCCCGGCACCCAGATGGGCAGGTTCTTCTCGCAGGCCGCGAGCAGCCAGCTGTTCCGTGGGTCAATCTGGTAGCTCCCCTCCAGCATGCCGCCGCGCAGCACGCGGTAGAGGAACTCGTGCGGGAAGTGCCGGCGTCCCTCCCGGTCCGCCGCGCACCACTCCTCCAGGATGACGGCTTCGATGCGGCGCATGGCCTCCATCTCCGGGATGCAGGTGTCCGTCACCCGGTTCATGTGCCGCTCGAGCAGCGCCTGCTCGTCCTTCGGCGTGAGGTCGCGGTAGTTCGGCACCCGCTCATAGAAGGCGTGGGCGACGAGGTTGAAGATGTCCTCCTCCAGGTTCGCGCCCGTGCAGCAGATGGCGTGGACCTTGTCGCGGCGAATCAGCTCCGCCAGCGAGATGCCCAGCTCCGCGGTGCTCATCGCGCCCGCGAGCGTCACGAGCATCTTCCCGCCAGCCTCCACGTGCCGGACGTAGCCGTCGGCCGCGTCGACCAGTGCCGCTGCGTTGAAGTGCTTGAAGTGCGTCCGGCAGAAGTCCCTGATGTTCAAGTGGTCAGCTCCCGGCGACGAGGGTCGGCGTGGGGCTGTCGCCAGGGCGCACCACGCCGAACGCTCTACGGCCCGAGGACGGGCCGCCATCGAAGCGCCGGGTGGCTGCAGCGGCTGGCGTTGTAACGAGCCTGGATGTTCGTCGCAAGCGGAGCTGCCGCTACTCGAAGCCAGCAGGAAACCGCGGGTTGCGACGGTATGGGGGCCCGCGTATATGCGAGACACCCATGTCGCTGGCGCTGCGCATCTTCACGCTCGTTCTCCTGCTCGGCTGGCAGGCTGTTGCCGCTGGCGCGAGCGGGCCCGCGCACTTCTGCCAGAAGCAGGCCGAGAAGCGCTCCGCCGAGTGCCACTGTCCCCACGGTGAGCTGAAGGCGGAGCTGGCGCCGCACGGTCAGCCGACGCTGCGGATGGACTGCTGCGACGAGCCCGGCTGGGAGCTGCCTCCGCCGACCTTCGCGGACGTCTCCAGTCACTCCTTCCTGGCCGCGCCCGTGCTGGCGTTGCTGCCCGGGTGGCTGGAGGTCCGGCCGCCGGAAGGGGGACGCCTCCAGTCGTTCGCGCTCTGGGACACGCCTCGCGCCCAGGGCCCACCTGTCTTCCTCCGCATCCGCTCGCTCCTGCTCTGAGTGCTCCCGGCGCGCGCCTGGGCCCCTGACTCCCTTCGTCACGTGACGAAGGGAATCGGTGCCCCTGTCGCCGTGCCGTCGGAGACAGGCGTGAGGTGACGCAGCCGCGTCACCCGCCCCTCGCCTCCCGGAAGCCTCGATGAGCCGGGCGCGCAGCATCGCTCCGGCCGGCCGTTCTCTCCTGCCCTGGAGCACGCCTCACATGCGGATGCCCTTCGACTGGCCGCGGGCCTTCATGGCCAGCGCGTGCCCTCGCGGCTTCCAGGTCAGCCACTCGCAGCAGCAGCCAACCCTTTCTCAACAGTGATTCAGAGGTTTCAGATGAACATGTTCCTGGAAGTTCTCATCGGCGTCGTGGTGATGACGTTCCTCATCGTGGTGTTCGGGCCCGCCCTCTGGAGCTCGCGGCTCAGCATCACCGAGCAGCAGAAGCAATGGGAGCAGCGGGACGGAAAGCGCCCCGAGCGAAAGGACTGAGGCGCCGCGAAGCGTGGGCAGGTCCCTCACCGCGAGGGGACCTGCCCCGCCTCAGGTCACCAGGTCGGCGGGAAGGATGAACGAAATCCACGGGAGGTTCGCGGCTTCGATGGCCTCCTTCACGCGCCGGTGGACCACGACCGAGCCGGAGGCCTGCGCGAGCCGGAACATCAGGGCGCCCTGCGTGCGCGCGGGGTCCAGCTTCAGTGAGTCGATGGAGGCATCGAGGTAGCGCGACGGATTCTCGGGTGCGTAGCGCGTGCCGCGGGCATCGGCTGCCGAGAGCAGGCCGAGGATGTTGATGGCCTTGTAGCCCTCCAGCCGCGTCCGCCTGTCTTCACTGACGAGCACGGCGTCATAGGCGTCCACGTTCGACACGCCGGCCCTCCTCAGCACCTCGAGGAGCGCGTTGCTGACAACGGGCGTGGCGCTGAACCAGTGCAGTGCCTGAGCCGACTCGTAGCCGGTGACAATCTCGATTTCGAGCGGCTCGTCCGGTGCGGCCTTGAAGCGCTGGCCGAGCGTCCAGCTCTCGTCGTCGTTCGGGTCGGGCAGCGAGTACAGCAGCATGCCGCGCGGGTTCTCGCGCTCCAGGATGAAGTACTCGGAGGCATCGTCGGGAAGAGGGCTCATTCGGTCCTCAAGAGGCGTCCTTCTTGGGGGCCCGGGAGTGGTTCACCGGGCAGGTCTTCGGGAAGGTGCCCAATTGCTCGACGGCGTAGCCCTTCGGGTAGCTGCGGATGTTGGAGCGGTCCCTGCCGAAGAGCGGCTTGCCGCGCGGTGACAGCGCGTAGCGCACGAACTTCCCACGGGCCTTGAGCGCCAGGCGAGACAGCCCCCGGCTGAGCGCGGAGGGGTGTGGGTAGTGGAACGCGTCCAGCAGCTCGGGCTCCATGAGCGCACGCGCGAACAGGTTGACCAGGCGCCTGGGCGCGAGATTCGAGGGCGGAAACGTGGCGAGCAGGTCGAGGGTGGAGTCGGCGACGGCCCGGCTGCGCGCGTCGAAGGCGAAGTGCTTGGCCTCGTAGCCATCCATGAGCGCGGCGAAGGCCTCGTAGGTCTCCGGGATGTCCTGGATGCCCATGTGCCGGCCGACCGCGCGGTAGTAGTGCGTCCAGGCCGCCACCTCGTTCGCGGTGAGCGGCCGCCAGCCGAACTCCGCGAGCCAGCGCACCGGCGTCACCACGAAGGTGGAGAGCACGTAGCGCATGTCGTCGTTGGAGATGTCGTAGGCGCCGTGCATCTGGTTCATGCGCCGGAAGGCACTCCGTCCGGCCGGGCTGGCCATGCCGTGCTCGAGGATGGCGTCGAGGATGAGCACGGTGTCGTCGTAGCGCTTCTGGGTGCGCTGGTTGAACTCGCCCGTCTCGTTCAGCAGCACGCCGATGCTCGGCACCGCGTAGGTGCGGAACAGCGCGAAGCTGAGCGCCTGGTTGATGTCCCAGGGGAACTCCTGGGTGGCGAGGATGCGCACGATCTCCTCGCACTGCGTCTGAGCGTCGAGGCGCTCGGTGTGGTCGCGTAGCGCGAAGCGGTTCATCCGGCACTCCCCTTCGAAGACCTGATGGGGAAGTCTAGGCCAGGACCCGCCGCCATGCTGCTCTCTGACTTGCGAAGAACGGAAACGGCGCCCGACCCATGCGCGAACATGGACCGGACGCCGCACGTCAGGACACCCAGGCGACTAGAGAGGCTGGGCTTCTCCCTCGCGGAAGTCCGTATAGGTTCCCTTCACGCCTGAGAACCTGCCGGTAATCGGCGCGGTGATGCCCTGCCGGAAGAAGTTCATCATGCTGGGCGCGTAGCTGTCGAACGAGTTGACCCAGTTCCAATCCCACTGCGAGTAGTTGGGGATGTGGCGGAAGTCGTACTGCTGGACGATGTCCTGGAGGCCCGAGATGTTCTCGCCACCGAAGGTCACCGTGTGAAAGGGCCGGTTGGTGGGGTGGGACGTGTGAGCGTTGCCGCTGTGGCGCAGGAAGCCGTGGAACGTGACGTCGAAGGAGAGGTAGGCGAGCCCGCTGTAGTAGACCTGTGAGGCGGTGCGGTAGCCGATCATCGTGATGAGCTTCTTGCTCCTGGCCGGGACCCTCACGGAGTAGTTCGTCTCCACCCCCGTGACATGGGTCGTCGTGTTCGAGTCGGTCCAGCCCTGGGTGGAGGAGAATGAGAACTCGGTCGTCAGCTCGCTCGAACCGAAGAGCGGCACCTCGGCCTTGTTCTTGATCGAGAACTTGAAGCCCTCGGTGAAGCTGGTGCTCGTCGTATGCGTGTACGAGTCCGTGTGCTGGTCGGTCAACTTGACGCCCATCGTCGACTCGGTGGTGCTGCTATTCGACGCGTAGGTCTGCGCGACGGCGATGGGGTCGAGCGACTCGGTGAGCGGCGCGCCGTAGGTCAAGGTCGACGGATCGATCAGCAACTTGAAGTTCGAGAGCGTGATCTTGAGTCGACTGTCCGCCCAGTACCCGCCGGCGTACGGGTCGTCCGGGTTGTAGTGGGCCTGCATGACGTAGTTGTTTCCGTCCTTGTACACGTCGAAGTCCTGGCCGACGTATTGGGAGCGGGTCCCGCCGCACCACGCGTAGCCAAGGTCATTCGCCAGGCGGGCAAGGTGGCTGATGATGGTCGGATTGGAGGCCAGCGCGTACTTGAGGGACTCCGCGTTGGGCGCCGCGGCGAGCTGGAAGCCGCCAGTCTGCGGCGGCGGGTAGACAGAGCCGGAGATGACCTGGATGCTGGACGTATGGTCGTTGAAATCGTCGCCCACCCAGGCGGCGTCCGAGGTGAACGACTTCACCGTGCCCTGGAAGCCCGCGTCACGGTAGAGCTTGACGGTCCATCCCGCGGGGACCTTGAGGGAGCTGAGCTGATCGTTGCCGATGGCGAGCGCGCCGACGTCGTAGTTGCCGGGTGCAAGGGATTGGCTCGCGCCCTGGTAGTTCCCATGCTCGTAGATGACCGCCGCTGACGTCTGCGCGCTCTCGCTCACGCCCTCCCGCGGCTCTGGCGCGCTGGGGTCGGCTTCCTCGACGGGGCCACAGCCCGAGGCGAGCGTCGCGCCGAGGCTGGCGCACAACAACGCGCCACGCAGCGGAGAGAGCAGGTTGAGGGCACGGCGCCAAGGCTTGAAGTCAGGGTGTTTCACGGCGGCTCCTTCGGTTCGAAGCAGGGGGGACGGTCAATGCGCGGGGATGCGGCTCGAGGCGCCCTGGCAGCAGCCCAGGTCGTCGCGTGACCTGGGCATGAGCAGTCTTCGTGCCAGGACGCGCAGCGTTCCGCGCCAGACGAGGCGCCTCGTGCGCGCCGGGCCGGAGGCGGGGCGGCGACGGACTTCCACGCGTCGAACCCCTGTTTCCACGCGTGGAAGCGGCCAACCCCCACCCACGCCCCTCCTCGCGAGAGCACGGACTGACGGCACGCAGGTGCCCACCCTTCGCGTGAGGGCAGACGGGCACACACCGCTCGTGGAGCAGGCGTGCACGGACTCAGCGGTTTCCCATTCCGTTCATTTGGGAACAAACTTTTGACACATGGCCGTCAGTCGCATCCCCGCTCCGGGCCTTGCGCCCACCTTCCCGCCCCCCACCTCCGAGCAGCGGCTCGTGCTCCTTCCAGAGCCGCCCGAGGCAAGCGCGCTGCAGTCCGAGCTGCACACGCTGCTGGCCTCCGCCTCCGCGCTGACACCGCTCGCGGAGCGACTGACGTGGCTGGAGCAACTGGTGCGTTGGCTCCGAGCGGACGGGGCCGTGCCTTCCCGGCGCGGGTTGTTGGCTCCCGTGGAGTCCGCGGGCTCCTCGCGACTGCGGCTGCTCGTGGAGGTGCTCACCCAGGTCCCCGTGTGGCGCGAGGCCGTGCGGGAGGTCCTCTCCACCGCGCTCGCCGAGACTTCAGCGCTGAGGCTGCTCTCCGAGCCGGGGCTGTCCACCGGCCGGGGCCTGCTGGGAGACCTGGTGACCCGACTCGGCCAGCACGTGATGCCGGCGGTGGAGGATGAGCGGGAGCTGGCACCGTGGGTCTGGCGGTTGCTCCCCACCGCCGCAGACGGAGCCTGGCTGGAGGAGCTGGCCGATGAGCACGTGGCCGCCCTGTGCGAGCTGCTGGGCCCCGGTTGCTTCGCTCCGCTCGGGGCGGCGGTGGAGGACGCGGTGGCGGTGCTCGCCTCGCGTGCCAGCGCGCTCGGCCTCGCGGGTGACGTGCTGTCACGGCTCCCGCCAGCGCCCCTCGCGCACTCAGTCTTTGTCCACCTGCCTCGCGTCTGTGAGGCGCTGCGCGTCGCGGTGCGGGCCGGAGCCCGTGGGCCGGCGCTCGAAAGGGAGCGGGTGGCCTGTGCCGAGGCCATCGCCGGTTGCCGCGCGGCCATGCGGACGGTGCTGCACCACCTGCATGCGCACGCGGTGGACACCGACCTCGTCTACCGGCTGGAGCTGCTCGGCCACGTGCTGGACCGGCTGGAGGCGCTGCTGTGGCTGCTCGCGCCGGACGGCTCGCGGGCCCTGCCGTGTGCCGCCGTCTGGCTGCTGTCCTCCCTGGTGCGGGCGCACGCGCAGGGCGCAGCATCGCCGGACTGCTGCGCGGCAGCGTGCGCTGCATCTCCCGGCGCATCTTCGAGCATACCGGCGAGGCGGGCCGTCACTACATCACCACGGGCCCGGACGACTATCACCGGCTGGTGAGCGCGGCGGCCGGCGGTGGGCTGCTCACCGCGGGCACCGCGGCGCTCAAGCTGCTCATCGGCTTCGCGGCGCTGCCGCTCTTCTTCCAGGGACTGGCCGCCTCCGCCAACTACGCGCTCGGCTTCCTGCTCATCCAGTTGCTGGGCTTCACGCTGGCCACCAAGCAGCCCTCCATGACGGGCGCGGCCCTGGCGGCCTCGCTGGACGTGAAGGCCGGCGACAAGGGCATGCGCAGCCTCGTGGCGCACCTGGCCTGCATCACCCGCTCCCAGCTGGCCTCTGTCTTCGGCAACCTGGGGGCCGTGGTGACGACGGCCACCTTCGTGGGAATCGCCCTCCAGGCGCTCCAGGGCCAGTCGCTGCTGTCACGGAACGAAGCGGAGTACGTGGTGCGCTCGCTGCATCCCTTCCGCAGCGGCACGCTGCTCTTCGCCGCGCTCACCGGGGTGCTGCTGTGGTGCGCCAGTGTCTTTGGCGGCTGGCTGGAGAACTGGGTGCACTACCGGCGGGTGCCGGAGGCGCTCGCGCGTCATCCCGGCGTCATCCACCTGCTGGGAGAGAGCCGGGCCCGGAGGCTGGGGTCCGGGCTCGCGCGCCACGCCTGTGGCCTGGGCGCCAACATCGCCCTGGGGCTCTTGCTGGGCATGACGCCCGCCATGAGCAGCTTCTTCGGGCTGCCGCTGGACGTGCGGCACGTCACCCTCAGCGCCGGCACGCTCACCTTCGCCGGAGCGGCGCTGGGGCCCGAGCGGCTGCTGACGCCGGACTTCCTGTGGGCGGTGGTGGGGCTCGTCCTGGTGGGCTGCATCAACCTGGGCGTGAGCTTCGGGCTGGGCCTGTCCGCCGCGGTGCGGGCACGCGGCCTGGAGCCGGTCGGCCTCCTGCAACTGGGGCGAGTGGTGCTCGCGGGCGGCATCCGCTCCCTCTCCGACTTCGTCCTCCCACCCCAGCCCCTCCATCCCGCCGGCCGCCCCGCTTCGCCCCTGGCGGTGCGCTCCGCGGCGCG
>JBKGHK010000530.1:0-7052 GCA_046520375.1 Pyxidicoccus sp. 3LFB2
GCGCGCTGGCGGCCGCGGCGAACCGCTCCAGCCTCGCCCGCGAGGTGCACCCCGACGCCGCCTTCCGCGACGCCGCCCGCGAGTGCGAGCAGCGCGTGGACTCGGCCAACGTGGCGCTGTCCCAGGACCGTGGCGTCTATGACGCCCTGGTGGCGGTGGACCTGTCCGGCGAGGACGCGGCCACGAAGTACTGGATGGAGCGCGCGCTGCTCGACTTCCGCCGTGCCGGCGTGGACCGCGACGACGCCACGCGCGGCAAGGTGAAGTCGCTGAACGAGGAGCTGCTCAAGCTGGGGCAGCAGTTCGGCAAGAACATCGCCGAGGACGTGCGCAGCGTGTCCTTCAGCCCGAAGGAGCTGGACGGCCTGCCGGAGGACTACCGGAAGGCGCACCCGCCGGGGAAGGACGGCAAGGTGGTCATCACCACCAACTACCCCGACTACTTCCCCTTCATGACGTACGCGAAGGACACGAAGGCGCGCGAGAAGCTGTGGCGTGCCTACCGCCAGCGCGCCTTCCCGGGCAACCAGCAGGTGCTGTCGCAGCTCATCTCCAAGCGGCACGAGCTGGCCACACTGCTGGGCTACGAGAGCTGGGCCGCGTACACCACCGAGACGAAGATGACCCGCAAGCCCCAGGTGGCCGCGGACTTCATCGACCGGCTGGCGGCGGCCACCGAGACGCGCGCGAAGAAGGAGTACGCGGAGCTGCTCGCGCGCAAGCAGAAGGACGTCCCCGGCGCGAAGACACTGGAGCCGTGGGACCAGGACTTCTACGAGGACCGGCTGCGCGCGGAGCGCTTCGGCTTCGACTCGCAGGCGGTGCGGCCCTACTTCGAGTACGGCCGGGTGAAGGCGGGCGTCATGGACATCACCGCGCGCATGTGGGGCATCACGTACAAGAAGGTGGACGACGCGAAGACGTGGCACCGGGAGGTCGAGGCCTACGACATGCTCGACGGCAACCGGCTGCTGGGCCGCATCTACCTGGACATGCACCCGCGTGACGACAAGTACAAGCACGCGGCGCAGTTCGACCTCGTGGCGGGCCAGGCCGGCAAGCGCTACCCGGAGGCCACGCTGGTGTGCAACTTCGGCCGCCCCGGCGAGCTGCTGACGTACGACGACGTGGAGACCTTCTTCCACGAGTTCGGCCACCTGGTGCACGCCGTCTTCGCGGGCAACCTGAAGTGGGCGGGCATCGCCGGCACGCGCGTGGAGTGGGACTTCGTGGAGACGCCGTCCATGCTGCTGCAGCAGTGGGCGCTGAACCCGCAGGTGCTGACGGAGTTCGCGAAGCACCACCAGACGAACCAGCCGATTCCGGCGGAGCTGGTGACGAAGCTGCGCGCGTCGAAGGAGTTCGGCAAGGGGCTGTGGTCCCGCCGGCAGCTGTTCCTCTCGGCGGTGAGCCTGGACTACTACTCGCGCAAGCCGGGCTTCGACACGACGCAGGCGCTGGCGGAGCTGCAGAAGAAGCTCAGCCCCTTCAAGCACGAGCACCGGGACGGCACGCACTTCGAGCTCGCCTTCGGGCACCTGGATTCGTACTCGGCCGCCTACTACACGTACCTGTGGTCGTCGGTCATCGCGAAGGACCTGGAGTCCGAGTTCGAGAAGCGCGGCTTCCTGGACCGCGAGACGGCGATGAAGTACCGCCGCACCGTGCTGGAGCCCGGTGGCTCCAAGCCCGCGGCCGAGCTGGTGAAGGACTTCCTCGGACGCGAGTACGGCTTCGACGCGTACAAGGCGTTCCTCGACCGCAACTAGTCACCCGGCCGGGGGGAGCGTGCGTCTACGCGTTCCCCTCGGCCTCCTCCTGTGCGAGCGCGACGTCCACCTCGGAGCCCAGGGGGTAGATGGTCAGGTGCCGCACCGGCTCGCTGCCGTGACTGACGGCCTCCAGGTGGAAGCGGCTCACCAGCCGGTGCTGCAGCTTGCGCAGCCTCGGCGGACGTGGCGCCAGCGTCACCGACACGCCCTCGCTCATCACCCGCTCAATCGCGTGCTCCACCTCGGCCACGGCCTCGCGGACCTGGTCCTCGTCCACGCCCTCCACCACGTTGAAGGCCAGCTTCAGCGCGCGGCGCAGCTCCGTGGAGCTGTTGCGCTTCACCGCCTCCACCCGCGCTCCTGTCTTCTCCGTCGTGCGCCGCAGCCTCGGGTCATTGGCCCGCGAGCGCAGCGTCACCACCAGGTCCGCCGCGTCCAGCCGCGTCACCAGCCGCACGTCCAGCGCCAGCTCCCGCAGCACCTTGGTCAGCAACTCCCGGCTCACCGCGTGCGCGTACACCTTCGTCGTCCCGCCCGTGCCGGCGCCCGCGCCTGGAAGTTCTCCGCCGCCGGTGCCCCCGCGCCGGGCGCCGCCATCCGCCCCGGCCGCAGCGAGGGCAGTGACGGAGGCGCCGCCTTCACCTCCTCCACCGCCACCTGGCCCGAGTCCGCGTCCTGCTTGCGGCGCTCGCCGCCCACGTCCTGTGCGGCCAGCAGCCGGTCCACCGACTCCGCGGTGTCCTTGTGCACCAGCACCTCGTCGCGGCCCACCATCTCCACCACGATGTCGAAGGTGGGCGGCGCCTTGCGCTCGCTGATGGTCTTCTGCGTATGCCGCCGCCGGGCCTCCTCGTCGCTCAGCGTCACCGTGTGCACGCCGCCCACCAGGTCCGACAGCGTGGGGTTCAGCACCAGGTTCTCCAGCGTGTTGCCGTGGGCCGTGGCCACCAACTGCACGCCGCGCTCGGCAATCGTCCGCGCCGCCGCGGCCTCGGCCGAGGTGCCAATCTCGTCGACGATGATGGCCTCGGGCATGTGGTTCTCCACCGCCTCAATCATCACGTCGTGCTGCCGGTCCGGCCGCGACACCTGCATCCGCCGCGCGCCGCCGATGCCCGGGTGGGGCACGTCCCCGTCCCCGCCAATCTCGTTGGAGGTGTCCACCACCATGACGCGCTTGCGCAAATCGTCGGCCAGCACGCGCGCCACCTCGCGCAGCTTCGTCGTCTTGCCCACGCCCGGCCGCCCCAGCAGCAGCAGGTTGCGGCCCGAGCCGATGAGGTCCTTCAGCATGTCGATGGTGCCGTAGATGGCGCGCCCCACCCGCAGCGTCAGCCCCACCACCTTGCCCTTGCGGTTGCGGATGGCGGAGACGCGGTGCAGCGTCCGCTCGATGCCCGCGCGGTTGTCGTCCCCGGGGCCCCACCTGCGCGAGCACATGCTCCAAATCCTCCCGGAGCACCGGCTCGTCCCGCAGCCGCTCCACCCGGTCCACCAGCCGCGCTTCGGGCGGGCGGCCCAGGTCCATCACCACCTCCAAGACGAGTTGGGGCGGCAGCGCTCGCACTGCCGTCTGCAACGGCCCCGGCAGCACGCTCACCAGCAACAGGAAGTCGTCAGCGACGGCCTCGGTACGCGGTGGTGTCATATTCCGGTCCTCGATGCCCCTCCTGGGCAACGGTGTGTCTTCCCGGCCCGCATTGCAGGCCCAACCCGGCCGGGAGGGCACCAGCCGTGCGACGCCGCCCGCCGTCCCCGGGGGCTTCCCACCCACGGAAAGCCATTACCCACCTGGCCCTCCACCTCCCCCTGGAAACCGTGGGAATGGCACCGCCAGCCTGCCCCCAGGTCCAGGGGGCCGTCCACCACCGCGCACGGGGCGTTGGAGAGCGTCTTGCTACTCCCCGGGTGGCCCCGCCGCGCGGGTCCATGGTGAAGGTGGGGGGGATAGGCGACGTGACACCCAGGTTCCCAAGAGGAAGGAGCTGGCAATGGCTGGCGGGCGCGGGCTGCGCGCTGCTGCTCGCCGGCTGTAACGGAGACACGCTTCCCAAGGCGCGGGTGCTCCCCGGGGACGGGCCCGGGACGCAGTCCCCCCCTCCGCCCGGTCCCCATCCGCCCGTCGACGAGTGCCGGGACGCGGTGAAGGACCCGGGCCGCGTCACCCTGCACCGCCTCAACCGCGCCGAGTACGACGCCACCGTGCGTGACTTGCTGGGCGACACCACCCGCCCCGCCCGCGACTTCCCGGCGGATGACCACGGCTACGGCTTCGACAACAACGCGGACGTGCTCAGCATGTCCCCGCTGCTGATGGAGAAGTACTCCACCGCGGCGGAGAAGCTCGTGGAAGCCGCCTGGGGCCGGGGCGCCTTCGGCACCTGCGCGCTGAACGGCGCCACCCCGGAGCCCTGCGCCCGGGACATCCTCTCGCGCTTCGCCCGCCGCGCCTGGCGCCGGCCGGTGACGACCGAGGAGGTGGACCGGCTGGTGTCCTTCGTCGTGCTGGCGAAGCGCCATGGCGACACCGCGGAGGCGGGCGTGAAGCTGGCGCTGCGCTCGGTGCTGGTGTCTCCGAACTTCCTCTTCCGCATCGAAAAGGACCCGGACCCGAAGTCCTCCAAGCCGCACCGGCTCAATGACTTCGAGCTGGCCAGCCGGCTGTCCTACTTCCTCTGGAGCAGCATGCCCGACGAGGCCCTCCTGGCCGCCGCCGAGGCGGGGAGGCTGGGCAGGCCCGAGGAGATGGAGGCCCAGGTGCGCCGCATGCTGGCGGACCCCAGGGCCCAGGCCCTGGTGGAGAACTTCGCCGGCCAGTGGCTCTACACGCGCGCGCTGGACTCGGCCGAGCCGGACAAGACGCTCTACGGCGCCTTCAGCGAAGAGCTGCGCGCGGCCATGCGCCAGGAGACGCAGCTCGTCTTCCGCGACTTCGTCGTCGGCGACCACAAGCTGAGGGATTTGGTCGACGCGCCCTTCACCTACGTGAATGACGCGCTGGCCACGCACTACGGCCTGCCCTTGCCGGGCAGCAGCACGCCGGTGCGGGTGGGCCTCTCCGGCCACCCCGAGCGCCAGGGCGTGTTCGGCCATGGCTCGCTGCTCACCGTCACCTCCAACTCGGACCGCACCTCGCCGGTGCAGCGGGGCGTGTGGGTGCTGGAGCAACTGCTGTGCTCCGCGCCGCCGCCGCCGCCGCCCGACGTGGAGAACCTGCCGCCGCCCCTCGAACCGGACATGACGATGCGCGAGCGCATGGCGCTGCACCGCAGCCAGCCGCAGTGTCAGGGCTGCCACCGGCTGATGGACCCGCTGGGGCTCGCGCTGGAGAACTATGACCCCATCGGCCGCTGGCGGCTGCAGGAGGTCAGCGGCGCGCCGGTGGACGCCACGGGCGAGCTGCCCGACGGCACCGTCCTCAAGGGCAGCGAGGACATGCGGCGCTTCGTGAAGAACGACCCGAAGCTGCCCGCGTGCCTCACCGAGCACCTTCTCACCTACGCGCTCGGCCGGGGCATGTCCCTGCGGGACGAGTGCGCGGTGAGGGAAATCGCCGCCACGGCGGAAGCCAGCGGCGGCCGACTCAGCGACTACATCCTCAGCATCGTCCTCAGCGACCACTTCACCATGCGTCGCGGTGAGGCGGAGGCCCCGCAGCCATGAGCCAGAAGTTCCCACTGTCCCGGAGGACCCTGCTGCGCGGCGCGGGAGCGCTGATGGCGCTGCCCGTGCTGGAGCAGATGCTGCCCGCCACCGCCCGGGCCGCCACGGCCCCCGCGCCCCGGCGCCTGGCCGTCTTCTACACGCCCAATGGCATCCACATGCCGAAGTGGACGCCCACGGGCACCGGCCCGAGCTGGGAGCTGACGCCCACGCTGGCGCCCCTGGCCCCGGTGAAGAGC
This sequence comes from Pyxidicoccus sp. 3LFB2, assembly GCA_046520375.1. Lineage (GTDB taxonomy): Bacteria > Myxococcota > Myxococcia > Myxococcales > Myxococcaceae > Myxococcus. The sequence goes on from JBKGHK010000530.1 coordinate 5,675, forward strand.
GACGTGCTCGTCCTCAGCGGGCTGGCCAACTACCCCGGGCTGCCGGACGGAGACGGCCACCACGCCGCCGCCACCGCCGCCTTCCTCAGCTGCGCCAAGGCGTTGAAGACGGAGGGCACCGACTTCCGGGCGGGCATCTCCATGGACCAGGTCATCGCCAGACACCTGGCCTCGCGCAAGGCGACGCGCCTGGCCTCGCTGGAGCTGGGCAATGACGCTGGCAAGGGCATTGGCAACTGCGACTCCGGCTACGCGTGCCCCTACGCCAACAACATCGCCTGGGCGGGGCCCACCACGCCCGTGGCCAAGGAGACGCGCCCCAAGGCGGCGTTCGACCGGCTCTTCGCGGGCTTCGACCCGGGCGCCACGCAGGCCGCGGTGGAGAAGCGCAAGGCGTACGGCAAGAGCATCATCGACTTCGTGCGCGATGACGCCACCACGCTGAAGGCGCAGCTGGGCCACTCGGACCTGCGCAAGCTGGACGAGTACTTCACCAGCGTGCGCGACCTGGAGAAGCAGGTGGAGGCGCTCGAGGCGGAGGGCCCGTCCTGCAACCCGGGCACGGCGCCGGAGGACAACGAGGACCCGCGCGTGAAGACGAAGGCGATGATGGACCTCATCGTCCTGGCCTTCCAGTGCGACCTCACCCGCGTCGCCACCTTCATGCTGGCCAACGCGCGCAGCAACAAGGTGTATGGCTTCCTGGGCCTGAGCGGCGGGCACCACACGTACTCGCACCACCAGAAGGTGCAGGCCAACTACGACGCGCTGGCCACCATCGACCGGTGGGAGGTGGCGCAGTACGCCTACCTGCTGCAGCGCATGAAGGGCATCCAGGAGGCGAACGGGAGGACGCTGCTCGACAACTCGATGGTGTACTTCTCCAGTGAGGTGGCCGACGGCAACTCGCACGAGCACAAGAACCTGCCCGTCCTCCTCGCCGGCAGCGGCGGCGGCGCCCTCACTCCGGGCCGCCATGTCCGCTACAACGGCGCGCCGCTCGCCAACCTCTACATCTCCCTGATGCAGGCCATGGGCGTGCCCGGCATCACCACCTTCGGCGACAACGGCACCGGCCCGCTGCCGGACCTCACCTAGGGCGAGGAAGGCCTTCGCGGCGGGAGCAGGCATGCGGGCGGCCCCTGCATGTCCCGCCCGCCGCGCACGCTTCTCATGCACGGACGGGCGTCCTGGCGCATCATTGCGCCCCATGGCTTCGTCTTCGCGTGTGCTCCGCTGGTCCGCCCTGCTCCTCCTGACTCCGCTGCTGGGCTGTAGCCAGGGTGCCCGGAGCGGACAACGCCAGGCGGCGCCCCAGCAGCGGCAGAAGGCCCCGCCGCGCGCCGAGGCCCGCCCCACGCTGCCCGCGCCCAGGGAC
>JBKGHK010000531.1:0-7034 GCA_046520375.1 Pyxidicoccus sp. 3LFB2
CTCCGCCAGGACGGTCTCCATCTCTGGCAGCAGCGCCTGGGCCGCCTTGCGCGACGGGTCCTCGGCGCGGCGGTACACGGGGGGCTCGGGCAGGCGCGCGAACAGCGCGGACGCCGCCGCCCCGGACGCGCTCCACCGCCGCGTCGCCACGTCCCACATCCAGCTGCGCCGCCCGCTCACGGGCCGATTGGAAGAGCTCTTCAGGTTGCAAGCCCGCGGACATTAAAGGCCCCACCCCGCCCTGTCAGCGACTTGCACCCACCCGCGGTCGGAAACTGGCCACCAGCCCGGCCCAGGTGTACGAAGAGGTAGGAGGCTGTGAGAAATGGGAGTTCTGAAGTTCATCGTCTGGACGGCCTGCGCGGTGGGACTCGGCATCTTCCTGGCCACGGGGAAGGTGGACGGGCGGACGCCGCTGGACCACATGGAGCGGGCCTGGAAGCGCACCGTGAAGCCTTCCGCGGTCGATCGCGTGAAGGACGGGCTGGAGGACGCCTACGAGGATGCGAAGGACGCTGTCTCCAAGAAGACAGATGCACCGCCCCGCGAGCGCATCAGCGCCGAGGACCGTGCAGCGGTGAACCGCATCATCGCTCAGAAGAAGTAGCCCGTACGACAGGCCCGCTTCCCTTGGAAATCCCCACTCCTTAGCTTGCGCCCAGGTGGTGTTGGGGCGGAGGCGGGGCCATGGGCAGTAGGGCCGGTGTGAGGGGCGTCGTATTCTTTGCCGCGCTGGTGTGCGCGCTGGTGCTGCCAGCGCAAGCCTCCGGACGCGGACGTGAGCGGCTGTGGCTCGAAGCCAAGAACCGCACGCTGAACCAACAGCGCGCCACGCTGAGTGACGTGGCGCGAAAGGCGATGCCGGCCGTGGTGTCCATCACCACGAAGCAGCTCACCGAGGAGACGGCCATCTCCGGCGAGGAGCCGCAGAAGGGCATCGGCTCCGGCTTCATCATCCACCCGGACGGCTACATCCTCACCAGCGCGCACGTGGTGGAGGGGGCCTCCGAGGTCACCATCTCCGTGCTGCACCCGCGCGGCGGCGTGGAGGAGTACGTGGCGCGCGTGGTGGGCGAGGACGACCGCACCGACTGCGCCCTGCTGAAGATTGATGCCCCGCGCCGGCTGCCGGTGCTGAAGCTGGCCTCCGCGTCGCACGTGCGCTCGGCGGACTGGATTGTCGTCATCGGCAACCCGTTCGGCCTGGCCCACTCGGTGACGGTGGGCGTGGTCAGCTACATGGGCCGCACGGACGTGACGCCCAACGGGCGCGATGGCGACTTCGACTACATCCAGATGGACGCGTCCATCAACCCGGGCAACTCGGGCGGGCCCGTGCTCGACTTGCACGGCGACGTGGTGGCGGTGGCCAACGCCGTCAACGTGGCGGGCCAGGGCATCGGCTTCGCCATCCCCATCGACATTGCCAAGACGGTGATTCCGCACCTCAAGGCCCATGGCCGCGTGCGCCGCGGGTGGATGGGCATCAGCGTGCAGGACTTCTCGCCCGAGGTGGCGGACGCCTACAACCTGCCGCGAGGCCGCGGCGTGGTGGTGACGGACGTGGCCGAGGGCGGGCCTGGCGAGCGCGCGGGCCTGCAGGCCGGTGACGTCATCGTCGGCCTGGACGCTCGGCGCGTGCTGCGCGCCCACACCCTGCGCTGGCAGGTGGCCGCCCGGGGCGTGGGACGTGACGTGCGCCTCAAGGTGCACCGCATCGGCAAGCCCATGAAGGTGACGGTGAAGCTGGAGGAGATGCCGGCCGAGGAGGCCCCTGCTCCCACCCTGGCCGCCAGCAACCCGAGCCAGCAGCCCACCCGGGGGCAGTCGGTGCTGGAGGATTTGCTGTCGCCGGTCCCCCGGACCAAGAGCTACCTGTCGGCCCCTCGCTCGCGGGAAGCGGACGACCTGGAACCGGGTTCTGAGGACGGCGCACCCGGGCAGTGAGGGCGGGACGGGGCCCTTGGGGCTCCTGGTATTCTCCGGCCTCCTTGCGTTCGGGTGCCATGGGCGCTAGACAGTGCGCCTTTTTCGTACCCGGCGGCGGGTCCACCTCGGAGTGGCGCCGCGATTGCGCATCGTTCGCAGGAGAGTTCCAGATGGCCGAGGCCCAGACGACGAAGTCCACCCATTGGCCGCGTATCGCCAAGGGCAATGGCAAGAAGGCGTGCACCGTGGAGGGCTGCAAGCGCCCCTACCGCGCCAAGAGCTACTGCTTCTTCCACTTCAAGAAGTGGCGGCAGGGCGACCTGCCCCACTCCCGCTACCGCACCTGCTCCAAGGCCGACTGCCGCGTGAAGACGATGAAGGCCGGCCTGTGCGAGAAGCACTACGGTGAGACGTACAAGAAGGAGGCGGCGGCCTAAGGCCGTCGTCCCTCGCGGCGCCGGGGCATCCCCCTCTGTCAGGTGGAGGTGCCCCGCGCCACCGCGCGTCCCAGGTGCTTGAAGGCCGTGAGCCATAGCTCCGCCTCGCGCTGGGTGAGCCGCGCACGCATCAACGTCAGCTCCAATTCGTTCAGCACATGCTCCGGCGCCTGCGGGTTGAGGAACTCCGCCTTGAGCATGACCTCGCGCATCCGCGCCGCCAGCGCGTTGAGCGTTCCCAGTCGCGCCCCTTCCTGGAGGGCCTCGGGCACCGGGGGCGTCGGCATCTCCATGCCCTGCCGGTGACAGAGGTAGAGCAGCACCGCCGCCGACTGCGCCAGGTTCATGGAGGGCTGCACGTCGGACGTGGGAATCACCAGCACGTCGGTACAGCGCGCCAGTTCCTCGTCGGACATGCCCCGCTGCTCGCCACCGAAGACGAGCGCCACCCTGCCGCGCTGGCTCTCCTCCGCCAGCTTGCGCATCGCCTCTTCCGGCGTCAGCGCCACCCGGCCCTTGAGCTGGGTACGAGAGGTGGTGCCAACCGCGTACACGCAGTCCTTGAGGGCCTCGGGCAAGTCACGCGCCACGGCCATGCGCTCCAGCACGGCGTCGCCCTTCACGGCCAGCCGCTCGGCGCCCCGGAAGGAGTAGGTGGCCGGGTCCGACAGAATCAGCCGTGAAAACCCGAAGTTGGCCATGACGCGCGCCACCGCACCCAGGTTGTCGGGAGAGCGCGTCTGATGAAGGACAACGGTGAGATACTCCCCTGGACGCATGCCTCCGAGTTTAGCTGGTTGATCCGGGAGGAGATCGGTATATTCCCGCTGTCATGCCTCGCTGGCTCCCTGGGTTGCTCCTCTCTCTCGTCACCGTCCTCACCGCTTGTGGCGAGGCTGGCAAGCCCGTGCTTGCCACGATGAGCGCCCGGCAAGCTCTGACCAACCCGCCCGAGTTCCTCGAGTTCGAGTCCTCGGCGACGCGGCTGGAGCTGTTCCGCGAGGTCGCCCGGCAGTCCGTCGTCGAGGCCGGCCAGGCGGCGCAGGCCCTGGTGCTCTTCCCCATCAGCCAGCAGGGCGAGCTGCTCGCGGCGCCGGGCTTCGACGCGAAGATGGACCTCTTCCAGTCGTGGGACGCGGGCGGCAGCCTCCAGCTCGTGTTCGACGCGCGCGTCGGTGAGCGCTGGCCGGAGGACCGTCGCGAGGGCCTGCAGGGCCTGTCCGAGCGCGAGGCCGCGGAGCTGGTGGCCCGCACGCTGCTGGCGCACTGGGGCATCCGTCCGGAGGGCACGGTGCAGGTGGACCGGGCTTCGGGCGCGCCCTACGCCGTCGCGTACGTGGACGGAATCCTGCGCATCAATCCGGCTTTCCTGTACCTGGCGGCGGCCTACGGTCCCGCTTCCATGCCGGCCACGCTCCAGTAGAGTCGCGCGCCTCCCACGGAAGGCCCACCTTTCTCTCGCCACTCCCAGCGAGGGGGTGGACCTCGAGGCGCTTGTGGATACCTCCGCACTTCACGCTCAGCTCTCCCTCACGCTCCAGCAGACAGACCTGCCGTCGCTCGGCCAGCACTATCGCGGCAAGGTCCGCGAGACGTACCGGCAGGGTGACAGGCTCATCCTGGTGACGACGGACCGGCTCTCCGCGTTCGACCACATCCTCACCACCATCCCCTTCAAGGGCGAGGTGCTCAACCGGCTGTCCGCCTTCTGGTTCGAGCGCACGAAGCACATCTGCCCCAACCACGTGCTGGACGTGCCGGACGCCAACGTCACCGTGGCCCGCGCCTGTCAGCCGTACGCGATTGAGGTGGTGGTCCGCGGCTACCTCACCGGCAGCCTGTGGCGCGACTACCAGAAGGGCACGCACACGGCCTACGGCCTGCCCTTCCCCGACGGCCTGCGCAAGGACGAGGCCTTCCCCGAGCCCATCATCACCCCGTCCACCAAGGCGGAGTACGGCCAGCACGACGAGCCCATCTCCGAGAAGGAGCTGCTCGCGCGAGGCCTGGCCACGCCGAAGGAGTGGGCGCGCGTCACCGAGGCCGCGAAGGGGCTCTTCCTCGAAGGCCAGAAGTGGGCGCGCACGCGCGGCCTCATCCTCGTCGATACGAAGTACGAGTTCGGCAAGGTGGGCGACACGCTGTACGTCATCGACGAGATGCACACCCCGGACTCCAGCCGCTACTGGGTGGCGGACGAGTACGACGCGCGCTTCGCGAAGGGCGAGGACCAGCGCATGCTGGACAAGGAGAACATCCGCCAGTGGCTCATCCGCGAGCGGAACTTCTCCGGGCAGGGCACCCCGCCCGTCATCCCCGACAGCATCCGCGAGGACCTGGCCACCAAGTACCTGGCCGCCTACGAGCGGATTACCGGCGCGCCGCTGAAGCTGGAGCCCGGTGACGTGCACGCGCGCATCGAGCGCAACCTGCGGGAGAAGGGCTACCTCAAGTAGTCCGCCGCCCGTGGGGGGCCGGAGCTTCGTGGCTCCGGCCCACCCTGCCCTTCTCGAGACTTCGGGGCCTACCCGCTCCGGCCGAACACGCGGCGGAACACGTCGTCCATGTGGCGCGTGTGGTAGCCCGGGGAGAAGCAGTCGGAAATCTCCTCGGGCGTCATCATCTTCGCCAGGTCCGCGTCGGCCAGCAGGGCCTTGCGGAAGTCGAGCCCCTCCTCGTACAGCTTCATCGCGTTGCGCTGGACGATGACGTACGCGGCCTGCCGGTCCATGCCCTTGCGCGCCAGCTCCAGCAAGAGCCGCTGCGAGTTCACCACGCCGCCGAGCAGCTCCAGGTTCTTCTTCATCTGCTCCGGGTAGACGCGCAGGTCCTCCATCAGCCGCGCGAAGCGGATGAGCATGAAGTCCATGAGGATGGTGGCGTCCGGGCCGATGACGCGCTCCACGGACGAGTGGGAGATGTCCCGCTCGTGCCACAGCGCCACGTCCTCCATGGCGCTCACCGCGTAGCCGCGCAGCAGGCGCGCCAGGCCGGTGAGGTTCTCCGACAGAATGGGGTTGCGCTTGTGCGGCATCGCGCTGGAGCCCTTCTGTCCCGCGGTGAAGGGCTCCTCCGCTTCGCGCACCTCGGTGCGCTGCAGGTGGCGAATCTCCACGGCGAACTTCTCGATGCTGGAGCCCACCAGCGCCAGCGCGGTGAAGAACTCCGCGTGCCTGTCACGCTGCACCACCTGGCTGGAGGCCGGTGCGGGCTTGAGGCCCAGCTTGCGGCACACGTGCTCCTCCACCGCCGGAGGCAGGTGCGCGAAGGTGCCCACCGCGCCGGAAATCTTGCCCACGGAGATGGTGTCACGCGCGTGCTCCAGGCGCGTGCGGCCCCGGCGCAGCTCGTCGAACCAGATGGCCAGCTTGTGGCCGAAGGTAATCGGCTCGGCGTGGATGCCGTGGCTGCGGCCCATCTGGAGCGTGTGCTTGTGCTCGAAGGCGCGCTTCTCCACCGCGGCCATCACCCGCTCCAGGTCCTTCAGGATGAGGTCCAGCGTGTCGCGCAGCGTGAGCGCCAGCGACGTGTCGAGCACGTCCGAGGACGTCATGCCCAGGTGCAGCCAGCGCGCGCTGGGGCCCACCCGCTCCTCCATGAAGGTGAGGAAGGCGATGACGTCGTGCTTGGTGGTGCGCTCGATTTCCTCAATCTTCGCGGCGTCGGCGGCGGTGAAGTCACCGGCGCGCTGGACGCAGTCGGCCAGCGCCTCGCGGGGAGCCAGCCCGGCCTCCACCATGCCCTCCAGCGCGGCGAGCTCCACGTCGCGCCAGCGGCGGTAGCGGGCCTCGTCGGACCAGAGGGAGGACATCTCCTGTCGGCTGTATCGAGGAATCACGGGTAGCCCTTCACGGCAAAGTGGAGGTGACGTCCAGGGCCCCTGGCCGCCCTTCCGGGTACGCCTCCGCCAGTGCCCCTGGCAGGGCCTGCTTGTCAATCAATGATGACGCCGCCCGGGCACGTCACGGCCCGGGGAATGCGGACCGGCGGCCTCGAAGCGAGCGCTGGTGAACGGATGGGGCCTTGGGGCTCGGGGCCCGTCGACTCAGGGCCGGACGTCCGCGCAGCAGCGGAAGCCCACCGAGCCCGCGCGGGCCGAGGGGTCTCCATTCTTCCGGGCCGCGCAGCGTGACGCATAGTCGGGCCGATTGAAGGCGCCGCCCTTCTGCGTGAAGTCCGCCGCGTCGAAGCGCGTGGCCGTCCACTCCGCCACGTTGCCGGAGAGGTCCACCACGCCATAGCCGGAGCGGCAGCGCTCGAACTGCCCGGAGGCCGCCAGCGTCCGGTCGTCTCCCGACGCCGTCTCGGTGTTGCAGGCGTCGGCGTCGTACGGGTTGCCGTAGGGGAAGCGCGCATTGCCCGGGCCCTTGCAGGCCTTCTCCCACTCCGGCTCCGTGCACAGCCGCTTCCCGGCGTCCTTGCACAGGGCGAGCGCCTCCTCCCACGTCACTTCCACCTTCGGCGGAGTGCCGGCCCGGTTGGGGTACTCGTACTCGTCCACGCAGAACGAGGGCACCTGGACGCTGGTGAGCATGCGCTCGTCGACGAGGTTCATCTTGTCGTCCGGCGCCGTTCCCATCTTGAACGCGCCACCGCTCACCAGCCGCATCCCCGAGGGGCAGCCGTCCACGCCCGCGGCGGGCGCGCCCTCACCGGAAGGCGCGGCCC
>JBKGHK010000532.1:0-7032 GCA_046520375.1 Pyxidicoccus sp. 3LFB2
GAGGCCTGACCACCTCCTCTGCCAACTCCAACCCTTCGTTTCTTTCTAGCACGGTGCCGGGAGCGTCCGGACCGCGGCCCGAGTCACTGCTCCGTCCGGGCAGCCAGTGCGTACCGCCTGGCGTCGCTCCGCCAATCGCCGCTCGCTGCCGGGCAGAATGTCTCTTCCATCTCCACTTGCGCCAGCTCCCCCACGACTGGGTTGCCCAGTGGCTCTGCTGCCTGTTCCGCAGCCTGAATGAGCCCGTGCGAGAATCCCGATCCTTCGTTTAGAAGTGAAACACAGACCAGCACGCCGCGTTGCGCAGCCGCTGGTCATCGAGCACGAGCGCCCGGATTTCGTCTGGAAGCTGGTCGCGCTGCCACTGGCACTCCTGACGGCCGGCCTGCTCGCGCTCGCCTTCAGGCGCCGCGGCTTGCGCGGCCCTGATTGCATAGGCTGCCGCGCCCAGCTCATGAGCCGCCACATGCGCGACGGCCACCGCCTGGCCGGCCGCATAGGCCGCGAACCTTGCTGCGCCGGAAACACCCTTGGCCGCGGCGTTGGCGACAAAGGCAGCCTTGTGTGCCTGACGCATGGTGATTTCGCCCCGTGTCCAGGCGCGAGTCAGCCCGATGGCCTGACGCGGGCGTTCATCGTCGGGTTGGGCTTCTTCAAAGAAGGGCAATACATGCTCCGCGCAAGCGGCCGCCCATAGCGCAAGCAGGTGGTGATGGGCATCGCTCAGGGTGCCGCCACGCCGAAGGGTGATGAATCTCGGGTCGCGCGGCTGGGTAAGAATCATGGTGCTGGTTTCTCCTGACCGAGGATGAAGCGCCGTTCGCAGCGCTACACGATAGCGGCAGGCGCCTCGAAGGACATTGCCCCGGAGGCGCTCTTCGTCCGTGAGGGTCAGGTGGGCCCGGCGACGGCGCCCGGGGTTCAGGGCGCCGCGCCGAGCCGTCAGCGTAGGTGGAGGGGGCCCGTAATTCGACCGGGCCGCCCCGCGATGCCCTCCGCGCGCTGCTGGAATCGCCCTGCGTGGAGGGGGCCCGTGATTCGACCGGGCCGCCCCGTGATGCCCTTCGCGCGCTGCAGTGTCGCTCTGCGAGTGGTGGCTCAGTTGCCGGCGTAGGCGGACATGTTGCTGCCCGGGTAGCCACCGGTGCCGGACCAGGTGGACGGCAGCGTGGCGAGGCCCGGCTGTACCTTGTAGGAGCCGGTGCCGCTGGTGTGCCGCCAGTAGATGTCACCCCCGCCCGTCGGGCTGAGGACGGCCAGCCAGTACGTCGTGCCCGAAGCCACCGCCTGGAAGGTGATGGTGCACACGTTCCATGCACCGGGAGTGACTGCCGCGACGGTGCAGCTGCGCAGCAGCGCGCCAGGCGTCCCGCTCCCATTCGCATACAGCCCCAACTGGAGCGTGGTGGCCGTCGTCTGTCCATCCACATAGACGCGCAGCCGCGTGACATTGCCGATGGCGCTCGCCACGTAGTTGAACGCGGCCGCGACGCCCGCATGCTCGAAGTCGGACATCGTCAGCACGGTGCTGTTTCCGACGAGGGCCGTGGGCGCGGCGGGAGTCGTCGCACTGGCATTGGCCGTGTAGGCCGAGCTCCCCACGGCATTCGTCGCCCGGACCCGGTACCAGTAGCGCGTGCTCGCGGCCCGGCCCGTGTCACTGAACGTCGTCACGTTGGCGCCCGGCGTGCCGACCTGGGCGAAGGTGCCCGGAGCCCCGGAGACGTCCGGCGCCCGCTCCACCTGGAAGCCGCTCTCGTTGGTCGAGGCATCGGTCCACGCCAGGTTGATCTGCCCCGACGACACGGCCGTGGCCGTCAGCCCCGTGGGCGCCGCGGGCGCGGTGGAGGCGCTGCTCACGGTGATGGAGACGGTGGCGGAGTTGGTGCTGGCGGCCGGGTTGCCAGAGTCCACGGCCACGGCGCGCACCGTGTGGCTTCCCTGGGAGGGATTGCTCCAGGTGCAGCCATAGGGGCTGGTGTTGCTGGAGCAGATGAGCGACGTGCCGTCCGCGTAGAAGTCCACCCGAGAGATGCTCCGGCCATGCCCCGAGGTGGCCGTCGCCGCGAGCGGCACGGAGGCGGGCGCCGTGTACGTGGCATTGGCGGCGGGCGAGGTGAGGCCCACCGTGGGCGGGTTGGACAGCGTCAGGGGCACCGCGGCGGAGGTGGTGGCCTGGGACGTGTCATCGGTGGCCCTCGCCGTCACGCTGTGCGCGCCGTCCTGGAGCGAGCTGACCCCGCAGCTCACGGACGACGTGGTGGGCGCCGTCACGGTGCAGAGCAGCGTCGTGCCGTGGTCGAAGAACTCGACCTTCGTGAGCGCGCGGCCCGGGCCCGCCGTGGCGGTGGCCTGGAGGTTCAGGTTGGCGGGCGCGGTGAAGTTGGCATTGGCGGCCGGCTGGGTGATGGCCACCGTGGGCGCGGTGGAGCTGCCCGCGGAGAGGCCATACATCGACGCATTGGACGCACCCGCGTACACGGTGGAGCTGCCGAACGTGGGGCCCGGCAGCGCGGAGAGGCCCGTGGGGGAGTAGCGCATGGAGCCGGTGGGCAGGTCCATGTAGCGGAACACGCCGCCCCCATTCGCGCCCAGCAGGGCCAGCCAGTAGACGGTGCCCGACGTGAGCGTCACCTGCGGCGAGGCGGCGCAGCCATACCACTGGCCCGTCACCAACGGGAGCGGGTCCACCACGGCGGTGGTGCAGGACGACAGCAGGGTGCCCGGAGCACCCGAGGCGTCGCTGTAGACGCCAATGGACAGCGACGCATTGGCATTGCCCGGCGCCGCGAAGACCCTGAGCGTCCCCAGCGTCCCCGTCGCGACGGCGGTGTACTGGAAGGCGTTCACCGAGCCGCCGTTGTCGAAGTCGTTCTGCGTCCCCACGGTGTCGACGCCCACGAGCCGCACGCCGCCCACCGAGGGGCTCACCGTGAAGCTCACCGGCGCGGAGTTCGTGACGAGCGCCGGGCTGCCAGTGTCCGTCGCCCGGGCGAAGACATTGGAATACGTGCCGGCCGTCGCGTTCCAGGTGCAGCCCGTGCCGGAGGTGGTGAAGCAGAGCGACGTGGTGCCGTGGAAGAACTCCACGCGCGCGAGGCTCCGTCCCGCGCCCGCGCTGGCCGACGCGCTGAGCGTCATGCTCCCCGTGGGCAGGGTGGCGCCCGAGGTGGGGCTGAGGATGCTGACCGTGGGCGGGCCGGCGACGGTGACGGCCACCGACGCGGAGCCGCTCTCTCCCAGGGAGTCCACGGCCTCCGCGCTCACGGTGTGGCTGCCATTTCCCAGGCTGCTCGTGGCCGTGCAGGTGACAGGGTTGGAGACCGGCGCATTCACTGCGCAGAGCACGGTGGCGCCCGCGCGGAACGTGACGCTGGCAATCGTGCGGCCCGTCGTCGCCGTGGCCGTGGCGCCCAGGCTGAGCGTCGCGGGCGCGGTGAAGTTCTGCCCGGCGGAGGGCGTGGTGATGGCGACGGTGGGGGCGGTGGGAGGCGCCCCGGAGATGACGATGACTCCGCTGGTCGAGTGGCGGATGCGGAGCGCGTTGATGCTCGTGTCGAAGGTCCACCCGTCCGCAGCCAGGTCCGTGCGCTGGGAGAGGGCGGTGCCGCCCGCCGTCACCGTCGAGGGAACGAAGGCCAGGCGGAGCACCTCCGTGGCGCTGGCGTCGTAGGTGGTGTAGCGGACCTCGTTTCCGGGCCCGTAGGTGACGCTCTTCACCACGGAGGTGGAGCGCAGCAGGTGGTTCTGTCCGGCGGGCGCCCACTCCGGCTGCGCGCCCATGCCGATGACGAAGTGGCGGATGAAGTCACCCCAGCCATCCGTGAACCAGACGTTGTTGGGGTAGGGCCCGTCGATGGTCAGCCCGCTGTTGCGCACCATGTACGTGGCCCAGTTGAACGCGCGGAAGGCCTTGTCCTTCGCCACCGCGTCCCCGGTGAGCTCCGCGTAGCGCGCATTCACGGCGGCATAGCGCGAGGTGTGGCTGCCCATCTTGTAGTGGAAGGCGTACTGCTCCTTGATGGGGCGCGCGCCAAACTCGAGGGTGTCCCCGAAGTTCGTCTCGATGAAGGCGATGATGTTCTGCACGTGCGCCTGCCAGCTCGGGTCCAGGGCGGGGTTGTCCATGAGGAACTTGGCCGTCTCCCCGGGGACGAGCTGGTTCAGGTTGTTGGTGGCGTCCGAGCCCACGTCCTCGAAGTACTGGGTCCAGTTCTGCGTCGCAATGGGGCCATTGGGGCCGAGCAGCCATGCGAGGACCGTGGCCTGGGTGCTCTGCCACTGGGACAGCCGCGTGGCGCTGTAGCCGGGTGCGCCGTTGAGGGCGCCCGCCTGGCCCAGCCGGATGAGCTCCTGGAAGAGCTTGAGGGGCTCGACGACGTTGGACGCGTAGTTGTCGACGATGTTCGCGCCGGTGCGCACGGCGTTGTCGGAGGCCCGCACGCGGTAGGGCCACGGCGACACGGTGGCGCTCGGGGTGCGCAGGTGGCTGGTGAGCTGGTTGGCCGCGTTGATGGCCATGTCTCGGTAGGCCGTGTTGCCATTGAACTTGAAGGCCTGGATGGCCGCCCACGCGAGCGCGCCCACCTTCTCCGGCTGGAGGTAGCCCACGCCGTCACCCACGCCCACCGAGCCGCCCGCCTGCGCGCCGGCGTACGTCAGCGTGCCGCTGGCGCCGCTCGCGTAGGGCACCTGGGACCAGTGGTCTCCCACGGCCGTCATTCCGTGCGCCAGGTGCCAGTCCAGCAGCGCCAGCGCGACGTTCCGCAGGCGCGGGTCGTTCTTGTAGGGCGAGTACAGGAGGCCGGACTCGACGAGCATCGCGTACAGCCCCGCGGGGTTGTGGGGCCAGCCCACCGGCTGACCGGCGGGGGAGCACCCGGGCGCCGTGCCGCTGCAGATGTACGAGTGCGCGTAGTAGGCGGGCTTGGGCACCGACGGGTTCGTGAGGTTGGACAGGTCGGGCATCCCGAGCAGGTAGCTCTGGTTCAGCTCCAGCACGTAGTCATACGCGGCCGAAGAGCCGGGGTTGGACGGGGGCGCCCAGGACAGGAGCTTCCCGGTGCCGTCGCACTGCGCGGCGTGTTGGTCGATGCTGCCGCCTCCGCTGCACGCCAGCGCCTGGCGCACGGGGGCGAGCGCCGCGGTGGGCTCGGGCGTGCCGGAGGGGTCGACACAGCCGGTGAGCAGGACGCAGGTGAGCGCGCCGAGGAGGCCCGGGCGCGACGCGAGGAGGGAGCGGAAGCTCCGCTCCAGAGGGGGGAGATGCATGGGGTGGGGTCCTTCAGGTGGGGGGCGTGCGACAGGCCGTGCGCGCACGAAAGGCAACGGCCCCGGAGACTGTGCGCTCCAGGGCCGGCGGGCACTGCCTGGGTGGGAGTAGAGGCGTGGAAGGGGTCGTCGTGGCGGGATTATCGCCGGGCCCGGTCCCCGGTTGCGTCGCGACACGAGGGCCGCGCGTGTGGCGGCAGCCTGTGACCGGGATGACGCTCCGTCCGACGGAGGCTCCGGAAGGCTCGCGGGATGCTGGTACGATTGCCACCGGATGACGGAATGCCCTGCTGAGACGACGCTGAGTGAGTTGTTGGCGGGCCTGCTCCCGAAGGAGCGGCGCATGCAGGTGCTCGAGCACGTGAATGGCTGTCACGACTGCCAGCGGGCCCTGGCGGCCGCGCAGTCCGACTCGACGAGCGGAGACGTGTCCGCCGGGCCGCCTCCCGCGCCGCTTGCGCGCGGTGCCACGCTGTCGCGGTACGTGGTGCTGGAGCGCATCGGCGCCGGGGCCATGGGCGTGGTGTACGCGGCCTATGACCCGCAGCTGGACCGGCAGGTGGCCCTCAAGGTGCTGCGTCCGGAGGGCCGGCAGGAGCAGGAGTTGCGCCTGCGGCTGGTGCTGGAAGCCCAGTCGCTGGCCCGCCTCTCCCACGCCAACGTCGTCTCCGTCTTCGACGTGGGCACGCATGATGACTGCGTCTTCCTGGCCATGGAGCTGGTGGACGGCGTCACGCTCGCGGAGTGGCTGAGCGTGCCGCGCTCCTGGCAGGGCGTGCTGCGCGTCTTCACCGAGGCGGGGAGGGGGCTGCTGGCCGCGCACGCGGCGGGACTGGTGCACCGCGACTTCAAGCCCGCCAACGTCCTCGTGGGGAAGGACGGGCGCGCGAGGGTGATGGACTTCGGCATGGCAAGGCCTCTCAACCGGGGACAGGCCGCGCCGAAATCCGAGGTGCCCGGGGCAGCCGTCTCCACGGCCAGCCCGCTCACGCGCACGGGCGTGCTGCAGGGGACGCCCGCGTACATGGCGCCGGAGCTGCTCGACGGAAGGAAGGCCGACGCACTGTCGGACCAGTTCAGCTTCTGTGTGGCCCTTCACGAAGCCCTCTACGGCGTGCGTCCCTTCGAGGGCAGCAGCCTGGAGGAGGTGGCCGGGGCCGCGCTGGAGGAGCGCATCCGCCCGGCACCCCACGGCACGAAGGTGCCCGCCTGGGTGCGGCGGGTGACGCTTCGCGGGTTGAAGCCGCGCCCCCAAGAGCGCTACCCCTCCATGGAGCCGCTGCTGGCGGCGCTCGCGCCTCCGCCCCGGCGCGCATGGGCGCGAATGGCGGCACTCGCCGGCGCGGCCTGTGTGCTGGGCGCCGTGGGTGTCTGGGCCCTGGCGCAGCGGACCGGGGCGCGCTGGCGCGCAGGAGGCGGAGAAGCTTGGCGCCGCGTGGGGCCCCGTGCAGCGCGAGCAGGCGCGCGGCCTTCCTCGCCACGGGCGCGCCTCGTGCCGCCGAGGCGTGGCAGAGCGTGGAAGGCTGCTGGACGCGCACGCCTCGCAGTGGCGCGCCCTTCGCACCGAGGCCTGTGTCACGTCCCATGAGCAGCCCGAGAGCAACGTGTGGCAGACGGCCGCCTGCCTCGACACCCGGCTGTGGCAGCTCGCCGCCGTCACCGGCGTGCTGACGAAGGCGGATGCGCAGACGGTGCGCAACTCGCGGCGGCTCGTCATGTCCCTGGAGGGGCTCACGGGGTGCCGGGACGCGCCGGAGCTCG
>JBKGHK010000533.1:0-7006 GCA_046520375.1 Pyxidicoccus sp. 3LFB2
CCGGAGTGGCGGCGCGCGGCCTCCAGCAGCGCGTTGTGGTGGCGGTAGCGCGCCTCCACCAGCTTGTGGATGAGCAGCGTGCCGCCGGGCACGCGGCGCGCGGTGAGCGCCTGGGTGGCCTTCGCACCGGGTAGCCGCACGCGGCGAATCTGCACCCGCCAGCCCTTGGGCGTGAAGGTGAAGACGCCGTAGGCGGGGCGCAAATCCCCGTCGCGCGGAATGCCCGCGCTGGCCACGTCGGCGATGAGCATGCGGCCCACGCGGCGGCGGTAGGGGAAGTGCAGGTGCCCGAAGGCGCACGCGGCCGCGTCCAGGTGGTTGAAGAAGCGGCGCACCGCGACGTCATCCAGCGTGGGGTCCAGCGACTCCTCGAGGTTGCGCGGGTTGGCATGGCAGACGAAGAGGTCCTGCCCCTTGCGCGGCGTGTAGCGCACGGAGAAGGGCAGGGCGCCCAGCTTCTGCAGCAGGTCGGGGCCGAGCTGATCTCGCGTCCAGCGCAGCAGCTCCGTCTTCCAGTGGTCCCGCTCGCGGTAGGCCCCACCCAGGTAGTTGCCCGCGAGGTAGCAGTCGGTGTTGCCCATCAGCACCGAGTCGCAGCGGTCGAAGAGCAGGTCCACCGTCTCACGCGGGTGGGCGCCGCGCAGCGCGAGGTCCCCCGCGGCGACGATGAAGTCGGGGGCCACCGCGCGCGTGATGTCCTCGAGGACGGCCTCGCAGGCAGGAAGATTGCCGTGGATGTCCGCGAGGATGGCGACCCGCATGGTCGCCCCATCCTACCCGGTCGCCGACTTCGCGGGGACTGGCAGGGGAAGAAAAATGGTGAAGGTGCTGCCCGCGTTGGGCTGGCTCTCCACCTTCACCTCCCCCTCCATGGCCTGGAGCAGGTGCTTGACGATGGAGAGGCCCAGGCCGGTGCCGCCCATGTCGCGGCTGCGGCCCTTGTCCACCCGGTAGAAGCGCTCGAAGATGCGGGACAGGTGCTTGGGCTCGATGCCCAGGCCGGTGTCCTTCACCCGCACCACGCACCGGCCGTCCTCGCACGCACCGTATACGTCCACCCGGCCTCCGGGCGGGGTGTACTTCACCGCGTTGTCCAGCAGGTTGAGCAGCACCTGCTCCACCGCGCGCGAGTCCCCCTGCGCCCGCAGCTCCGGGGGGACGTGGAGTGAAATCCGCTGCGCCTTGCCCTCGGCCTTGGGACGCACCGTGTCGGCGGCGCGCGCGACGGCGTCCGCCAGGGAGACGGTGGTGAGCACCAGGCGCACCTCTCGCGACTCCAGGCGCGACAGCTCCAGCAAGTCTTCCACCAGCTCCGACAGGCGCTCCGACTGGCGGTGGATGATTTCCACCATCTTCGGCGCCATGACGGCGTCGTTGAGCGCGCCGCCCTGCAGCGTCTCCGCGTAGCCGCGGATGGCGGTAATCGGCGTGCGCAGCTCGTGGGAGACGTTGGCCACGAAGTCCTTGCGCACCTTCTCCAGGCGCCGCAATTCGGTGATGTCGTGAAAGACAGCGGCGCTGCCCGGGAGGTCTCCGCCCAGCGGCGTCACCCGGATGGAGAGCGTGCGGGGGAACAGGCCCTCCAGCTCCAGCTCCATGCGCGTGGAGGCGCCCTCGCGGCAGGCGCGCATGACGGCGTCGCTGAGCACGTCGTTGCGCAGCAGGGCCAGGGGGCGCTGGCCGACGAGGCTCCCCATCCCGGGCTGGAGGAGGTCTCGCAGCGCGTCGTTGTGGCGCACCACGGTGCCCTCCGCGTCCGTCACCCAGATGCCCTCGGCCATGCCGTCCAGCACGGCGGTGAGGGTGCGTGCCTCCTGGAGGAGCCGCGCGTTCTGCGAGGACAGCCGGGTGTGCAGCGAGTCGATGGCGCCCTCCAGGCTGGCCACCTCCTCCAGCTGGTCGGGGTCCGAGGTGGGGGTGGAGAGGGCGCCCTCGGCGCGGCCTCGCGTGTGGCGCGTCAGCGTGTCCAGCTGCCGCTGCATGGCGCCCCGGCTGACACCCAGCGCCATGAGCGAGCCGGCCAGGGTGACGAGCGCGGCGGCGAGCGCGCCGCCCGGCGTGTCCAGCGCGGCGACGAGCACCGCCACCACGGCGGCCGGCAGCAGCAGGGGAAGGAGGATGGCGCGCACGTGCATGAGGGCGGGGCCGCTACGGAGGGCTGAGCTTGTAGCCCACGCCGCGCACCGTCTCGATGATGTCCCCGGCGGGGCCCAGCTTCTCGCGCAGCCGCTTGATGTGCGTGTCCACGGTGCGGGTGTGGATTTCCGCCTGGATGCCCCAGACGTCGGACAGCAGCACCTCGCGCGTCTGCACCCTGTCACTGCGCTCCAGCAGCGTGCGCAGCAGGCGGAACTCCAGGGCGGTGAGCACCACCTCCTCGCCCTTCACGCGCACCTGGTGGCGCGAGGTGTCCAGGACGATGTCGCCGGAGGTCAGCACCGCCGCCGGGCCTTCTTCCACGTCGCCGCGGCGCAGCACCGCCTTGACGCGCAGCAGGAGCTCGCGGACGGAGAAGGGCTTCACGACGTAGTCGTCCGCGCCCAGCTCCAGCCCCTGCACCCGGTCCGACTCCTGGCCCTTGGCGCTGACGATGATGACGGCCGTCTTGCGCAGCTCCGAGTCCAGCTTGAGCATGCGCAGCACCTCGCCGCCCGCGATGTCCGGCAGCATCAAGTCCAGCAGCACCAGGTCCGGCGGCTGGGCGCGGGCCTTGGCGAGGCCTCCGGCGCCGGTGTTCGCCGTGTCCGTCTCGAAGCCCACGGCCCGAAGGTTGTACTCGACGAGTCCGGCGAGGTCCTGCTCGTCCTCGATGATCAGGATGCGCGTCATGCAGTCCTCTCGAAGCTCATACCGCCCACCCGCCGACGCGGGCCGCGAGCGGCAGGGCAGGCGCAAGCGGGGCGGGACACCCTCCAGGAGACCTTGCCAGACCCGGTTTCCGACGAGCACCCGCCCGCGAGACGCACCACCCGCCCATGCATCAAATCCACCTCATCACGACGTTATTTGGAGAATCCACGAAGGACAGGCCACAGCGGGTGACGGTGGCGTGACATCTTCGTGGCGCAGTTGGACAAGGGCGTGTTGACGCTTGAGGGCCCGCCCTCTATGTTGCTCGCCCTTTTTGCCTGGGTGTCGCGTAAATGCTCGTAAAGATTGAACAAATCAAGGAGACGGGGCTTCAGCTCAATGAGCCCATCGGTCTCAACCTGCTCGGAGAGACACTGGGCGGAGATGGGTCCGGTGAGGACACCGGCTTTCGCGCCACCGCTCCGTCCACGCTGAAGGCCTCGCTGAAGAAGGTGAGCGGCGGGGTGCTGCTGGAGGGGCAGTTCACCGCGAATGTCACCAGCCCGTGCAAGCGCTGCCTGACGGACGTGCCGCTGAAGGTGCCGGTGTCCTTCACCCTCAACCTGGTGCCCAAGTCGCTCGTCCACGGGGACGACTACCTGAAGGACGACGAGTCCCTCATGGAGAAGAAGGAGCGCAACCAGGGCGAGGTGGGCGGCTCGTTCGACCTGGAGGACGCGGACGAGGAGGTCTTCGACGGGAAGACCATCGACCTGGACCCCATCGTCCGCGAGCAGCTGCTGCTGGCGCTGCCCATGGGCACCGTCTGCCGCGAGGACTGCAAGGGCCTGTGCCCCCAGTGCGGCATCAACCGCAACGAGGCGAAGTGCACCTGCGAGACGAAGCCGGTGGACCCGCGGCTGGCCCCGCTGAAGAACATCAAGCTGAGCTGAGGGACTGACGGGCCGGCCGCGCAGAGGGACGCGGGGCTGGCCTGAAACGACGAGGGCCGCGACCTCCAGAAGAGGCGCGGCCCTTGTCTCTTCACGGCGCCGGTGAGGGCGCCGTCACGGCGGGGGTGTCAGCCCCCAGCCTGGGGCTGCACTTCACGGCCCTTGTACTGGCCGCAGGCGCTGCAGGCGCGGTGAGGCATCACCGGCTCCTTGCAGTTGGGGCACTTGGTCACCTGCACGGCGGTCCGCAGGTTGCTGTTGGCCGCGCGGCGGCGGTCGCGACGCATCTTCGAAGTACGCTTCTTGGGGACACCCACGGCTCACCTCTATATCGACGCCGACCCGGGGGCTGAAGCCGGCCGGACCGGTTGAGTCAAAATGTCTGAAGCGCTGTGTGCCGGGGTCCCCGGCTGCCTGCGCAACACTCTGTGAACAACACCGGGCTGGAGCGGTTCGACAACTCCCGTACTCCATGTCCGGCTTCGGAAGGCGGCGGACCCTAGCGGCTCGGCGCCCCCGAGTCAATGCGCCTTCTACCGACGTGGGCACGTTCTCCCACCCCGTTGCTCCCGCCCTCCTACCTCTGAAGGCGCGGGGTGACAACGCGCAAAGGGGGGAGCGCCATTTCTCCAGCTTCCGGGAGGGATGAAGCGCACCGGGCCGGCCAGGGCAGCCAGTCGTTGCCCGCCTGGGGGCTTCCTGGTGTGCTGCGCGCCGCCGTGGCCCCCTTCCGGGGCCTTGCGCCGGGAACCCTTATGGCGAGCAGGCAGACGCGGGGATGGGGGGCATGAGGCTGGTGCTGGATGCCATGGGCGGCGATCACGCCCCCGCCGCCCCGGTGGAGGGCGCGCTGCTCTTCGCCCGGGCCCACCCCGGCCATCAGGTGCTGCTGGTGGGCGACCAGGCGCGGGTGACTCCGCTGCTGGGCCGCGGCCGGCCTCCGGCCAACCTCCAGGTCCACCATGCCTCGGAGGTGGTGGAGATGGACGAGCACGCCTCGGCGGCCTTCCGCCGCAAGCGGGACTCGTCCCTGCGGGTGGGCTTCGAGCTCGTCCGGGAGGGCCGGGCGGACGCGCTGGTGTCCGCGGGCAACTCCGGGGCCGTCATGGCGGGCGGGCTGCTGACGCTGGGGCGGCTGCCCGGGGTGGAGCGGCCGGCCATCGCCGCGCTCTTTCCCGCCCTCAAGGGAGGGGGCCGCTGCCTGCTGCTGGACGCGGGCGCCAACGTGGACTGCCGCCCCGCCCACCTGGCCCAGTTCGCCGTCATGGGCGAGGCCTATGTGCGCGCCCGCCTGGGCGTCGCCCGGCCCCGGGTGGGGGTGCTCTCCAATGGAGAGGAGGCCTCCAAGGGCACGCCGCTCACCCGCGAGGCCAGTGACTTGCTGCGCCGCTCGGACCTGGAGTTCGTGGGCTACGTGGAGGGCAAGGACCTGTTCTCCGGCGACGTGCAGGTGGTCGTCACCGACGGCTTCACCGGCAACATCGTCCTCAAGACGTCCGAGGGCGTGGGCATGGGCGTCATCGGCCTGCTGCGGCAGGCGATTGAGAAGCGGGGCGGCCTGCCGGAGAAGCTGGGGGCGCTGCTGCTCCAGCCCGCCCTGGCAGGTCTGCGGCGGGTGGTGGACTACGCCGAGTATGGCGGCGCTCCCCTGCTGGGCATCCAGGGGGTTGGCATCGTGGCGCATGGCCGCTCCACGCCCCGGGCCCTCTCCAATGCGCTGGGGGCGGCCCTGGCCATGGC
Source organism: Pyxidicoccus sp. 3LFB2 (assembly GCA_046520375.1). Classification (GTDB taxonomy): domain Bacteria; phylum Myxococcota; class Myxococcia; order Myxococcales; family Myxococcaceae; genus Myxococcus. The sequence goes on from JBKGHK010000533.1 coordinate 5,484, forward strand.
GGAGGGGGGACTCCAGGAAGAGCTGACGCGTTGCATTGAGCGGGCCAGTGGCTGGCTCCCTACCCACCAGAAGGGAAAAAAGGCGACAGACGCCGAGGTTTCCGATTAGAGAGCAGGCCCCGGGCGTTGGGTTCCGATGGACGCAGCCTCTCCTCTGGAGAACCCTCGTGGCATGTACGCAGATCATCGGCACCGGCTCCTACGCCCCCTCCCGGGTCATCACCAACCAGGAGCTGGAGGCGCGCGTCGACACCAGCGACACCTGGATTCGCGAGCGCACCGGCATCCAGGAGCGGCGGCAGGCCGCGCCGGAAGAAGCCACCAGTGACATGGCCGTCCAGGCCGCTCGGCGCGCCCTGGAGATGGCGGGGGTGGCTCCGGAAGAGCTGGACCTCATCGTCGTGGGGACGATTACGGCGGACATGCCCATGCCGTCCTGCGCGGCCTTCGTCCAGGCGAAGCTGGGCGCGCGGCGGGCCTTCGCCTTCGACGTGGGCGCCGCGTGCGCCGGCTCACTGTATGCCATGAGCGTGGCGGACCAGTTCGTGCGCTCGGGGCAGGTGAAGCGGGCGCTCGTCATCGGCGCGGAGCTGCTCAGCCGGGTGGTGGACTGGGAGGACCGCAACACGTGCGTCCTCTTCGGGGACGGGGCGGGGGCCATGGTGCTGTCGCCGTCGCCCACGCCGGAGGACGGGCGCGGCATCCTCTCCACGCACCTGCACACGGACGGCGCGCTGGCGGAGATTCTCACCATCCCCGGCGGCGGCTCGCGCACGCCCATGACCGAGGACGCGGTGCGCGCGAAGCTGAACACGCTGAAGATGAACGGGCGCGAGGTGTTCCGGTTCGCGGTGCGCGCCCTGGTGGACTCCACCCAGGAGGCGCTGGCGGCCAACGGGCTGACGCCGGGGCAGGTGGACCACGTCATCGCCCACCAGGCCAATGCCCGCATCCTGGACGCGGCGCTGGAGCGGCTGGAGATTCCGCGAGACAAGTGCTGGCTGAACCTGCACAAGTACGGCAACACGTCGTCGGCCTCGCTGCCCATGACGCTGGACGAGGCGCACCGCGCCGGAAGACTTCAGCGGGGGCAGGTCATCGCGATGATGGCCATTGGCGCGGGCATGACGTGGGGCAGCGCCGTCGTGCGCTGGTAGGGCAACGAAAAGAAGACTGACTTCAGGAGGCGGAGACCGCACATGGCGAAGGTCGCGTTCGTGTTCCCCGGGCAGGGCAGCCAGGCCGTGGGGATGGGCAGGGACCTCTACGAGAAGTTCCCCGAGGCCCGGGCCATCTTCGAGGCCGCTGACGAGGCGCTGGGGGAGAAGCTGTCCACCCTGTGCTTCGAGGGCCCGGAAGATGCGCTGAAGCTGACGGCCAACACCCAGCCGGCCATCCTCACCGTGTCGGTGGCGGCGCATGCCGTCTTCGCCAAGCGCGGCCCCGCGCCGGCCTTCGTGGCGGGGCACTCGCTGGGCGAGTACTCCGCGCTGGTGGCGGTGGGCGCCATGAGCCTGGCCGAC
>JBKGHK010000534.1:0-6997 GCA_046520375.1 Pyxidicoccus sp. 3LFB2
CCCAGCAGTCCAGACGCTCATGCGCGGCACCTCACGTGGGGCCGGGCGGTGGAGACAGGAGACAGGGGCGGCGGGCGGGGAGCGTGCACGGGAGCGGCAAGCTTCGCGCAGGCAGCGGCGTCCCGGGGGCTTTTTCGCGGCCGCTCACTCCACGGGCTTGCGGGCTTCCGCGCGCAGCTCCGGACTGCGGCGATGAATCGCGCGCGCCACCAGCGCGGTGAGCAGCGCCCAGGCCAGCCCCGCCACCCAGCCAGCCAGCACGTCCGTGGGGTAGTGCACGCCCAGGTACACGCGCGTCAGCCCCACCATGAAGGGCAGCAGCACCGCCATGCCCAGGATGTACGCCTTGAGCCGCCGGCGCTCCGCGAGCTGCGCCAGCAACCCCCCGAGCGTGAGGTACACGGTGGCCGACAGCATGGCATGGCCGCTCGGGAAGCTCTGGGTCATCACCTCCGTCAGGTGCGGCACCACCGAGGGACGAGGCCGGGAGAAGAGCTGCTTGAGCAGGGAATTGAGCAGGACGCCGCCCCCCGTCGCGACCACCACCAGCAGCAGCGTCCGGTAGCGCCGCGCCAGCAGGAGGAAGCCGCACACCGTCAGCGTGACGAGGAACAGCACCGTCACCCCGCCCAGCGCCGTCACCTCCTCCGCCGACACCGCCAGCCACCAGGGCCCCCGCGCCACCGCCGGGTCCTGCGGGTCTCGCAGCATGCGCAGCACGCGCTCGTCGAAGTCCTGCGTCTCCCCCTCGGACACCTCGTCCGACAGGGCGACGAAGCCCAGGAAGCATGCGCCCAGCAACAACAACATCCCCAGGAGCCGCGTCACCGCGGCATCCACCCTCGACATCCGTTCCCAGAGCCTCCGCCACATATTCGTGACACTAAGCACCCGGGGCCAGGGTGGGGCCCCGGAGTGCAACGGAGTGTCGGATGCTACCCACGTCCGCTCACTCGGTGAGCACGCCCAGTTCCTCCGCGCCGGCCGACTTCGCCCCATCCAGGGCCAGCACCAGCCGGTCATAGCCCGCGCGGCCGTCCACCTTGAAGAACACGTGCCGCTGGCCCCGGGGCCGGGTGTCCAGCGCCGTCCTGAGCCGCGCCACGTAGTCCGCGTCCTCCACGGGCTCCTCGTTCAGCGTCAGCCGGCCCTCGGGCGTGAGCCCCACCACCCAGGGCTTCTCGCTGGCGGTCGGCGGGCCCGGCGTCTCGGAGACCTCCGGGAGCTGCACATGGAGGTCTCTCTGCAGCACCGGCGTGACGACCATGAAGATGATGAGCAGCACCAGCACCACGTCCACCAGCGGGGTGACGTTGATGTCCGACTGCACGTTGGACTGCGGCTTCACGAAGCTTCTTCTCGGCGTGTGCATGGCGGGCCTCGCTTACGGCGTCTGGGGCGCTTCCACGCCGAAGGACACGCGCTCCACCCCGGCGGCGCGCGCCAGCGTGATGACCTTCTGCACGTCCGCGCAGGTGAGGGACTGGTCCGCCTTGAGCAGCACGCGCCGCCCCGGCTTCTCGCTCAGCTCCGTCTGGAGGCGCGTCTTGAAGGCCGCGTCGTCCGGATAGGAGTCGGACTCCACGAACACCTTGCGGTCCGGCGTCACGGAGAGGACCAGCGGGTCGTCCTTGCCTTCCTTCTCCACCTGGGCGGCCTTGGGCAGCTCCACCGCCTGCCCCCGCTGCATCATCGGGGTGACGACCATGAAGATGATGAGGAGGACCAGCACCACATCGACGAGCGGGGTGACGTTGATGTCACTCTTGATTCCACCCCGACCACCACCGGCGGACATTCCCATACGCGGCTGCTCTCCTTGCAGGAAGGGACAGCCGCAAGGAAACACGGACGCGGCGGCGCGTTGGCGGACGCACGGCCAGCGTTCGGTCATCGTTGCGTCATGACGTCAGCGCCGGCTCCGGAAGGCCTCTTTCCGGGGCCGGAGGGGGCTCAGGCCACCCGGATGCGGTCGGTGCCCGCGCCGCCGAAGGCCGCGCCCGCCACGCAGAGGACGTGGAGGATGACGCCCGGCACGACGAGGAGGAAGTAGCCGACCCCCACCATGCAGAACCACAGCACCGCCCGGATGAGCTGCCCCTTGTAGAGCTGGCCCAGCCCCGGGAACAGCAGGGACAGCAGCCCGGCGATGAGGGGGTTGAAGCGGCGTTCACGAATCAGGTCGGGCATGTGGCGGTCTCCAATCTTGCTTCCCCCTATAAAGAAGGGGGGCGGGGGACGAAAATCGAGTGTGCGGTTGGACGCTCGCCCCACGAGCGACGTTGTGTCCCCGCGCTCCCCTGCTATCACACGGCTCCAGGAGGAACTTCCATGGCCATCGCCACCATCGACCCGACGACGGGCAAGACGCTGCGCACCTTCGCCACGCATACCGCCGAGGAGCTGGAGGCGAAGCTCCAGCTGGCGGCCGACACGTTCCGCACCTACCGCCACACGTCCTTCGCCGAGCGCGCCACCTGGATGCGCCGCGCCGCGGACATGCTGGAGGCCGAGGCCCACCGCTACGGCCGCATCATGACGGAGGAGATGGGCAAGCCGCTGGAGGCCGCCAAGGCGGAGGCCCGCAAGTGCGCCACCGCCTGCCGCTACTACGTCAACAAGGCGGAGGGGCTGCTCCGGGACCAGCAGATTGAGCTCGGCGGGGACAGGGCCTTCGTGCGCTACCAGCCGCTGGGCCCCGTGCTGGCCATCATGCCGTGGAACTTCCCCTTCTGGCAGGTGGTGCGCTTCGCCGCCCCGGCGCTGATGGCAGGCAACGTGGGGCTGCTCAAGCACGCGCACAACGTGCCCCAGTGCGCGCTCGCGCTGGAGGAGCTGTTCATCCAGGCGGGCTTCCCGAAGGGCGCGTTCCAGGCGCTGATGATTGAGACCGCGGACGTCAATCGCGTCATCGAGGACCCGCGAGTGAAGGCGGTGACGCTGACGGGCAGCGAGGGCGCGGGCCGGGCGGTGGGCGCGGCGGCGGGCCGGGCCATCAAGAAGGTGGTGCTGGAGCTGGGCGGGAGCGACCCGTTCATCGTCATGCCCAGCGCGAACCTGGAGAAGGCGGTGGAGACGGCGGTGACGGCGCGGCTCATCAACAATGGCCAGTCGTGCATCGCCGCCAAGCGCTTCATCATCGCGGAGAGCATCGCCGCGGACTTCGAGCGCCGCTTCGTGGAGCGGATGCAGCGCATCACCGTGGGCGACCCCATGGACCCGAAGACGGACCTGGGGCCGCTGGCCACCGAGGGCATCCTCAAGGGCCTGGCCGCGCAGGTGGACGAGAGCGTCAAGGCCGGCACGCGGCTGCTGCTGGGCGGCAAGCCGCTAGAGCGCCCGGGGAACTTCTACCCCGCCACCGTGCTGGCGGACCCGCCGCCCCAGGCGCCCGCGTTCCATGACGAGCTGTTCGGCCCGGTGGCCACGCTGCTGCGGGCGCGCGATGTGGAGCATGCCATTGAACTCGCCAACGCGACGCCGTTTGGCCTGGGCGCCAGCGTGTGGACGCAGGACGAGGCGGAGCAGCGCAGGTTCATCGACGGCATCGACTCGGGGATGGTGTTCGTCAACGAGATGGTGGCGTCGGACCCGCGGCTGCCCTTCGGTGGCGTGAAGCACTCGGGCCACGGGCGCGAGCTGGCCGACGTGGGCATCCGCGAGTTCGTGAACATGAAGACGGTGCGCATCGCGAGCAACACGGGCGCGCAGCAGCCGCCCGCGCCCCGGAACGCGGCCAGCGAGTAGCTGGGGGACGGTGGCTCGGAGCCCGTGGGCTCCGGGCCGCTTCAGCGGCTCTGCGTCAGGGCACTGCGCGGCGGGCGAGGCCTACCGCGTACGCACCCGACCGTCGGGCGGACGGTGGACCTCTTCCAGCGCCTGCGTCACGGCCTCCACCTCCGCGCCGAGCTGCTCCATGCTGTGGCGCAGACCCGCGCCGGCCACGTCCTCGTCGGCCGTGTCCGCCGAGCGCACCCGCAGCACCTGCGCGTAGAGGCCTTCCAGCGTGTAGTAGAGGCGCGTGTACTCGGCCTCCAGCCGGTTGGCCGCGGTGGCCAGCTCCGCGCGCTGGCGCCGCTGCTCGTCCAGCGCGGCCAGGGCTCCGGTGAGCCGCTCGCGCACGACGGCGTCCTCCTCGGTGGACACGCGCGTGAAGAGGGCCTCGCGCTCGGACTCCAGGCGGCGGGACTCCTCGGGCGTCGACAGCGCACGCAGCTCGCGCTCCCTGCGCGCCAGCTCGTGACAGCCCTTGCGCAGCGCCTCCACCGTGCGCTCCGGGGCGTGCACCACCTCGCGCAGCACCGCCGGGCCTGCGCTCAGCTCGGCGAGGAGCTTCGCGCACAGCGCGTCCACCTTCGCCACGCGCGGGTCCACGTCCGTGTCCGGGGAAGGCTCCGAGCGCGGGTCCACGTCCGCGCCCGGGGAAGGCTCCGCGCCGCCACGCCCATGCGTCTGTGTCCGATGGGACTTCGACTCGCGCGCGGACGTCCTTGCGTCACCGCTTCCGGATGGCGCCTTCCGTGCCGGCCCTCGCGCCGCGTACTCCGCGCCCTCGCCTCGCTCGAGTCCCTCCGCGCGCGAGTCCCGGCCCAGGCCCGCCTCACGCGACACGTCCGCCGTGCGCTCGGCCCCCCGGGGCCAGAAGCCCGCCTCGCCCTCCCCCATCCGCCGCGCCTCCGCGTCTCCTTCGGGGAGCGGCACGCTGCCCGAGTCACGCCGGGGCCGCTCCAGGTGCTTCGCGGCCAGGAGGAAGAAGACGAGCGCCACGAAGACGAGCCACCACAGCCGCCGGGGCTGCGCCATGGCCATCAGCACACACGTCACGGCCATCGTCGCGTACATGCCGCCCCGCACGGGGCTGCGAGCACGGGCCCGCTTCTCCTCTCGCGCGGCCCGCCGGGCCTCGCGCTTCGCCTCCCGCTCGACCCGCCGCGTCGCGCGCTGGGCCTCCTTGCGCCACTGCTTCTCCCACTTCCTGCGCACCTTCCGGGTCGGCAGCCGTCCCGTACGGCGCACCCACTCCTCCACCCAGGCATCCTCCCGCGCGCGGCCCTCGGCCAGCGCGGCCTCCAGCCGGCTCAGGCGCTCGTCCTGGGACGGGGGCTGGGAGGAAGGAGGCAGCGGCGGCTGGCGCGGTCCACGGGGCACGAGGTGACGATAACGACTTCCTGCTGTGTTGAGGGGTCGGAGCGCTCCCTTCATCGCCTGCCCCACGGAGGGGCCTCTCCATTTTTGGAAGGGCCTTGAGAATTGGAAATGCTCAATCGTTTGCTTTCGCCCCGGAAAAGCATGAAGAGAGAAGCCGGCGGGCCGGGGGGACGTAAGGGGAATACGAGTGGTGAGCATGGAGGAGAAGGGGGATACCCGCGGGTTGGGCCCCGACGTCATCCGCGCGTTGCGCGGAGAGCAGAGCAGGGCCGCCTTCGCCCGCCTGCTGGGCGTCACCCCTCTCACTGTCTACCGCTGGGAGCTGCCCGACGAGGCCCCGCAGGCACGCCGTCCTCGAGGCCGGGTGGCCCAGGCGCTCCGCCGGCTCATTGAGGGCGGCACCGCGCCCACCTCCCCTTCCCAGCGCCAGGAGCTGCGGCCCGAAGAGGCCTCCCGGCTGGCGCCCATCCTCGCCCGGCTGAAGCGCGCGGAGTGGCGGGCGGCGGAGGAGGAGCTGCTCGCCCTGCTCGCCTCGGGCCAGCTGAAGACACCGAGTGCCCGCGCCCAGGCCGCGGTCGGCATGGCCCATGTCCACCGCTGGGGACGCGGCGACTCCCGGAGCGCCTTCGCCAGCCTGTTGCCCCACCTGGAAGAGGCCGCCTCGGGCGTGCTGCCCGAGTCGGTGGAGCTCCAGCTCCACGCCCTGGCGGCCAACCTCTACGCCTCACCGGATGGCAAGCTGTTCGACGTGGCCAGGGCCGACGCCCACGTGGCGCGCGCGGAGGCGCTGCTGGCCACGCACGACGACCCCGAGACGCGCTGCTACCTGCGCATCGCGGAGCTGGCCGGCGCCTTCTACCTGGGCGAGGCGGAGCGGGTGGCGCGCTGTACCGGCAAGCTGGCGGCGGTGCTCCCGGCGGTGACGGACCCGGTGCTGCGGCTGATTGCGGAAGAGGCGTGCGCCCACGAGGCCACCATCCGCGGCGAGTCCGCGCAGGCCACCCGCCGCTTCCGCGAGGTGGCCGAGGGCGCCGCCCGGCTGGGCTACCCCTTCCTGGAGTCGCGCGGCCTCGCCTTCCTCGCGCAGCGTCGCCTGGAGGAGGCCTGTGAGCCGGACGAGGCGCTCCGGCTGGTGCGCCGCGCTCGCGAAGTCGCGTACGGCGGACGCATGGCGCGCCGCTTCTCCTTCATCTTCGCCGCCCGCGCGGAGGCCGAGGCCCTGCTGCGCCTGACGCGCTTCGCGGAGGCCGAGGCCGTGCTGGACGAGGCGGACGCGGTGGTGGAGGAGCTGAGCTGGACGCCCATCCACCTGGTGGTGCCGCGCGTGGTGCTGGGGCTCGTCACCCGTCGCCACGCGGAGCTGCGCCGTACGCCGGGCGGCTGGCCGCCTATGCCGGCCCGATTCAGCGCGAGCTCACCGGCGCCTACGCCCTCTTCGCGGAGGCCATGGCGGACTTCGCCGAGGGCCACCTCGCCCAGTCCGCCGAGCGCTTCGCCGCCGCGGGCACGCGGGTGATGGAGCTGGGCGGCTGGCCCTTCCTTCGCCGCGAGTGCCTCGTCTACGAGACGGGCGCGCGCGCCTTCGCGGGGCAGCTGTCCGAGGGACGGGTGATGCTGCGGCGCGCCCGCGTCTTCCTGGAGCGGATGCCGTCCGCCATGCACTCGGCGGTGCTGAACCGCTTCGAGGGCATCCTCCTGGCGCTGGAGGGCCGCCCGCGCGAGGCCCGCGAGCAGTTGGAGGCGTCGCTGGGCACCTTCCGCCTCGCGGGCGACGTGTGCATGGCCGCCTTCACGCGCCACCTGCTGGCCGTGGTGGCGGGCCTGGAGGGAGACCCCGCCTCCGACGAGC
>JBKGHK010000535.1:0-6989 GCA_046520375.1 Pyxidicoccus sp. 3LFB2
CTCCGCACCCGCCGCCTCCGACGCGTCGGCGCCCGTGACTCCGCCCGCCGCGACGGCGCCCGCTGACAAGCCCGTGCCCGCGCCGACCCTGGAGTCCGAGAAGGACGCCCTCGTCGTCGCGGTGCTCACCCTGGAGTCCAACGAGTCCGCCCGCGACTCCGCGCCGGGCGTCACCTCCCTCATCGCCTCGCGCATGGCCGAGTCTCCGCGCCTGCGCGTCCTCTCCCAGCGGGACATCGAGACGGTGCTGGACGCCGAGCGTCAGCGTCAGTTGCTCGGCATCAAGTCCTGCGACCGGGGCGCCTGCCTCCAGGAGCTCTCGTCCATCACCGGCGCCCGCTACATCGTCACCGGCCGCCTGGACCGCTTCGGCGACCAGTACCTCCTCACCGCCAGCCTCGTGGACACCATCGCCGGCCGGAGCATCGCCAAGCCCCGCGCCGAGGCCCCCGAGGCCGACACCCTCCTGCGCACCGCCGAGGCCGTCGCGGATGAGCTGCTCGCCGCGCTTGTCGTCTCGCCCGAGGACTCGCGCACCGCCCGCCCGCTGCTGGACGGCGCCACGAAGACGGGCGGCGGCGGCTACGTGCTGGGCCTGCGCATCAACAACAACTTCATCGACAACCTGGCCACCCTCAACCCGGGCGCCGACCTGGAGGTGGGCTACTGGTTCCACCCCGAGTGGGTCGGCTTCGCGCAGATTGGCTTCAGCTATGTCCGCTCCACGGAGGAGGGCGCCAAGGGCGGCCTCAACGTCCTCCCCAGCGTCGTGGGCGCGCGCCACTACCACAACGTCGCGAAGTCGCTGCGTCCCTACTGGGGCTTCGGCCTGGGCGTGCAGCTGTCCTTCGGCGACTTCGGCATCTTCCAGTCCACCGGGCCGCTGCCCACCGTCATCGGCTTCGCCGGCCTGGAGTACCTCATCGCCGGCCATGTCGGCGTCCAGCTCGAGGCGGGCACCAACATCGCGCAGGCGGTGATGGGGCTCGCCGAGTCCCGGCTGGGCGACGGCCTGAACCTGGACCTCAACGCGGGCATCGCGTACCACTTCTGAGAGTCGGAGCTCCCATGTCCCCGCGTCTGCGCGTCCTCCCACTGCTCGCCCTGCTCGCCGCCGCCGCCGCGTGTGACGACGGCCCCCCTCGCGTCAACCCCAAGGACCACGCCGAGGGCCTCTACCTCAAGGGCACCGCCGAGTACCTCCAGGGCCAGTTCGAGGCGTCGCTCGCGTCCTTCGCGGCGATGAAGCAGCTCACCCCGAATGATCCGCGCCTGCCCGCCGCCCGGGGCGAGGTCTTCCTCTCCATGGGCCGCGTCCACGACGCCGCCGCCGAGTTCGAGGCCGCCGTCCAGCTGGAGCCCAAGCGCTCCACCAACTGGAGCCGCCTGGGCTTCATCCAGGCCCAGCTCGGCAAGATCCCCGAGGCCCAGAGCTCCCTGCGCAAGGCCATTGCCCTCTACCCCAACGACTACAACGCCCTGGAGTCGCTCGGAGAGCTGCACCTCAAGAAGGGGGAGCACGACGAGGCCGTGCGCCACTTCATCCTCGCCGCCAACGTCACCACGGGCGAGGCGACCGCCGCGCTCACCCTGCGCGCTCTGGAGGTGCTGACGCAGCAGGGACGCCACGACGAGGTGCTCAAGCACGCCACCCGCGCCGTGGGCCGCGGCGTGCACACGCCCGAAATCTTCTCCATGCAGGGCGACGCCCTGGTGCGCGCCGGCAAGCTCCCCGAGGCCGCCACCGCCTACAAGGAGGCAGCGCGCCGCGCCCCGAAGGACCCGACGCTGTGGGAGCTCGTCGGCGAAATCCACATGCGGCTGGACAAGCCCGGGGACGCCATCGCCGCGTACCAGGAGTCCCTTCGCGTGAAGAACCGCGCCATCGTCCATGTGGCGCTCGCCCGCATCCACCTCGCCATGCAGAACCGCCAGGGCGCGATGGACGAGCTCGACGCCGCCCTGGAGTCTGTCTCCGGCAAGGACACCCGGGAGCTGCGAGAGCTGGCGGGCCTCCTCGCCGAGCTGGACCGCAAGCCGGACGCGCTGCGCATCCTCGCCAGCCTCAGCGCGGAGCAGGAGTACGCACAGGACACGGAGCTCCAGCTCACCACCGCCCGGCTGGCGCGGGAGCTGAAGGACGCCACGGTGCAGCAGGCCGCCTGCGCCCGCGTCACCGCGGCGGATGCTGGCGTGCCGAAGAAGTGCCCCTGAAGGGCCCGGACCTAGATGTTGTCCACCCCGCCAAGGGCGCTGCCCGACAGGCGGCCAGGGCACACCGGTCAGGGGCTCCCGCCGCGTGGGCAGAAACCGTGTCCATGGGCTTGGAGGCCCGGGCCTGAGGTGGCCCGGAGCCTTCCTGGCGCCTGGAGCGGACCGCCCCCGGACGGGGGCGGGGACGGCTTAGACGCGCCCGCCCTGCAGCTTGCGGTACACGCCCACCACCTGGCCCAGAATCATGGTGGACCGGAAGTCCGCCCGGCTCACGTAGATGGGCTGCATGGTGGCGTTGGCCGGCTGGAAGCGGATGCGCTCGCCCTCCGGGTAGTAGCGCTTCACCGTGGCCTCGTCCTCGATGAGGGCCACGACGATTTCGCCCGGCTGTGCCGACGGCGTCTTCTTCACGAAGAGGTAGTCCCCGTCGTGGATGCCGTCGTCAATCATCGACTGCCCCTTCACCCGCAGGGCGAAGACCTCGCGGCCATTCACCCCGCCCAGGAGGAAGCTGTCGATCTTGACCGAGTCCTCCATGTGCTCCTGGGCAAGCAGGGGGGCGCCCGCCGCCACCTTGCCCAGCAGGGGGACCTCCACCATGCCGGCGTCCTTCTTCATCCCCAGGCCCAGCGCGAGCCTCGCCCGCTTGGTGGGGACCAGGGAGCGACTCTGCTGCTCCCCCCGGTTGAGGTACCCCTTCCGCTCCAGGGCCTTCAGGTGGTCGTTCACCCCGTTGGTGGAGCGGATGTCCATCTGCTCGCCAATCTCGCGGATGGTCGGGGGGAAGCCCCGGGTCTCCGTCTCCTTGACGATGAAGCTGAGAATCTCGCGCTGGCGTTCCGTCAGCTCTTCCATGCGCTCCCTCCCTCGGCTGTCGTCCTGCCAGGGGCACGGACGTCCAGGCAACAGGCTTTCAGTGTCCACTCTCCCTGAACAGACGTGTAGAGTCAATTCGTTCGGTGTTCCCCCGCGCACCTGGCGTGCGTGCTCGACGGTCGGCTTTCTCACAACTTGAGGCAGGACGCCGATTCTTGCGTACACTTCCAACCGCTTTGTCCGAGCCCCGCCACACGCTGCTCTTCGTTGATGACGAGGCCGACGTCCTGGACATCCTCACGCGGATGTTCCAGCGCCGGTACCGGGTGCTGACGGCGCCCAACGGCGTCGCCGCGCTGGAAGTCCTGCGCCGTGAGTCGGTGGACGTGCTCATCACGGACCAGCGGATGCCGGAGATGACGGGCATCGAGCTGGTGTCCACCGCCCGGGCCGAGGGCATCGACGTCACCACGCTGCTGCTCACCGGCTACACGGACCCGGAAGACATCATCGCGGCCATCAACCGCGGCCAGGTGTACCGGTACATCACCAAGCCGTGGGACGTGAACGACCTCATCATCACCGTGAAGAACGCGGTGGAGTTCACCCAGCTGCGGCGCGACAAGGAGCGGCTCATCCGCCAGCTCCACCAGCGCGTGGAGGCGCTCTTCGTCCTCTATGAGGTGAGCCGCGCGAGCGCGAACGACCCGGCCAGCTACGACAACATCATCGACCGGGTGCTCATCGCCGTGGCGCGGGTGCTGCCGTACGACTGCGGCGCGGCGCTCATCGCCCCGGACTCGTCTCGCAGCGTCACCCTGCGGCTGCGCTGCCACGGCACGGTGGGCGAGAAGGCGCTCTTGGGCGTGAAGGAGTCCATGCTCGGCGCGTACCGCAAGAGCAGCGGGCTGGCCCTGCCGGAGGACCGCGTCATCACCCGCGTGGCCGGCACCACCACGCAGGACGCCGAGGCGGCCACCGTCTACCCCAGCCAGCTCACGGTGAATCTCGTGGCCGGCGGGCGCCCGGTGGGCATGCTGTCGCTGTTCAGCCAGCGGCCGGACGCGTTCTCCGAGGACGACGGCGTGCTGCTGGACGTGCTGGCCAACCAGACGGCGGACGCCATCCAGTCCCTGCGCTCGGCGGAGGAAGAGGCCCGCCACCGCATGGAGCGGATGGTGGAGTCCATGGCCGACGGCGTGGTCCTCACCGACGAGAAGAACGACGTCGTGGTGATGAACCCGGCCGCCCGGCGCCTCCTGCAGGCGGGCGAGGACGCCGAGGGCCACACCACGCGGATGATGGAGGAGCGGCTGGGCTTCCAGCCCTTCCACCTGGTGCGCGGCTGGGAGTACAGCGGCAATCAAGTGCTCCGCGAGGAGGTGAAGCTCTTCGACCGCGAGGTGCAGGTCACCGTCACGCCCGTCAGCGACGCGCGCGGCACCCTGCGCGGGGTGTGCGTGGTGCTGCGCGACATCACCGAGCAGAAGCGCCTGGAGGAGCGCAAGGACGAGTTCGTCTCCATGGTGAGCCACGAGCTGCGCACGCCGCTCACGTCCATCGCCGGCGCGCTGGACCTGGTGCTCAACTTCATGGCCGGTGACATCAACGACCGGCAGCGCCGCTACCTGTCGCTGGCGAAGGACTCCACCGAGAAGCTCAACACCATCGTCGACGACCTGCTCGACTTGTCGAAGTTCGCCAAGGGCCGGCTGCGGATGAACTTCGAGGTGGGCTACCTCGATGAGCTGATCCAGCGCGTGGTGGAGAAGTACCAGCCGGCCTTCGCCGAGAAGCGCATCCTGGTGAAGCCGATTCTTCCCCGGCACCCGCTGCGGGCGCTGGTGGACCCCAACCGGTTGAATCAGGTCCTCAACAACCTGCTCAACAACGCGGTGAAGTTCACCCCCGAGGGCGGCGAGGTGCGGGTGGAGCTGCACGCCACCTCCAGCCTGCCGGGCTACGTGGTGCTGTCCTGCTGGAACAGCGGCGACCCCATCGCCGAGGACAGCCTGGAGCGCATCTTCGACCGCTTCGAGCAGGCGCGCACCAAGGCCAACCGCACCGTGCGCGGCACCGGCCTGGGGCTCGCCATCTGCCGCAACATCGTCGAGGCCCACGGCGGCCGCATCTGGTGCGAGCCCTGCACCGACGGCGTGCGCTTCATGGCGGTGCTGCCCACCGAGCCTCCGCCCGAATTGCGCGTGGCGGACGACTCGGTGGAGGTGCCGGCGCTGCCTCGCCGCAAGGAGAACCGGGGCCGGGTGCTGGTCATCGAGGGCGAGCCCGAGGTGGGCTTCATCGCCAAGGCGCTGATGACGGGGCGCGGCTATGACGTGCGGCTGGCCTTCAATGCCGAGGACGGCCTGGTCGCCGCGCGCAACTACCACCCGGACATGGTGCTGGTGTCCGTGCGCCTGCCGGACGTGGACGGCTTGAGGCTGGCGGAAATCCTCCGGCATGACCCGGAGACGCGCCGCGCGCCGCTGCTGGTGACGTCCGCCTTCGACGAGCGCCAGCGCGCCTTCCGCGCCGGCGCGGACGCCTTCCTGGTGCGCCCGCTGGCGCCGGACAAGCTGCTGGCCACGGTGGACTCGCTGGTGCGCGGCCGCGCGGGCCCCGCCCACGGGCGCGTGCTGGTGGTCGACGACGACGTGAAGATCTGCGTCATCTGCCGCGAGGTGCTGGAGAACATCGGCTTCGACGTGGCGACGGCGGGCTCCATTGAAGAGGGGCGCCGCTCCCTGCGCGAGCGCCGGCCGGACGTCGTCCTGCTGGACGTGACGCTGCCGGACGGCGACGGCTTCGTCTTCCTGGAGGAGATCAAGGCCGAGCGCGCCAGCGGCCACATCTCCGTCATCTTCATCTCCGCCCGCGCGGAGACGTCCTCCAAGGTGCGCGCCCTCAAGCTGGGCGGCGACGACTACCTTACCAAGCCCTTCGACGCGCTGGAGCTGGGGGCGCGGGTGGAGAGCGTGATGCGGCGCAAGGAGCAGGAGCTGTCCGCGTCGCCCACCACGCAGCTGCCGGGCTCCACGGCGATTGAGCGCGAGGTGCAGCGGCGGCTGGCGGCGCGGCGGCCCTTCGCCTTCTGCTACCTCGACCTCGACAACCTCAAGGCCTACAACGACTACTACGGCTTCGCGAAGGCGGACGGCGTGGTGCGCCAGACGGGCGACCTGATGCGCGAAATCTTCGCGCAGGAGGGCGGCCCCGGGGACTTCCTGGGCCACGTGGCCGGCGATGACTTCGTGTTCATCACCTCCACGGAGACGGTGGACCGCATCTGCCAGAAGGCGATTGAAACCTTCGACCGCATCATCCCGCTCTACTACGACCGGCAGGACCGGGAGCGCGGCCACATCGAGGCGGAGGACCGCTACGGTGAGAAGCGGCACTTCCCCATCATGAGTGTCTCCGTCGTCGCGGTGATGACGGACGGCTCGCAGGACCACGCGGAGCTGGCGCGGCGCGCGGCCGACATGAAGAAGCGGGCCAAGGCCATTCCCGGCTCGGTGTTCCTGCGCAGTGACAGGGAGCGGGCGGTTCGCTCCGTCGCCGGATGAGGCTCTACCAACAGCTGGTGCTGTTCATGCTGGCCGCGACGGTGCTCCCGCTCGCCGCGGTGGGCTTCCTGTTGCTCTCGCGCGCCGAGGCCGAGCTGGCCCACCGCATCGACGCCGAGCAGCGCGCCCAGGCCACCGCCACCGCGGAGGCCGTCAGCGCCTCGCTGATGGAAGTGGTGGACGCGCTGGCCCGCTCGGCCGAGCTCATCGACTGGGAGTCCGCCAGCGACGCGGAGACGGTGGGCGGCCTGCGGCTGCTGTATGGCCAGTCGCAGGCGGTGAGCGCGGTGCTGAAGCTGGACGCGGAGGGCCGGCCGCTGGGCGTGCCCGTCTTCCGGGCGCAGGCGGTGGACGGACACCCGGCCTTCCACACCGCGGGGCTGGAGCGGTGGG
>JBKGHK010000536.1:0-6988 GCA_046520375.1 Pyxidicoccus sp. 3LFB2
GCTGCGGCGGCCGCGCTACCTGCTGGGCGCGCTGGTGGGGCTGGCGTACGTCGTACTCCGTCCTCACCCGGGGGCTGGGCATGCGGGGCCTGGGCAACGTGTCCGCGGGCGCGCGGCTGTTCGCGGAGCTGTCGCTGGTGGGCTCGGCGCTGGGGACGGTGTTCGCCGCGTGGGTGCTGGGGCGCGACAGGCCCTCGCTGTCCTTCACCGAGACGGAGGTGGTGCAGCTCTTCCCCGCGCCCGTCACCCGGCGCGCGCTATTGCACTACAAGCTGGCGCGCGGGCTGCTGAGCACGGTGGTGGGCGCGCTGTTCGCCACGCTCTTCATCGGCCGGGTGGTGAGCGGCGCCCCGGTGCTGTTCTTCCTCGGCACCGCCCTGGGCCTGGCGACGCTGTACCTGCACTCGACGGCGGCCTCCTTCACGCGCACCCGGCTGGCGCAATGGGGACGCTGGGGCGTGGCGGTGCGCTGGGGCGGGGTGGGGCTGGTGCTGGCCGCGGTGGCGCTGGCGGTGCACTCCACGCTGCGGGTGCACCCG
Organism: Pyxidicoccus sp. 3LFB2; assembly: GCA_046520375.1. Classification (GTDB taxonomy): domain Bacteria; phylum Myxococcota; class Myxococcia; order Myxococcales; family Myxococcaceae; genus Myxococcus. The sequence goes on from JBKGHK010000536.1 coordinate 540, forward strand.
TTTCCCGACGAGGTGTCCTCGTCACGCGAGCTGCGCGGCTGGGTGCAGGCGGTGGTGGAGTCACCGGGCCTGGCCGCCGTGCTGTGGCCGGGGCGGTTGCTGGTGGAGCCGGCGCTGGCGAAGAACGTGGGCGATTTCCTCCGCGCCCTGCCTCCGGTGCTGGCGCTGGCGGTGGCGCACTACGTCTGGGTGCTGCTGGCGGAGGTGCCCTTCGAGGAAACGGCGGTGGTGCGGGCGGAGTCGCGCACGCGCGACCGTGCGCTGCGCGTGTCGGGGCGGATGGCGCGGGCGGGGACGTTCACCGTGCGAAAGCCGCCCTTCCGGCTGGCCGCGCGGGGGCGTCCGGAGGTGGCGCTCATCTGGAAGAACCTCATCGCCCGCAAGCGCATGGCGGGCGGGGCGGCGTCCTTCGCCCTCTTCGTGGTCCTCGGGGGCGCCCTCGCGGCGATGATGGGCGACGCGCGCCTGTTCACGGATACGCGCCGGGTGGTGGGCCCGCTGGCGCTGACGCTGGCGGTGATGCTGACGGTGGTGGGGCCGAGCGCCTTCCGCATGGACCTGCGCATGGACCTGGCGAAGCTCGACTTGCTGCGGGCCATGCCGCTCACCGGGCGGCAGGTGGTGGGCGCGGAGCTGGCGGCGTCCGCGCTGGCGGTGGGGGGCTTCCAGCTCTCGCTGCTGGTGGTGGCGCTGCTGCTGGGTCCCGGGGCGGAGGCGGCGTTGTTGGAGGACTGGTGGTGGCCCGGGGGCCTGGCGCTGGCGGTGCTGCTGCCCTCGGTGTCGCTGGCGGGCCTCTTCGTGCAGAACGCGGCGGTGGTGCTGTTCCCCGCCTGGGTGACGGCGGATACCGGGGAGCGGGCGCGCGGCCTGGAGGCCATGGGCCAGCGGCTGTTGACGCTGGTGGGCTCGCTGGTGGTGACGCTCGCCGGGCTGGTGCCGTCGGCGATGGTGGCCCTGCTGGTGGGCATGCCGCTGTGGCCCGTGCTGGAGGCATGGACCCTGCCGGTGGCGGCCCTGGCCGGGGCGGGCGTGCTGGTGGGGGAGGTGTGGCTGGGCGTCCTCGCCCTGGGCCGTGCCTTCGAGCGCCTGGATGTGTCCGAGGACCGGACGGAGTAGGCCCAGGGGCCGTCGGCTCGTTGACGCTCGCGTGCTTTCAGTCGCCGCCCTCCCTCGCGCGGATTATCCCGGCCGCAGGGAGGAGACACACATGAAGGTCGCATTCATCGGACTGGGCAACATGGGCCTGCCCATGGCGAAGAACCTGCTCGCGGCGGGGCATGAGCTGGCGGTGTGGAACCGCACGCAGGCCAAGGCCGCGCCACTGCAGCAGCAGGGCGCGCGCGTGGCCGGCACTCCCGCCGAGGCCGCGCGGGGCGCCGACGTCCGTCTTCAGCAGCTCGCGGACGACGCGGCCGTGACGGAGGCCGTCTTCGGAGACCAGGGCCTGCACGCGGGGCTGGCGAAGGGCGCCGTCCACGTCTCGTCGAGCACCATCTCCGTGGCCCTCTCCGAGCGCCTCACGGAAGCCCACGCGAGCGCGGGGCAGGGCTACGTCTCCGCGCCTGTCTTCGGCCGGCCCGACGCCGCCGCCGCGAAGCAGCTCTGGGTGGTGACGGCCGGGCCTCGCGCGGACGTGGAGCGCTGCCGGCCGCTGCTGGAGTCGCTGGGACGGGGGCTCACCGTGCTGGGCGAGCGGGCCTCGTCCGCCAACGTGGTGAAGCTGTCCGGCAACTTCCTCATCGCCTCGATGATGGAGGCGCTCGGCGAGGCGTTCGCCCTCACGCGCAAGTCCGGCGTGGAGCCGAAGGTCTTCTTCGAGGTCTTCCAGTCCGTCTTCGCACGCTCGCCCATCTTCGAGCGCTACGCGCAGCTCATCGCCGAGGAGAAGTATTCACCGGCGGGCTTCCCCATGAAGCTGGGGCTCAAGGACGTGGGGCTGGTGCTGGACGCCGGCCGCGCCGCCGGGGTGCCCATGCCGCTGGGCAGCCTGCTGCGAGACCAGTACCTCGGGGGCGTCGCGCAGGGCCACGGGGACCTGGACTGGTCCGCACTGGGGGCCCTCATCGCGGAGCGCGCGGGGCTGAAGCGATAGCCCTGCGCGCCTTGTGCTTCCGCTCACTCCAGGCGCACGCGGACACCGTGCGCCTGGAGCTCAACCGCGACTAGCGGTTGTTCGCCTCGGTGGCGGGGATGGGGAAGCGCTCGTGCGGCGCGTAGCTGGGGTCCAGCTCGCGGGGGAGCGTGTCCAGCCGGCCGTAGCGACGCAGGTCGATCCACCGGTGGCCACCCTCGAACAGGAGCGAGTACCGCTTCTGCTTCAGCAGCTCGTCCTGCGCGGCCGTCTTGTTGGGCAGCTGCGCGGGGGTCAGCTCCGGGAGCCGGCCGGAGCGGGTGCGGATGTAGTTCAGGTCCGGCAGCGCCGCATCCAGGTTGTCCAGGCCGATGTTGGCCTCCGCCCGCAGGAGGATGAGCTCCTCGTTGCGGATGATGGGCACCGGCGCGTCGGCGGTGGCGTACTGCGTGAAGCGCAGGTCCGAGGACAGCTTCCCGTCCGCCGCGTCGGCGGCCTCCTCCAGCTTCCGCGTCTTGCGCGTCACGCGGTCGTCAATCCGGCCGTTCGCCGTCTCCGCGTCCGTCACGATGGACGGGTGCGCGAAGATGTTGGCGCTGAGCAGGCTGTTGTCCAGGTCACCCGAGGCCGCATCGAACGTGTGGTAGACGCCGACGTTCAGCGAGCTGAGGGCCGCCGCCTTCGAGCCCTCGTCCGCGGCGACGCTGGCGTCGATGAACGACTGGCTCAGGGCGGTCAACGCGTCCGCGTACCGGCCCTGGTACACGGCCACGCGCGCCTTCACGCCGCGGTTGAACTTCAGGAAGTTGGCCGGGGTGTTGAAGCCGTTGAACCCGCTGCTGAACCGGAACGGGAAGTCCTCCGCGGCGGCCAGGTGCGCGGCGCCCTCATCGAGCAACGTGGCGATGTGGTTGAACACCGCCTCCTTGCTCTCGATGGGAGCCAGCTCGCCCAGCGGCACGTTCACCGCGATGGGCGCGCCATTCGTGTCGCGCGTGTTGATGATGACCAGGAAGTCCAGCGCCTCGATGGTCTTCGCGTAGCCGCGGATGGCCTCCTTCTCGCCGTCCGTCACGCCCGTCACCTTGTCCACCGCCGCCAGCAGCGTGTTGGCGTTGCGGATGTTGGCGTACGGGGCCGCCCAGAAGTTGCCGCCGAAGGCCGGGCCGCCCGGGTCCAGCGTGGGCCCCAGCAGCTCCTCCACGGTGCGGGGCTCCGCGCCGTCGAAGATGTACGCCTCACGGCCGATGACGCCCAGCTCGGCCACGTAGCCGTTCTGGATCGCCACGCCCACGCGGTGGCCAATCTGCAGGCCCGTGGCCGCGGTGAGGACGCGAGACTCCGTTGGATTCTGCACGAACTCGTCCAGGCTCACGCCGTTCAGGTCCGTGACGTCCAGCGAGCCGCAGCCGCCCAGTCCCAACACGGCGCCGAGCGCCAGAACTGCCTTCTTCGTCTGAATCATGTTCTTCATGGCCTTAGAACCCGACGTCGAGCGACGTCCAGAAGCTGCGGCTGGGGGGGAAGGGGGCGACGTCGATGTTGCGCGCGATGGCCTGGTTGCCGAAGTTGCTCACTTCCGGGTCCAGCCCCGAGTAGTTCGTGAAGGTGAGCAGGTTGCGCCCGCTCACGCTGAGCCGGGCATTCTTCACCTTCGGAATCGCGGACACCCACTGCTTGGGCAGGCTGTAGGCGAACGTCACCTCGCGCAGCTTCACGAAGGTCGCGTCCTCCACGTAGATGCCCGCGTTCGTGCGGCGGTCCGTCAGGCGCTGACGGCCGGCCGACTCGAAGTCAGGCGACGTGCCCGCGGCGTCGTACAGGAACCGGGTCAGGTTGATGATGTCGCTGCCCTGCTGCCAGTGCCACAGGAACGACAGGCTGAAGTCCTGGTACTGGAGCGTGTTGGACAGGCCCACGACGAAGTCCGGCTCGGTGTCGCCAATCTTCTTCACGATGGGCCTGCCGTTCTCGTCACGGCCCACGTTGCCGACAATCTGCGTCGCCGAAGAACCTTCCTCGATGCGGAACGAGCCCAGCGCGTCGCCGAAGCCGCCCGCGGGGAAGCCCGGCACCGCCAGCTTCGTCACCTTGCTGCGGTTGAGCGCGAAGGTGGCCGAGCTCGTCCACTCGAAGGCGCCGCGCACCGGCGTCACCTGGAGCATGGCCTCGATGCCGCGGTTGCGCAGCGAGCCGCCGTTGAAGATCTGGTTGGTGAAACCCGTGGAGGGCGGCAGCGCGCGCTGCAGGATGAGGTCGCTGATGTTGCGCTGGTAGAGGGTCAGCTCCGCCACCAGATCGCCGCCGAAGAAGAGCGCGTCGATACCGGCTTCGACCTCGCGCTGACGCTCGGGACGGATGTTGGGGTCGCCAGCGATGCCCGAGCCGATGAGGCCGGGGTTGCCCTGGATGTTGTTGCTGGTCGGCAGGCTGTTGAACTTCATGCCGTACAGCGGCTGGTTGCCCGTCTCACCGTAGGCGAGGCGCACCTTGAACTCGTTCACGCTCGAGTGGAACGAGGGGATGCGGTAGGCGGTCGCCAGCTTCGGGTAGAAGAACAGCTTGTTCTCATTGCCGTTGGCGCTGCTCTGCTCGGCGCGGATGGCGCCCACCAGGGTGAGGCGCTCGTCCAGCATGAGCACCTCCTCCTGCACGTAGTAGCCGCGGTCGCGGATGAGCTGCCGGTCCTGGCGCACGCCCACCACGGTGCCGGAGTCGATGTTCGGCTGGCCGGCGTTCAGGTTCTCGGCGATGACGTACACCGAGTCGACGTTGCGCTCCTCGAGCTGCACACCGCCGGAGGTGGTGGCGGTGAGGAACTTCGACTCGGGCCGGTACGTGTGCACCAGGTTGAGGCCGCCGTTGAGGTTGCGCACCTGGCTGGTGCCGAACAGCGACGTGCCCGGGAAGGTGTCGTCCACCGGCTCGAAGTTGAGCTCGGGCGGGAAGAGCACCGAGTTCTCCTGCTGGAAGCGGTCCACGCCGGCGTTGGCGAGGATGCGCAGGTGGTTGACGTCCGTCTTCAGCAGGTTGACGGTGATGTCGCCGGAGCCGATGAAGCGCCACACGTTCTCGTCGTTCTTCACGAGCGCGGCGGTCTGCAGCGGGTTGGCCCCGTTGCCCAGGAAGGGGTTCTCCGGGTACACGCCGGCCGAGTCCGCCTGGAGGTTCATGAACTCCGGCGCGTACGGCATCGTCATGTAATAGGTGATGGTCTGGTTGTCGTTGTTGGTCAGACCGCGCTGCCCCAGCGTGTGGAGCAGGTTGGTCGCGACATTGACCTCCACCGCCTCGCCCAGCTTCTGGCCGAGGTTGAGCCGGAACGACTGCTTCTCGTAGCCGGTGTTGGAGATGATGCCCTCGTCGTTCTTCACCATCGCCGAGGCGAAATACCGGGTGTTGCCGCTGGCGCCGCTGACGCTGGCCAGCGTCTCCGAGGACAGGTCCCTGCGGCCCGCCAGGAGCTTCTCCTGGTCGAAGGTGCGGCCGGGCTGGTAGTACTGGGCCGCGTCCGGACCGTAGGCCTCGACGACCTCTTCGACGGTCTCGAACCGGCGGGAGCCAATCTTGTTGGCCAGCGAGTAGAAGCCCAGGCGCTGGGTGACGTCGACCTTCGGCTCACCCTCCTTGCCGCGCTTGGTGTTGATGATGACCACGCCGTTGGCGGCCTTGGAGCCGTAGATGGCGGCGGCGGACGCGCCCTTGAGGACCTCGATGCTCTCGATGTCGTTGGGGTTGATGTCCGCGATGCGGTTGACCTGGTTGTCCTGGGTGGGGTTCGGGTTGGAGCCGCCCACCGAGTCCGTCACGGTGTAGATACCGGACGCAATCGCCACGTCGCTGACGAGCACGCCGTCGATGACGTACAGCGGCGCCGTGGACGCGTTGATGGTGGACACGCCACGCATGCGCATCTGGATGCCGCCGCCCGGGGCGCCGGAGTTGCTCTGGATGTTGGCGCCGGCAACCTTGCCCTGCAGCGCCTGGTCCACCGTCTGGGCCGGAGCGCGGTTGAGGTCCTCGGCGTTCACCGAGGCCACCGAGTTGGCCAGGTTCTTACGCGCCACCTCGCTGGCGCGGCCGACGACGACCATCTCTTCCGAGAAGACGTTGTCCAGCTGGACGTTGAGCGCCGTCTGGTTGGCGCCGATGCGCACCTCGCGCTCGCCGTAGTCCTGGCTGGAGAAGAGCAGCGTGACGGGGCCCGCCGGCACGTTGGGCAGGGTGAAGGTGCCGTCCAGCTCCGTCTCCACGCCCTGGGTGGTGCCCTTGATGATGACGCGAACGAGGGGCAGCCCTTCGTCGGTGAGCCGGTCCGCCACCCGGCCCTTCACGGTGCGGCCCACCACCGGCGCCGCCGCGGCCGGCTGTGCCGGAG
>JBKGHK010000537.1:0-6980 GCA_046520375.1 Pyxidicoccus sp. 3LFB2
CCGGAGCAACGAGGCGCCGCGCCTGGGCCGGGAGCTGCCGCCGGACGTGTCGCAGGGCATTCCGCGCTCGGCGCTGCCTCCGGACGTGTCCCAGGGAATCTCGCGCTCGTCGCTGCCGGCCGTGGTGACCCAGGGCCCGCCGCCCCGCGTCGCGCGGCACGAAGAGGAGGAGGACGAGCAGGAGCGTCCGACGGCCGCCGTGCCCGCGCTGGCGGGCAGGGGCCCGGACAAGCGGGTGCTGCTCTTTGGTGGGGCGGGCGTGGCGGCACTGCTCGTGCTGGCCCTGCTCGGCTGGGCGCTGTCGGGCCCTGGCAAGGGCTATGTGCTGGTGGACCTGCAGCGCGTGCCGGAAAGCGCGCAGAGCAAGGTCCAGGTGATGCTGGACACCCAGCAGGTGGCCCTCGAGAAGGGCAGCACCACGCTGCTGCGCGAGGTGAACGCGGGCCGGGTGATGGTCGTGGTGAGCGCGCCGGGCTACAAGCCCTTCACCACCACGGTGGACGTCGCCAAGGGCAAGGACGTCACCAACGTGCAGGCGGTGCTGGAGAGCCTGACGCCTTCGGCCGCCCTGCTGCTCGTCACCCAGCCGGAAGACGCCGAGGTGAAGGTGGACGGCAAGGTGGTGCGGGCCCAGGGCAAGACGGACGCCTTCCTCAATGACGTGCCCGTGTCCGGGGAAGGGTGGATGCTCGAGGTGAGCGCTCCGGGCTACAAGTCCCAGTCGAAGCAGGTGACTGTGTCGGGTGGCGGCAGGGCGCAGGCGACCATCAAGCTGGAGCCGCTGGTGACGAGGGTGGCCGTCAAGGTCGAGTCCAGGCCGGCCGGCGCCACCATCTTCGTGGACGGCAAGGATTTGGGCGCCACCACTCCGGCGACCGTGCAGGTGCCCGCCAGCTCCAAGCAGCTGCTCTTGAAGCTGAAGTGCCACGACGCGGTCGAGGTGGACGTGCCAGACTCGAAGGACGGGCAGGAACTGGCCATCAATCCGGTTTCTCTCAAGCGGCAGCGCGGCTGCCGCTAGCCCCACGCCCGCTCCCCCTGGGAGCGGGCGGGTCGGCTCCCCATCCGGAGGAGCGAGAGGAGGCGTGTGGCTGTGAGCAAGGTGCGCAAGGTCAACAAGGCGGATCCGCTGGCGGACCTGCCCCGCTGGGCGCAGCAGCTGGCCCGCAAGTACTACACGAAGACGGTGAGCACCTTCCTGCTCTACGGGGCAGTGAGGGACCTGCAGCCCCTGCAGATGGAGGACGGCAGCCGCGGCTTCGGCACGCTGCGCACGTTCCTCTCCGAGGAGCTGTTCGGCGGCAGAGACCATGTCCTCTTCTATGACCGCTCGTCCGGCATCCGCTCCGGCACTCCGGAGACGCAGAAGGACCTGATGCGGACGATGTCCGGCTACGACGCCATGTACGGCACGGACTACGCCAAGGTCATGCCGCGAGACCCGGGCCGGCGCTCCAGATTCTGGAGAACTTCCTGCGCATGCGCGTGAGCGAGGGCAAGTCGCTGGCGCTCATCATCGACTTCGCGGAGACGCTGGTGCCGGGCGGGGAGATTTCCCACCTGTCCACCGAGGACCGCTTCGTGCTGGCCACGCTGGACAAGTGGGCGCATGACCCGCAGTTCCTCGCGGGCGACGTGTCCATCGTCCTGCTGGCGGAGAACCTCGCGGACATCTCCCCGCGCATCAGCCGCAACCCCTACGCGGCGCCCATCGAGCTGCCCCTCCCCGACGAGGAGGAGCGGCTGGAGTACGTGCGCTACAAGCTGGAGGGCAAGCGGCTGCAGTCGCTGTCGGACGTGCCGCTGGCGGGCCTGGCGAAGATGACGGCCGGCCTGTCGCGCATCAACCTGGACCGCGTCCTCACCGAGGCCCTCGAGCGGGAGATTCGAATCACCCCCGAGCTCCTCAAGGAGAAGAAGAAGGAAATCATCCAGGCGGAGTGCCACGGCCTGCTGGAGTTCATCGAGCCCTCGCACAGCCTGGACGCGGTGGCGGGGCACACCAAGGCCAAGCAGATGCTGCGGCAGGCCGCCAGCGCGCTGAAGAAGGGGCGCATGGAGGTCATGCCCATGGGCTACCTGCTCACCGGACCGGTGGGCACGGGCAAGACGTTCATGGTGAGCTGCTTCGCCGGGGAGATTGGCATCCCCGTGGTGAAGTTCCTCAACTTCCGCAGCCAGTGGCAGGGCGTCACCGAGTCCAACCTGGAGAAGATCTTCAACCTGCTCAAGGCCCTGTGGCCCGTGGCGGTGATGATCGACGAGGCGGACACCTTCCTCGGCAACCGCGACTCGGGTGGCGACTCGGGGACGAGCAGCCGCGTGTTCGGCTCCATTGCCTCCTTCATGGGCAACACGCAGTACCGCGGCAAGATTGTCTGGTTCCTGATGACGGCGCGGCCGGACCTGCTGCCCATCGACCTCAAGCGTCAGGGCCGCGCGGAGGAGCACATCGCGCTCTTCTACCCGCAGTCGGACGCGGAGCGGGACGAGCTCTTCAAGGTCATGTCCAAGAAGACGGGCGTGGCGGTGGAGGGCGTGGACTCGTTCGCCGCGCTGATTCCGGAGGGCATCCGGGCCTTCAGCGGCGCGGACATCGAGGCCGTCATGGTGCGCTCGAAGTTCCGCGCGCTGGCGGAGGGCCGTGAGTCGGTGTCCAAGGACGACGTGGCCGCGGTGCTGGCGGACTTCGTGCCCCCCAGCTACCCGCTGGAAATCGAGCTGCAGAACCTGGTGGCGGTGCAGGAGTGCACCAGCCGGGAGCTGCTGCCCGAGGGCTTCCGCAAGCTGGACCGCGACTTCATCACCCGGCGCGTGCGCGAGCTGAAGGCGCTGCTGGAGGGGTAGCCGTCGCGTGTCAGGACACCGGCACCGGGACGCCCAGGTGCCGGTCGTCCACGTGCTCCACGATGGCCACGCGGTCCCCCGCGGAGAGCGCGTCGTGGAGCACGAGCACCGCCTCGTTCGAGTGACGGATGCAGCCGTGGGAGACGTCCGCGCCCAGGAGGGCAGGGGCGCTCGTTCCATGCAGCTCCTCGCCTGAGTGGCGGCCGTCCGCCCAGGACAGGTTCAACAGCCTCACGCCGAAGACGTGACGGTCGTTCCACAGCCGGGCCCCCGCGGCCTCGGTGGCGGCCTGGTCCAGCTTCGCGCGGACCACCTTGAGGCCCGTGCGGGTGGGCGTGGCGGCGGCGCCGGTGGCATTGGGGAAGATGTCCACGAGGCGCCCGTCCGAGTCGAAGAGGAAGGTGCGGTGCTCGCGCAGGGCCACCACCACGCGCACGGGCTGGCCGTCATAGAAGGCGGAGGGCAGGGCGCGGGACTGGCCACGGGTGCCCGGGGCGGGGGCCAGGGCATCCAGGGCGCGCAGGGTGGGGGCGTCGAGTGTGCCCGTGGGGCGGACGGCGGGGAAGGTGCGGGCCGCGTGCTGCTGGAAGTTGCGGAGGGCTCGCGCGGTCTGCGGGCCATGGCGTCCGTCGGCGCCGCCGTGGAGGGCGAAGCCCATGTCGAGCAGCGCGGTCTGCACGGCGCGCAGGCCGTCCCCCTGCGTGCCTGGGCCCAACACCCGTTGCCCCGAGGCCACGTCCGCGAGCTGCGGCAGGCCGGTGAAGCGGGCGTTGGATGGGGGCTGTGCAGGCGTGCCAACGCCCGTCGTGGACGCAGCGGGCGTCCCATAGAGCGGACGGGCATCCATGGGCCGGGTGGAGTTCGCCTGCTCCGCTCGAGGGGCAAGAGGTGCGGCCGGCCTGCCTGCCTTCGGAGGTACGTCCCGGACGTCAGGGGCGGCAGCCAGCGTGCGTGCGTCAGCGGGGATGATGGAGGAGAGGGTCATCCCCGTCGCTGTTGCAAATCACTCGCCCGGCGTCACGGCGCGCTGAGGTTGAGCAGCTTGCCCACGGGGATGGTGCGGTGGTCCTTGATGTTGTTCCACCGCATGATGTCCTCGACGGACACGCCGTAGCGCTGCGCCACGGACCAGAGCGTCTCGCCCTCGGCCAGCGGGTGCACCTTGCCGCCCGGCTTCGCCGCCACCGTGTGCTTCGCCACCACGGTGCCCGCGCGCTCCTGCACCTGCGCCCCGGCCGGGTCTCCGTCCGGCCACACGTGCAGCAGCGAGCCCACCTGCAGCGTCGGCGTGCGCCGCCCCAGGTTGTTCCACTTCTTCAGCTCATCCACCGACACGTTGAACTTCGTCGCAATCACCCAGAGGCTGTCACCCGACTGCACGCCGTACGTCACCCGCGTGCGGCCGGCGACCTTCTCCGTCTTCACCGGCCCCGTGGCCACGGGCCCCTTGGGCGTGCCCGCCGGCACCTCGTCCTCGGGCCGGTGCACCACCACGCCGCTGCGGCGCGCCTGCGCCACCTTGCTCGCCAGCGCCGTGCCCGTGCCGCTCTTGCCCGCCGGCACCGGAATCACCAGCTCCATGCCCAGCTTCAGCGTCCGCGCCGACTTCAGCTGGTTCATCTGCAGCACGGCCTCCGACGCGGTGCCGTACTTCTCGGCAATCTGCGACAGCGTGTCCCCGCGCTTCACCTTGTGGATGCGGAACGTCAGCCGCTCCGTCGGGGCCAGCCGCTTGTAGTTCTCCGCGAACTGCGTCTTCGCGCCCCGGGGCAGCCGCAGCGCGTACGGGTTCTTCGGGCTCGCGGGCGGCGTGCACCAGCGCTTCAGCTCGGGGTTCAGGTCCTGCACGGCCTTGACGGGCACGCCCGCCGCGCGCGCCACCACGTCCAGGTCCGCCGCGTCCGTCAGCTCCACCTCGTCGAACTCCAGCACCGGCTCGGGCTCGAACTCCTCCTCGGAGAAGCCGAAGGCCGACGGGTGCTTGGCCACCAGCGCGGCGGCAATCAGCTTGGGCACGTAGTGCTGCGTCTCCTTCGCCAGCCCGCGCTCCTGGGACAGGACCCAGAAGTCGTTCGTCCCATACCGCGCCACCATCCGCCGCACGCGCCCGGAGCCCGTGTTGTACCCGGCCCACGCGAGGTACCAGTGCCCCAGCTCGCGCTTCAGGTCCTTCAGGTACGACGCCGCCGCGTGCGTGGCCTTGATGGGATCTCTACGCTCGTCCACCCAGAAGTCCTGCTTCAGCCCGTACTGCTTGCCCGTGCTGGAGATGAACTGCCACGGCCCCGCGGCGTGCGCCCACGAGTAGGCATGCGCGGAGAAGCCGCTCTCAATCATCGCCAGGTACACCGTGTCCTTCGGCAGCCCGTACTGCTCCAGAATCGGCTGCATCACCGGCACGTACCGCGCGGCGCGCGACATCCACTTGCGGAACCAGCGCCGGCCCGGGCCCTGGAAGAACTGGATGTACTGGGCCACCAGCGGCTGCATCTCCACCGGGATGTCGTAGCGGTCCTGAATCTGCCCCACGTCGAACGTGGCCACGTTGGTGATGAGCGGAATCGGCGCCAGCTCGTCGTCCTCGCGGAAGGTGTGCTCGTCCAGCGCGTCCAGCATCCGCATCCGCAGCGGGTTGGCCAGCCCCAGCCGCCGCAGCGACTGCAGGACCTCCGCATTGGGCCGGGCCGCCGGGTCCAGCGCCGCGCCCTCCAGCGCCCGCAGCTCCTCCAACTCCGCGGACTCGGCCTCCACCTCCGCGCTGGTGGCCTCCTCTTCGGACGCGGGGGCCGAGGCCTCTTCGTCGTCGGGCGTCTCGGGGGCCTCGCCCGTCAGCAGGCGCTTCTCGTCCGCGGCCAGCACGCGCATGCCCGGAGGTGGCGGCGGCATGGGCGGAGGCGCGCCCTCCGAGCCAGGAAGCGAAGCCAGGGCGAGCAGCAGGAGGGGAAGTGGCGGCATGGAGTCGCGAACCCGGGGGCGCCCAGAAGCAGGCGGAGGCCGAAGTATTCGCGCTTTTTCTTGACAGTCAAACAACATGCCGCGCCGTTTGAAGGGCGGGCAGGCAGGCGAAGCCTACGGCGTCGCGGGCTTCTGGGCGTTCGCCGGCTTTCCGTGTCCCGGCCCCAGGATTCGCGGCAGGTAGGTCGCGAAGTCGAAGTGGGGTGAGTTCTCCGGGTTGTGGCAGGTGACACACACCGCCGCGCCCGGCGCGCCGGTGATGTTGTCGGTGGAGGGCGCGTCCGCGTGCTCCGAGCCCGGGCCGTGGCAGCTCTCACAGCCCACGTCCTCGCGGCCGGCCACCTTGTCCAGCCGGCACACGCCGCCGGGCTGCTCCCACCCCGTCACGTGGCAGCTGACGCAGTTGAGGTGGAACTGCTTGCCCACCTCCTCCAGCGTCTCCCACGCGTGGTGGTGCTTGGACTTCTCCCACACCGGGAAGGCGTCTTCGTGGCAGGTGCGGCAGGGCTCGTTGCCCACGAAGGCCGCCTGGCCCTTCTTCGGCGCGGGGCAGTCCTGCCCGTGCTCCTTCGCCCAGGCGAGGTTCATCTTCCCCACGTCCGCGTCGTAGGCCGCCACCAGCGCCTGCGCGTCCGGGTGCGAGGGCAGGCTGGACTCCAGCGGGATGAAGCGCAGGGTGAAGCCGTTGGTGCCGCCGGCGGGCGCGGCCGGCGCCGTCAGCAGCGCCTGCTTGCGCGCCACCAGCTCATCGCGCTTGCCCTGCTTCAGCGCCTTGAGCTTCGGGTCCACGCCGGGCAGGTTGATTTCCTTGTCCAGCAGCGCCAGCCGCTGGTCCAGCGACGCCACCTCGCGCTCCGTGTCGCCCTGGCCCTTCAGCGGGGTGAAGGGGCCGGCCTCCGGCGCGTAGCCCAGGTCCACGCGCAACAGCGAGCGGCCCTTGCTCTGCAGCGCCACCACGGGGACGGTGGCGCGCACCAGCTTGTTCTGCTCGCCGGCGAACTCGGAGGCGGTGCGGGTGGCCACCACCACGTCCGCCTTCAGGCCCGGCTCTTCCACCGCGGCCTGGGCCGCCTCCAGCGTGGCGTCCAGCAGGGCCACCACGAAGTCCGCCCCTTCCGCGCGGGCCCGGGCGCTGGCCGTCACCAGCTCTTCGGCCGTGTCCGCCGCCACCACGCCCA
>JBKGHK010000538.1:0-6951 GCA_046520375.1 Pyxidicoccus sp. 3LFB2
TCACCACGCGGCGCCGCTCGGGGGCGGGCCGGGCGTGGAAGGCGCCGACGAGGGCCAGCGCGTCCGCCTCGCTGCCAGAGCCGGTGAAGGTGACTTCCTTCGGCTCGCAGCCCAGCACCCGCTCCACCTTCGCGCGGGCGGCGTCCAGCCGTGCGCGCGCGTCACGGCCACCCTGGTGCACGCTGGAGGCGTTGCCGAAGCCGCCCTGGGAGTAGGCGCGGGCGAGGAGCGCCGCCACCTCCGGGCGCACCGGGGCGGCGGCGTTGTAGTCCCAGTAGATCACGGGTCCTGCGCGCACAGCAGCGAGACCGGGCGCTCGCCCGCGACGCCGAACGCTTCCTTGAAGCGGCTGACCAGCTCGCGCTTGAGCGCCTTGCGCTGAGCCGCCTTGCCGGACAGCGGCAGCCGCGCGCCCGCCATGCTGCCGTGGCCGCCCGAGGAGCCGCCGTAGTCCTCGAAGATTTCGCGGATGAGGCGGCCCGCGTTCATCCGCCGGTCCTTCACCCGCAGGCTCATGTAGAGCTGGTTGCGGTAGGTGCCGAAGGCGAGCGACCACTTCGTGCCTTCCAGGAACATCAGCCGCTCGGCCACCTCGGCCACCATGTCCGGGGAGTAGACCTCCTCCAAATCCGTGATGATGGCGGTGCCGTACACCTTCGCCCGCTCGAAGGCCGTGTGGTACAGCTGGAAGTACCGCGCCGGCAGCTCGGGGTGCTCAATCTGAGCGAGCAGCTGCTTGTTCATCCGCGGGAACAGCCACAGGTAGCTGTCGATGTCCGTCTGCGTCGTCTCGCGGCCGAGGTCTCGCGTGTCCGCCTTGAGGCCGTAGAAGAGGGCGGTGGCCACCTCTTCCGAGGGCTCCAGCCGCGCGGCGCGCAGGTATTCCACCAGCATGGTGGACGTGGCGCCGAAGTCGCCGCCCACGTCCGCGAAGGGGGACTCCAGGCTCTCCTCGCGCAGCGGGTGGTGGTCCACCACCAAGTGCGCGGTCAGCTTCGCGGGCAGCGAGTGGTTGCCCACCTTCGGCTGCGTGTCCACGAGGCCGAAGAGGTCGTAGTCGTCGAAGTCGAGCTGCGACACGTGGGAGATGGGCAGCTTCAGCTGCTTCACGAAGGCGATGTTCTCCGCCCGGCCGATGATGCCGCCGTAGCCGACACGCGCGTCCACGTCCGCCCGGCGCTCGAGCAGCTGGGCAAGCGCCACCGCGGCCGCCATCGAGTCCGGATCCGGATTGTCGTGGGTGAGGATGAGGGCCCTCTTGTGGCCCTTCGCCACCCGGAGCAGCCGCTCCAGCTTGTCGCGGGCGGGCAGCTGGGCCAGTCGTGGTGGCGGGGGCTCCGTCAGCTCGCCTCCCGGAGGGGTACCGGTGGGTCGGCGGCCGTTGAAGGACTGGGTCACAGGCATGGGTGCTCTTCTTTACTTCCTCCGGCCGAGGGATTCGAGAAGCCGGATGTTCTCTCCGTAACGTTCAGGGAACGGTGTCTCCAGCACCCCAATGGTGTCGACGAAGCGGTCATCCTTCACGAGGCAGCGGAAGGCCGTGAGCCCGATCGCTCCCTTGCCGGGCTCTTCGTGGCGATCCACGCGACATCCCAGGGGTTTTTTACAGTCGTTGAGGTGGAAACAGCGCACCCGCGACAGTCCCACCAGGCGGTCGCACTCGTCCATGACGGACTCGTACCCCCGGGCGGTGGACAGGTCGTACCCTGCGGCGAACAGGTGACAGGTGTCCAGGCAGATGCCCAGCCGGTCCTCCTTGCCCACCCGGCAGAGAATCTCCGCCAGGTGCTCGAAGCGCCACCCCAGCGAGGCGCCCTGGCCCGCCGTGCCCTCCAGGCAGATGCGGGCCTTGAAGCGCGGGCAGCGCGCGTGCACCTCGTCCAGCCCCTGGGCAATCAGCGTGAGGCCCCGCTGCTCATCGGCGTGCGTGCCGGGGTGCATGACGAGGTACGGAATCCCCAGGCGCTCGCAGCGGGTGAGCTCCTCGGTGACGCAGGCGATGGAGCGCTCGCGGTGGCCGGGCTCCTCGGCGGCGAGATTCACCAGGTAGCTGCCATGGGCGATGGCGGGCAGGCCGGTGCGCTTCGCCTCCGCGCGGAAGGCGCGGCGCTCGTCCTCGGTCAGAGGCGGCGCGCTCCAGCCCCGCGCGTTCTTCGTGAAGATCTGCAGGGCGCGAGCGCCGTGCTCCTCGGCCCTGGCGAAGGCCTGGCTCACGCCTCCGGCGATGGACTCGTGAGCTCCGATGAGCACGGCGACTGGACGGCTTTCCCGGCTAGTTGTTGATGGCCTTGTACTTCCGGGCGAGGTCCTTGAAGTACTTCACGCCGTTGTCCAGCGAGTTCTCCATCGCATCCATCAGCACCGTGCGGAACTGCGCCACGGGGCCCCGGAAGGACTCGTAGTACCGCTGCCGGTCGATGGAGTGGATGATGGCCGGCATGTAGCCGTTGCGCACCAGGATGAGGTTGCTGCACATGCGCCCCACCTTCCCGCTGTGCTCGGTGAACGGGAAGATCTGCAGGAAGCTGTGCTGCACCGTCGCCGCCTGCTTGATGGGGTGGAACTCGCGGAACTCGGCGCTCGCGGTGTAGTCCACCAGCTTCTCCAGCGCGGGCTGGATCTTCGCGGGCTGCGCGATGTCGTGGAAGTAGGTGCGGTGCAGGGGCATGTCCTTGCGGAAGCCCGAGCGGTCTCGCTCCTTCGCCAGTTCCTTCTCCGTGCGCTCACGCCGCTCCATCCGCGCCCGCTCCGTCTGCGCCTCGGGCGTGTTGCCCAGGAACAGGTCGTGGATGCGCTTGATGGTGGTGAGGGTGATCTGCGCCTGCTTCTTGGCGCCGGCCGCCTCTTCCCGGATGTAGTCGCAGACGGCCTTGTGGTTCCGGATTTCGAGGACCACGGGAATCATGGAGGCTTCCGCGTTGGTGCGGCCGGGAAACAGCGCCGCCATCAGCTCCTGGTGGGTGTAGACGACGCCCTCCAGCGCGGCGTCGTGGTAGATCCACGACATCTCGAGCCTGTCGAGGAACTCGCGCGCGGGCTGCTTGTCCTTGTAGATGTCGAGGTACTCGCGCAGCGCCTCGTTCTTCTCGTCGATGTCCTGATAGCGTTCCTTCACGGACTACGGCTCCTTCTCGCTGCGGTTCCGCCGCGGGCGGTATCCGAAGCATGCGGCCGAGCAGTACAACGGCACGCGGATTCTAGAAATTCCGCACGGTTGTAACAACGAAATCATTACAGATTGACGAGGAAGACCTCGCACGCCTGGTCGAGCAGGTCCTTGGAGAGCGCCGGGGGTATCTGCCGGTAGCGGGCGGCGTCCTTGATGAGGGATACCAAATCCCGAGGGTGGCAGGAGCGCAGCTCCATGCTGCGGGGCTTGTAGTAGTGCTCGACGAGGTACGTCACGGCCTGCTCCACATAGGGGATGCCGGCCGCCTCGCAGACGCGGCGGAAGATTTCCCGGTACGACTCCTCGTCGGGGTTGCCGACCTCGATTTTGTACTTGATGCGGCGCAGGAAGGCCTCGTCCACCAGCTCCTTGGGGTCCAGGTTGGTGGAGAAGATGAGGAGCTGGTCGAAGGGAATCTCGAACTTCTTGCCCGTATGGAGGGTGAGGAAGTCCACCCGCTTCTCCAGGGGGACAATCCAGCGGTTGAGCAGGTCCGTGGGGTGGACCTTCTGGCGGCCGAAGTCGTCGATGAGGAGCATGCCGCCGTTGGCCTTCACCTGGAACGGCGCCTCGTAGAAGCGGGTGCTCTCCGAGTAGATGAGGTCCAGCGTCTCCAGCGTCAGCTCGCCGCCCACCACCACCGAGGGCCGGCGGCAGAGCAGCCACCGGTTGTCCATTTCAAAGGTCTGCCGGCGGCCCGACGAGTCGCGGCCCATCTCCAGGGACACCGGCGTGTGGATGAGCCGGTCGTACACCTGGATGATCTGATTGCCGATTTCGAGGCAGTGCGGGACGTACACCTCGCCGCCGAACATGTGGGAGACGGCCTCGGCGAGGCTCGTCTTGCCGTTGCCGGGCGGGCCGTAGAGGAAGAGGGAGCGGCCCGAGTTCACCGCCGGGCCCAGCTTGTCCATCAGCTCGGCCTGGACGGTGAGGTGGCTGAGCGCCATCACCAGCTCCTCCTGGCTGACGACGGGCGTCTCCTCCGTCTGGCTGGTGATGAGGGCGTTGTACTGTTCAATCGGCACCGGGGCGGGGCCGACGTAGGTGGTGCGGGTGAGCGCGTCGCGCGCGTACTCGCGGCCCTTCTCGCTGAGGATGAACTCCACGGAGGCGCGGCCGAAGCCCTTGCCGCCGCGCAGGTCCACGAGCTTCTCGGTGGCGAGGAAGTCCACCACGCGCTCGATGACGCCCGGCCAGGGCAGGCACATCTCGTCCGCGATGGCCATGCCCGTGCCGGTACCCGCGTAGTACAGGTACTTCAGGGCGATGTCGGCCAGCAGGCCCATCTTGAGCCCCGTCTCCTCCACCGACTTCGGCTCCGGCGGAGCGATGTCGAGGATGGACGGGTTCTCGAGCTTGAAGGGATTGTTGTCGTCGTACGCGTGCCCGGCGGGAGCCATCAGGGGCCCTGTTCTAGCCCATTCAGCGGACGGCGGGCAGACGACGTGCGACGGCCAGTGCGCCCGGAGCCCCGCACGGCTCCCGGGCGGGGAGCCATGCCGGGCCCCCAAGGCCCCTCTCCCGGGTGGCCGGAAGAGGGGAGGGGCTCAGCTCAGTCGACGTAGGTGAGCCACTCGGCGTAGCGGGGCTCCTGGCCCCGCACGGTGCGGAAGTAGGCCTCCTGGACGAACTGGGTAATGGGGCCGGGCTTGCCGGTGCCCACGGTGCGGTTGTCCACCTCGCGCACGGGGGTGATTTCCGCCGCGGTGCCGCAGAAGAAGATCTCGTTGCAGATGTAGAGGGCGTCGCGGGTGAAGGTGACCTCTTCCACCTGGCGGCCGCTGTCGCGCAGCAGGTGGAGCACCGTGTCGCGGGTGATGCCGTCCAGGATGGGCGAGGACAGGGGGGGCGTCTTGATGATGCCCTTCTTGTTCACCATGAAGATGTTCTCGCCGGACGCCTCGGCCACGAAGCCGCTGATGTCCAGGAGGATGGCCTCGTCGTAGCCCGCCTGCACCGCCTCGCGCTTGGCGAGGATGGAGTTGACGTACTGGCCGGTAATCTTGCCGCGCACCATGTTGACGTTGACGTGCATGCGCGTGAAGGAGCTGACCTTGCCGCGGATGCCTTCCTTGATGCCCTTGTCGCCCAGGTACGCGCCCCAGTCCCAGGCCGTGACGGCCACGCGGGTGGGGTTCACCGCGCCCAGGCCCATGGCGCCGTCGCCCATGAAGGCCACCGGGCGCAGGTAGGCGCCGTTGGCGAACAGGGTCTTCTGCTTGCGAAGCAGCTCCAGGCACGCCTCGACGAGCTCGTCCTCGGAGTAGGGCATCTTCAGCTGGATGATGTGGGCCGAGTCCAACAGCCGGCGGATGTGCTCGCGCAGCCGGAATACGGCCAGCCGGCCGTCATGCGTCTTGTACGCCCGGATGCCCTCGAAGACGCCGAGCCCATAGTGGAGCGCGTGCGTCATCACGTGCACGCTGCCCTCTTCCCATTTCACCAGCTTCCCATCGAGCCAGATCTGGTCCGCGCGCACCGTGCTACTCGAGGTCGAGCTCATTCGAAGGTTCCTTCAAGAAGGGGATTTCAAGATGGGGCTGCCCCGGCCTTCTAGCCAGCCCGGCCCTATGAGGTCAAAGCACGAAACGGGTTTCGAGCGGCCTCACAACACCTGAGGCAGCGGGGCGAGCATGCGGCGCAGGAAGGGCATGTCCTCGGCCATGGCCTTGCGGCCCAGGTGGAGGGCCTTCGAGGCCAGCTCCACGTTGGGCACCACCTCCAACGGGGACAGCGTGCGGGAGAAGCGCTTGACGTGGTGCGCATAGGGCAGGTTGGGCGCCACCGTCATCGCCGCCAGCCGCTGCAAGGGGAGCCAGAAGGGCGTGGCCAACCGGGGCGCGAAGCCGTCCAGCCCGACGATGAGCGTGTTGCGCGTGCCGATGCGGCCCCGGGCCACCGCCTTCCACGCGGCCTTCGCCGGCAGGTTGTCCACCAGCCCACCGTCGATGAGGCGCGCCACGCCATGGTGCGCCAACAGCCCGTCCAGCAGCGCGTGCATGCGCGGGTCCTCGCGCAGCACGTCATAGTGGATGACACCCGGCAGCGCGGACGAGAAGCCCGCGGCGTCCAGCGCGTCGAAGTCGCCGGTGGCGTCGTCCGCGCCCAGGTGCAGGCGGACGGTGATTTCGGGGCGGGTGAACAGCTCCGCCATGGCGCCCATGGCCGCCTGGATGCGCCGGGCCACGCCGGCGGGGTTGAGCAGGCCCAGCGGGCTCGTGCCCAGCAGGCGCTCGTAGTACTCCAGCGGGCGGGGCAGCATGCCGCGGCGGATGCCGCCCACGGAGATGAGGGTGGGGATGGGCAAGTCTTTGAGGCGCATACCGCTGCCCTCGGGCCCCGCGCCGAAGAAGCGCCCCAGCCCCGCGCGCAGGAACAGGCGCAGCGCCGCCGGCAGCCCGTAGCGGCTCTCCGTGGAGATGAAGCGGAAGAGCTTCCGGAAGGACAGCCCCCGGACGATGTTGATCATCTCCGTGGGGTCGAAGCGCTCCATGCGCGCGCGCATGATGGCGAGGATGGCGCCCATGGACGCGCCCGCAATCAGCCTCGGCTCCAGGCCGTGCTCGTCCAGCAGGCTCATGACGCCCAGGTAGACGAACGCGGTGCCGCCGCCGCCCCCCGTCACCAGCACCAGCTCCTTCTGGCGGATTTCGCGATCCAGCGCCTCCAGCGGCACGCGCTCGCGCAGCCGCTTCGCCACCCCGTCCCGAGCCCGCGCCGCGTGCTCGCGCAAGTCGCGCACGTGCGGCACCAGCTGGTCTCTCGTGGGAGGGCGCAGG
>JBKGHK010000539.1:0-6950 GCA_046520375.1 Pyxidicoccus sp. 3LFB2
CGTGCAGCGCCTGGGCCTCCGCGCCGGCCTTGCGCCGGGCCCAGGCCGCCGCATCGAAGCGCGGGAAGGACTCGAAGGCGAAGGCGCGCAGCAGGCCGGGGGCACGACCCATGGACAGCCACGCCCCCTCGACGAGGAACGTGCCGGAGCCACACATCGGGTCCACCAGCGGCTCCGTGCCGTCATACCCGGCGAGCCGGAGGATGCCCGAGGCGAGCGTCTCGCGCAGGGGCGCGCGGCTGACCTCCTGCCGGTAGCCGCGCCGGTGCAGGGGCTCGCCGCTGGTGTCGGCGCTCACGGTGAAGGCGTCGCCCTCCACGCGCACCAGCAGGGTGAGACCCGCGCCGCCGCCTTCCTCGTCCAGGGGGCCCGCGCGCTCCAGGGCGGGCAGGTTCCACGCATACGCGGCCGCGGAGAACACCACGTCCGGCCCCGGGACAGGGGAGCGGTTCAGGCTCACCGACAGCTTCGGGGGCGTGCGCCCGTCCCAGACGCGCGAGAGGTCCAGCGCGCCCAGGTGCTCGGCCAGCGTGTCGGAGTCTCCCGCGCGGAAGGTGCCCACGCGCAGCAGCACCCGGCTGGCGGTGCGCAGGCGCAGGTTGGCGTCCTGGTGCAGTCCGGCCGGGCCTTCCAGCTCCACGCCGCCCTCCACGCGGCGCGGCTTCCAGCCCAGGGCGGAGGCTTCCGCCTCCAGCGCGGGCTCCAGGCCGGGCAGGGTGGAGACGTAGACCTGTTCTTCGTTTCGGGGGGGCGTCACGGCGGGGCCCATTGTCCGTGTCCTGGCGCCGGCCGCAATGGCTCATTCCGGGACGCGCTCACGGCGCGTCGCCGGAAGAGGGCAGGGCACCGCCGCTCACGGCGCGGGCGCGGAGGGCTGCTCGTGCTCCGGGCTCCCGGAGAGGTGGACCGGCTCCTCGGCGTACACCCCGCGGTACTCGGGCGGCAGCAGCGCCGCCACCCGGCGCATCATCGCGTCCACCAGCGCCTGGCGCGCGTCGTCCGCGCCAGCGCACTCGGCCTCCAGGTCCTCCACGCGGAAGGGCCGGCCGAAGCGCACGACGACGTCGGCCTTGTAGAGCCGCTCCCCGCCCATGTCCGAGTCGTTGATGGGCATCAGCTTCTCGGTGCCCCGCAGCGCCACCGGCACCACCGGCACGCCCGCGCGCTTGGCAATCAGGGACACGCCCTTCTTGGCCTCCAGCAGCGCGCCGTTCCGGCTGCGCGCGCCCTCCGGGAAGATGAGCACCGACTGGCCGCCCTTGAGCGTCTCCACCGCCCGCCGCATCGCCTCGATGTCGGCCGAGTTGGGCTTGATGGCGATGGTCTCCATCACCTCCGAGGCCAGCCGCGTCATCGTCGTGCTCTGCAGCTTCACGCCCGCCAGGAAGCTCACCTTTCGCGGACGGAACGCCCGGTCCAGCGTGAAGCCGTCCGCGTTGGACAGGTGGTTGCAGATGAAGAGGCAGGGCTCGTCCGGGATGTTCTCGCGGCCCTCCACCACCTCGTCGGCCAGCGTGTCCCAGACGCGGTTCATCAGCGCACGCACCACGCGGCGGCGCGCCCGTTCCGGCAGCCTGGCCATCAGCTCGAAGAGAATTCGCAGCACGTGTCGGTCGCCTCCGTCTCGGGACGGCCCGAGAGCATGGCTCGGTTGGAGCCCGGGCGGGCGGCCAATCATGCGGGCGCCCTGGTTCCCCCACCAACCCCCAGAAGATGTAGTCCCGTCCGACGGTACAGGTCAGCACCCGGACCCACATGCTGCCCGCCCGCATGGCGGCCCGTCATGCAGCCAACGCTCTCCGGCACCGGAGGACGGACCCGCGCCACCGGGTCACGGCCACCGTGACACGACACGGCATCCGCCGCCCGCCCGCGTCACCAGGGTGGCGCAAAGCCATCGGCGACAGGGGGCGGGTTGGGCTATGGGAGGGGCGTATGAGCGCCGAAGCCACCCTGTCCCGCACCCGCAAGCCCGTGGAGTACGAGGTCACCGTCGCCCGCGTGCGCATGGACACGCATGACACGGCCACGCTGTTCCTCGACTTCGGCGGGCCGCCGCCCGAGTACAAGGCCGGGCAGTTCCTCAACATCGACCCGCACCAGTTCCCCGCGCTCGGGCGGCTGTCGGCGTATCTCCAGGAGCAGAAGGGCCGCAAGGAGCCGCAGCGCTCCTACTCGCTCGCCTCCGCGCCGCATGAGCCCCTGGTGGCGATTACCGTGAAGGACGAGGAGTTCATCCCTGGCCTCACCCGGTACCCGCCGCTGCTGTCCCCCTTCCTCGTGCACGGCCGGCTCACCGGCGCGCGGCTCAAGGTGATGGGCTTCATGGGGCCGTACGTGCTGCCGGACGACGTGGAGCAGCGCACCGGGCACATCCTGCACCTGGTGGCCGGCTCCGGCGCGGTGCCCAACTTCGCCATCCTCAAGGACGCGCTCCACCGGGGGCTGAAGCTGCGCCACACGTTCCTGTTCTCCAGCAAGACGTGGGGGGACATCCTCTATGGCGACGAGCTGGCCGCCCTGGAGCAGGCGCACCCGGACCGCGTGCGCGTGGTGCACACGCTCACCCGCGAGACGGACGAGTCCCGCTTCGGGCCCGCGGTGCGCAAGGGGCGGGTGGCCCAGGCGCTGCTGGAGGAATTGATTCCGGACCGCGACACCTGCCTCGTCTACGCGTGCGGCCCGGCGATTACGCCGTGGGACCGGCGCAAGGCGCTGGAGACGCGCACGCCCGCCACGCCGCGCTTCATGGAGACGGTGCTCGGCCACCTCCATGCGCTGGGCATCCAGGACAAGCGCATCAAGCGCGAGACGTACGGGTAGGCTCCCGGGCCTCGCCTTCGTCGCGCGGCCCTGGGCGGGGGGACCGGCTACTGCCGGCAGGCCGGCGTCGAGACGCAGTCGCAGCCATTCGGCTGGCCCGCTTGCAGGTCCCTCAGCTTCTCGTCGTAGCAGGCGAGGATGCCGTGGCTGCAGACGCCGAAGCCGCCGGGAAGCTCGGCGAAGTGGCTGTTCATGGCCACGGCGTTATCCAGCGCCTTGTACAGGTCCGTGCAGCTCGAGTTCAGGTTCTGCCAGTTCTCCGTCTGCACGCCCCTGGGGCCGCTGTAGTCGCGGAGGTAGCAGAAGTAGCTGGTCTGCCCGGTCCCGGTTCCCGTGCACCTGTCGGTGGCCACCTCGCCGATGCCGTTGTTCTGCACCTCCAGCAGCAGCTCGCCTCCGAAGGTGAGCTGGGGCTTCGCGTAGTTCTCCAGCAACTCACGCACACCCCACGGCGCACTGTTGGACCAGACCTGGAGCCGGCAGTCATCGGACGTGCTGCTGACGGTGCACCCCGGCTGCACGACGTCCCACTTGTTGATGGCCAGGGCCGTCCGGCGGGAGGTGCCGAAGATGTCGCGGTGCACGTCGATGGCCCCCAGGTGGCAACCCAGGTCGGTCTGGTGCGACAGGCCGGCGTTGGCCAGGCGCTGGTGGGTGTAGCCCTGCTTCTGCGCCCGGTAGAACGGCTCGGCGTACGCCGTCATGCAGGCCGAGTCGACGACGGTGCTGACGAGCTGGTCCAGCGTCCTGCCGCCATACAACGTCGGGTTCGACAGCAGCTCGCCCTGGAGCGCGCTCATCAGCTCGCGGTACTCGGCCATGTAGGCCTGAGACCAGAAGAACGGCACGCAGTCCGCCCCCGCCGGGTAGTAGCCGCCCACTCCGCCCTCACCGATGCCGGAGCAGTCGACCGCGGCCCCTTCCGGCGTCGCGGGAGCATTGACGTATTGGGGACCCGCGCCGTCATTCGCCCGCTTGACGAAGCCCGGCGCGGCGATGCCCGACATGATGCGGAGCTTCACGTTCGTCACGCTCGTGCCCGAGGTGACGTTGGCAATGGCGTTCCGGAGGGGCACCCAGTTGAAGACCTCGTCGGAGGACTCCAGGTCCTTCCAGTTCACCATGACGATGGCGCTCGACACGTAGGTGGCGCTCGTGGGCGGAACCCCGGAGCGCGTCATCGCTCCCGCGACGGCCGCCGGTGCCGCGCGGTACACGAGGTTGAGCGAGAGCCGGGCGAGCTTCACCGCGCCCGCGGTGTTCGTCAGCGTCACCTTCACGCGGAGCTGGCTCTGGCCCGTCAGGGTGCGCGAGGTGACGACGGTGCCCGTGGTTTCTGTCGTGGTCGTGGCTCCGCTGAGTGTCCGCGTGAAGGTGCCGAGCGACGTGGCGCCGTCGAGCACCTCGAAGGTGAGCGTTCCCGAGGCCGCCGCCGTTCCCACGTTGCCCGTCCTGGCAATGAGCTCCACCCGGGCCAGCGTGCCCGAGGGCGCGGCCGGGAGCCCGAAGGTGACGTCGCCCGTGCTGAAGCCGCTCTTGACGCGCGCGAAGCTCAGGTCGGACGTGTCGGTGACCTTCAGGTAGAGGCCTGTCGTCGAGCCATCCCCCGCGGTGACGTTGACGTGGGAGACGTCCGAGGCCGGGGAGAGTGCCGTGTCGGCGATGAGCGGCGTGGAGGCCCGCGCCAGCGCCTCCAGCTCCGGCGCCGTGTCGCCGCAGCCGAGGAGCACGAAGAAGGGGAGCGCCAGCAGCATGCGGCGCGCGTGCGAGGACCGGGTGCTGGAGGCCGCGGGGGCCTCGGCGGAGCGGCGGGGTGGCGTCATGATATCCATTCCAGAAATTCTAGGAAAGCAGGTTCACGCATCATGGGGCTGCCCCTGCGTCTTCGTCCAGGGTGCGTGCGCTCGCGATGTGTCCGGAACGGGTCCGTGTCGCCGCGGAGGAAGCAGCCAGGCGGGACCCTCCGGGGGCGGTGTCGACCCGTGGAACGAAGCCGCGCGACTGCCTACTATGGCGGCAGACGTTGGCGCCCGCGCATCCCCCCTCTGCCACGCCTCGTCCTGGAGTCGCACGTGACGCCCGAGCAGCATCTTGAGAATTTCTACCGCGAGAATCGCGAGCGTGCCGTCGAGTACTTCTACAACCGGCTGTGTGACGCGAAGCTCAAGTCCTATACCGATGCCCCCCGTGAGCCCACGCTGGTCGCCGTGGGCGTGGCCTTCGACAACCTCATCGCCGGACTCGTGAACCGGACGCCCGAGGCCTACGTCGAGGCGCAGACGGCACTCTTCAAGAAGCGCATCGCCGCGGGCGTCGCTCCGAAGGACCTCCTCGGAGGGCTCAAGTCCGCCGAAGAGACCATGGCGTGGCTCATCGAAGAGGCGAGCGCGGCCCGCCCTGATTTCGGTCCGCAGCTCAAGCGCATGGGCCAGCAGTACCTGCTGATGACGCACATGACGGCCATCTCGATTCGCTCGTATCAACCCTGAGCGACACGCACGCCGCGCGTGAGTGAATTGCCCTTCCGCCCCAGGAATGTTTCTGTGACGGAAGGGTGATGCATGAGTGAAGAGGTCGTCTACCGCCACGCCATTGAAGGGCTCTTCCTGCGCTCCGTGGGCAAGCGCCTCACGCCGGAGCTCAAGGAGCAGCTGCGCGCCGTGGGCCTGGACCTGGACGCACGGATTCCCCATCAAACGCCCCGGCGCATCTTCGCGGAAGCGCTGAGCATCACCGCGAAGCACCTCTACCCGGACCTGGACGCGCGAGAGGCCTACCGGCAGCTCGGCGTGGGCATCATCACCGGCATGGAGCACACCCTGCTGGGAAAGGCGCTCGTGTCCCTGTGGCCCATCTTCGGGCCCGACCGGGTCCTCTCCCGCATGCAGGAGAGCTTCGCCACGGTGAACAACTACCTGAAGACCGAGCTCATCACCCACGGCCGCGCGGACCACACCATCAAGGTGAGCGAGTGCAACGGCAACCCGGGCTATCTGATGGGCATCATCGAAGCGGGGCTGACGCGGGCGGGGGCGAAGCACCTGCGCGTGGAGCCCTTCGACTTCGACGGCCACGCCTGCTCTACCGCGTGCGCTGGGACGCGTGAGCGCGGGCGCCGCTCAGCACAGCGCGTGGCTCTCCTCGCCGGACTCCAGGCCCGGCTGACGCAGCCGGCCCGGCGGCGCTGGCGGCGACTCCGGGTCCACCGGCAGCTCCACGACGAAGGTGGTGCCGCCTCCAGGCGTGTCCTCCACCTGGATGGAGCCGCCGTGCGCCTGGACGATTTGCCGCGTCACGTAGAGCCCCAGGCCGAAGCCGGAGATGTTCGTCCCCCGCACCGCCCGCTCGAAGACCTGGAAGATGCGCTCGCGGTCCTTCGGGGCGATGCCAGACCCATGGTCCTGCACCACGAGCCGCACCCGGTCCTCCTGGGTCCGCGCGAAGACGCGCACCGGCTTCTGCTCGCCATACTTGATGGCGTTGCCCACCAGGTTGGCGACCACCTGCTCGATGCGGGGCCGGTCCCACCGCGCATGGATGGGCCCGTCGTGCTCGAACCGGATGGGGATGCGGCCCCGGGTGAGCTCCTCGTTGAACCCGGTGAAGACGTCCCCCACCACCTCGCACAGCTCCACGTCCGCGAAGCTCAGCTCCATCCGTCCGGTGAGGATGCGCGACACGTCGAGCAGGTTGTCGATGTGCTCCCGCAGCCGGTTCAGCTGGCGGTCCGCCAGGTGGAGCAGCCGGGTGATGCGCTCGGACTCGGGCCCCGGCCGGGTGCGCCGCGCCTCGCGCTCGACGGACTGCAGGTGCAGCTTGAGCGAGGTGAGCGGCGTCTTCAGCTCGTGCGAGGCGATGGAGAGGAACTCCTCGCGCGCCTGGGTCGCCTCGCGTGAGCGGCGGTAGAGCCTCGCCGCGTCGATGGCCAGCCCTCCGCGCTGGGAGACCTCCTCGATGAGCGCCAGCTCCGCGTCGGAGTACGCCGCGTGCCCGGGCTCCGGGTAGAGCACGTACAGGCCCAGCACCTCGCCCCGGACCCGCAGCGGCGTCACCCAGGCCGGAGGGTCCTCCGGCGGAGGCACCCTGGCGGGAGGGCCCGCGCCGTTGCCGTCGCGCACCGCCTGGAG
>JBKGHK010000053.1:0-26363 GCA_046520375.1 Pyxidicoccus sp. 3LFB2
GTCGTCGTCGTCCGGGCCCCACTCGCCTTCTCGGCGGGCGCCTCCGGAGGACGCGGCGGTGGGCGGATGTCCAGGTGCAGCTGGCGAGGCGTCAGGGCGGAGAGCGGCGTGGGCGTGGCCTGGACCTCCAGCTCCACCAGCGACTCGGGGCCGTCCGGGCGCAGCGCGAGCCGGCGCGCGTCGGAGAGGTTCTCCAGCTGTTCCTTCAGCCGGTCCGCCGCGTCCTTGGGGAGCGACCTGCCCTGGAACCACAGGTGCGTGCCGAGCCGCGGTGCGCTCAGCCCGGTGAACGACTGGTGCGCGGGGGCGACGACGGCGGAGAAGTGCAGTGGCGCGACGGTGTTCTCCTCCGCGCCCCAGACGGGGATGCCCGGCACCTCGAGGGTGTGCAGCACACCGTCCGGCGCGGCGATGAACTCCGGCACACGGCGGGGGTGGACGCGGGTGAGCTGGTCATCCAGCGCGAGGGACAGCTCCTCGGTGGCCTTCTCCAGGGTGTCCGCATGCACCGCGAGGTGGGGCAGGGCCAGGGGTGTGAGCGTGACCCGCCCGCTGGCATGTCGCTGCATCCAGCATTGGAAACGGAAGTTCATGGGATGGGCTCACGCTAACACGGTGCCGCACAGCGACGGCGCGAGCCCACGGGAGCTGACGGACCCTTACGAAGCGCAGGTGCGCGAGTCGCGTCGAGCCATGACGGGATGACAGTCACCCGGCGCGGCTTTCAGACACTCCGTCAAAGCGCTGCACGCACGCCCTCCGCTGGAATAGCGCCGACGCGTCCATGTTGGGGCGGCCATGTTCATCACGATTCGCTTCTTCAGCATGCTGCTGGGCGCCTTCGTGGGGGGCCTCGTGGGATTCCGCGTCGACGGCGTCCCCAGCGCGTTCGGAGGCGTCCTGGCGGGAGCCTTCGTGGGCGAGTTCCTCGGGCGGCTGCCCTACGCGCTGGCACTCTTCCTCCTTCAGCGCGGAGCAGGCCGGGACAGCGTCGCCGCGCTCGAGGCGCGGCTGGAGAAGGAGTACTACGTCTCGCACCACCTCCTCGCGCAGCTGGCCGCGCGAGGTGAGCCGATGGAGCGCCACGAGGGGTACGTCCTCTCGTTGCTGCGGTCCGAGGACATGGACAAGCGCCGGTTCGGCTGGACGAACCTGAACCTGTGGTTTCCCGCCCTGGCCGCGAAGCTCGGGGACTTCAACCCCGAGGCCTCGACGGAGGAGTGCCGCGGGCGGCTGGAGGTGTTGTCACCTCCGCCGCCCGGGCCTCCAACTACGGAGTGAACTTCCAGGGCACCGTCGCCGCCGGACGGAAGCAGTGGACGTTCGCGAGCGTCCCTCCGCTCACTTCCTGGATGACACCAGCGCCGTACCCGCGTGCCTGGCACCACCGGCTGACCTCCAGCCGTCCGTCGGCGGTGGTGAAGCCGCCCGCGGTGGAGGCAGGCCCGAGCTGCTCCTTGGGCACGTCCTGGATGAGGCCCGCGTTGAAGCAGCCCACCCACGGCCGCGTCGTCACCTCGAAGAGCAGACCCGTCGACCAGCCCAGGCTGTTGCACCAGCGGTGCACGGCGGCGCCGCAGTCCATGCCCTGCGCCACCCGGTCATCCGCGCACCCCGCATGCTTGCGCGCCAGCTCCTCGAAGGTGACGGCGAGGCTCTGATGCTGGATGGGCGCGCACGCCACGCTCACGTCCGTGGTGGTGGCCGCGGCTGGCACGCCCATGAGCGAGATGGGCGGACGGTTGCCGATGAGCTGCTGAATCGTCTCGTACACGTTGGTGCTGGTGGCCAGCGCGTCATTCGCCCCACGCTGCGCGCAGACCCGGTGCATGGAGGACGCGCAGGCCTGCGTGCCCAGCGCCGCGGGGCCGTTGCAGGCGGGCTGCTGCTGGCTCATCCCGAACTGGCCAGCGGACGGAGACACCTGGATGGCCTCGTCCTTACAGTCCGCGCCATGCGTCGTCATGCAGACGCTGCGGTTGGAGCGCGCGTGGGTGAAGAAGCGCACCTCGTCGATGGCGCCCCGGAACGAGCCCTCACCCGTGGCGGGACAGGCCTGCGTGTTCATCACATTGCCCGCGCCGATGGACAGCGTCCCCGTGCCCAGCCGGAAGGAGCCGGTGACGACGGGGAGGGGCCGCCCGGTGGACACGCCATTGACGTACTCGTGGAACTGCCCGGTAACGCCGTCCCACGTATAGGCGAGGTGACTCCAGACGCCCACGGGCAGGACGGGGCTGACCCCGAGCCGCACGCGCTGGCCGTTGAGCACGAAGGACATCTGCACCGTGTTGTTCGCCTCGTAGATGAGGTCCAGGCCTCCGGACTTCGCCAGCAGGTAGCGGTACGGGTTCCCGGTGCAGCCCGTGTTGATGTTCGCGTCCGGTTTGATGGCGAGCTGCACGGTGAAGCCGCGCACGAAGGCGCCCACGCCGGGCACCGTGCCGTTGGCGTCGGTGAGGTTCACCGTGAGGGCGCCGCCCCCGGGGAGCACCAGGGCCTTGCCCTTGCCCTGCGGCTCCCACACCGAGCCCGACGCAGGCTGCGTCACGGCGTTGCCGGGCGAAATCTGCGCGGTGCCGGTGAGGGTGCCCGTGAAGAAGCGGCCCGACAGGTCCGGCGTGCGCGTGAGGTCATACGCGCCGGCCCGGGTGACCATTTCGTTCATGGGCAGGAAGAGCAGGTGGAACGGACTGGTCAGGTCCCCGACGTCGATTTCGTTGTAGTCGCCCGTGTTGCTGCCGAAGAGGGCGAGCACGTCGTGCGTCTTGGTGACGGGCAGGTACTTCGCTTCATTGCTGGCGCCGGGCGGGAAGTTCTGCGCGGGCGCGCGCTCCTGCTCGAAGTTCCACATGGGGCTCGAGTAGAAGAGGTGCGCGATGTCGCTGCGGTCCGTGTTGATGCTTCCGTCGACGTGGTACGCCGTCCAGTTCGTGTCCGCGCCCACCAAGCTGACGGCCTCGCGGCGCGCGCCGTCGGTGTAGACGACGCCGGTGTAGAGGACGTTGCGGCCCTCGTGGTCCACCCAGGCGTAGGCGCCACGGATGAGCGCGCCGGTGGTGGTGGTGCCAAAGGCCTCGCCGGTGGCGGCCTTCAGCGGCTGCCACGCGAGCGGGTAGCGCTTCACGCCCGGGTTCGGGTCATTGAACATCATCGACAGGGGCCGAGGATTGCTCCAGCCCGACGCCGCGCAGGGCGTGGGGTTGTACGAGTACACCAGGTGGTCGATGCCCCCGTCATTGAGCGGGCCGCCCTGGTAGATGAGGAGCCGGCCGTCGGAGGTCATCGTCGGCTCGATTCCGCGAAGCTCTCCGCCGGTGACGGTGGTGAGGAACTCCAGGTTGCCGGTGGTGAACGAGGAGATGTCCGCCTGCGCCGTGAAGGGCAGCGAGACGCGGACGTCCACCGGGCGGCGGCGGAACCGGTTCCGCGGGCCGCCGTACATCTGCGAGTCGAAGAGGTACGGCTGGTACACCGCGAGCCCGTTGGCCAGCGTGTACGGCTGGGCCGGGTTGGGGAAGCAGAAGGCCAGCGCGTTCTCCCCGTTCCTCACGTCGGTGGTGCGCCCGGACGAGAAGGCACCCGAGAAGGACGGCCGGCCCTGGGCGTCGTACGTCACCGCCTCCGGACGGAACACCCGCGCGTGCCACGTCGTCGTCAGGGTGGCGTGGTCCTCGCGGATGTTGCCGATGAACACGCGCCCATCAATCGTGGACGAGTGGCCGTTGGCGCCGAAGGGCGTGCGGATGCGGGTATTCACCAACGAGGGGCGCGGGGCGGCGGCGGACTCGTGGGGCGCGAAGACCACCGCGAGCAGCGACGCGACGAGCAGGGCCAGCGGACGACAGGGGCTTGGGGGCATGAGGGCTCCTTGCGTGGAAGTCGGATTATGCCCGCTTTACTGCTTCAGATTGAACACCGCGTTGACAACGCACCAAGCCGCAGGCATCGTGGCTTCGTTCATGTCGACCACGCCCTCCACCGCTTGTTGCTGCTGTCACGCACCTGCGGTGGGCGTCCGTCCACCAGTGGCCTGAGAGCCCTGGTCGAATCGGTCCAAAAAGCCCACTGCCCGCGAGGGAGTGGGCTTTCGAGTTTCTGGACCTGAACCCGGCCCCACTTCATCGCGACCCCCGTTTCACCGACGAGGTCACGTATGGAAGGTCGCTTCTCGCCGCGCTCCAGACCCTGGGTTGCCCTGCTCCTGCTGGCGGGCCTCGCCGGCTGCTCGAAGTCGGGCGGTGATGCCGCCGCGCCCTCGGAGGGCGGCACCGTCACGCTGCTCAACGTCTCCTACGACCCCACGCGCGAGCTGTACGAGGACTTCAACGCCGCGTTCGCGAAGCACTGGGAGGCGAAGAGCGGCAGGAAGGTCACCATCAAGCAGTCGCATGGCGGCTCCGGCAAGCAGGCGCGGGCCGTCATCGACGGGCTGGAGGCGGACGTCGTCACGCTGGCGCTCGCGTACGACGTGGACATGCTCCACGACAAGGGCCAGCTCATCCCCACCGACTGGCAGACGCGGCTGCCCAACAACAGCGCGCCGTACACGTCCACCATCGTCTTCGTGGTGCGCAAGGGCAACCCCAAGGGCATCAAGGACTGGGAGGACCTCGTCAAGGAGGGCGTCTCGGTCATCACCCCCAACCCCAAGACGTCCGGCGGCGCGCGGTGGAACTACCTGGCCGCGTGGGGGTACGCGCTGCGCAAGCAGGGCGGCAGCGAGGCCACCGCCCAGGCCTTCGTGGAGAAGCTCTTCCGCAACGTCCCCGTGCTGGACTCCGGGGCGCGCGGCGCCACCACCACCTTCGCCGAGCGCGGCCTGGGCGACGTGCTCATCGCATGGGAGAACGAGGCCTTCCTGCTCACGCAGGAAGTCGGCAAGGACAAGTTCGAGATTGTCGTCCCGTCGGTGAGCATCCTCGCCGAGCCGCCCGTCACCGTGGTGGACAAGAACGTGGACAAGCGGGGCACCCGCGCCGCGGCGGAGGCGTACCTCCAGTACCTCTACACGGACGAGGGCCAGGAGCTGGCGGCGAAGCACCACTACCGGCCCCGCTCGCAGGCGGTGGCCGCGAAGCACGCGGCGCGGTTTCCCACCGTGAGCCTCTTCACCATCTCCGACGTGTTCGGCGGCTGGAAGAAGGCCCAGGCCTCGCACTTCGATGACGGCGGCGTGTTCGACCGCATCTACGTCCCCCAGGCCCGCTGAGGCACGGCGCCCATGTCCGTGTCCTCCCGCCGCCGCGTCCTCCCGGGCTTCAGGCTGTCGCTGGGCTTCAGCTGGTTCTACCTGGGGCTCATCGTCCTCCTGCCGCTCTCCAGCCTCTTCCTCAAGACGTTCACCCTCACCTGGGCGCAGTTCTGGGAGACGGTGACGGCGCCGCGCGCGCTGGCGGCCTACCAGCTCACCTTCGGGGCCTCGCTCGCCGCGGCCCTGGCCAACGTCGTCTTCGGCCTGCTGGTGGCCTGGGTGCTGGTGCGCTACCGCTTCCCCGGCCGGGATTTGGTGGAGGCCCTGGTGGACCTGCCCTTCGCGCTGCCCACGGCGGTGGCGGGGCTGACGCTGACGACGCTGTTCTCCGCCAATGGCTGGTACGGCCAGTACCTGGAGGCCCTGGGCCTGAAGGTGGCCTACACCTCCGTGGGCGTGGCGGTGGCGCTCACCTTCATCGGGCTGCCCTTCGTGGTGCGCACGGTGCAGCCGGTGCTGGAGGACATCGACGTGGACGTGGAGGAGGCCGCGGCGACGCTGGGGGCGACGCCATGGCAGACATTCTCGCGGGTGCTCTTCCCGAGCATCTTCCCGGCGCTGCTCAGCGGCTTCACGCTGGCGTTCGCCCGGGCGCTGGGGGAGTACGGCTCCGTCGTCTTCATCTCCGGCAACATGCCGCTGCGGACTGAAATCGTTCCGCTGCTCATCATCACCAAGCTGGAGCAGTACGACTACGCGGGCGCGACGGCCATCGCCATCGTCATGCTGACGGCGTCCTTTTCGCTGCTGCTGGCCGTCAACCTGCTCCACCGCTGGAGCCACCGCCGGCTCGAAGCCCGGACGGGAGGCTGAGGCGCCATGCATCCCACCACCCTCGTCCTCCGGCGGCGCACGCGGACCCTCAGCGGGCCGGCCGTCATCCGCTGGGCGCTCATCGGCCTGGCGCTGCTCTTCCTGGGCGTGTTCCTCGTCGTCCCGCTGGTAGCCGTCTTCACCTTCGCGTTCCAGAAGGGCTGGTCCGCCTATCTCGCGGCCATCAGCGACCCGGAGGCGCTGTCGGCCATGCGGCTGACGCTGCTGGCGGCGGCCATCTCCGTGCCCCTCAACCTCGTGTTCGGGCTGGCCGCGGCGTGGCTCATCGCCCGGTTCCGGTTCCGGGGGCGGGCGCTCCTCATCACCCTCATCGACCTGCCCTTCAGCGTGTCGCCGGTCATCGCGGGGCTCATCTTCGTGCTGCTCTTCGGGCGGCAGGGCTGGCTGGGGCCGTGGCTGGTGGAGCATGACCTGCGCGTCATCTTCGCGGTGCCGGGCATCGTCCTGGCGACGGTGTTCGTGACGTTCCCCTTCGTCGCGCGCGAGGTGCTGCCGGTGATGCAGGTCCAGGGCAGCGACGAGGAAGAGGCGGCGCTGACGCTGGGCGCCAGCGGGTGGCGGACGTTCTGGCGCGTCACCCTGCCCAAGGTGAAGTGGGGCGTCATCTACGGCGTCATCCTCTGCAACGCGCGGGCGATGGGCGAGTTCGGCGCGGTGTCCGTGGTGTCCGGGCACGTGCGCGGCGTCACGACGACGCTGCCGCTGCACGCGGAGATTCTCTACAATGAGTACGACTTCGTCGGCGCCTTCGCCGTGGCGTCGCTGCTGACGCTGCTCGCGCTCGTGACGCTGGTGGTCAAGAAATACGTGGAGTGGAGGAGCGTGGCGCCATGAGCATCATCGTCGAGCAGGTCACCCGGCGCTTCACCGAGAAGGGGACTCCGGCCGTCTCGGAGGTCTCGTTCCAGGCGCCCGCGGGCGCCATCACCTCGCTGCTGGGGCCGTCGGGCGCGGGCAAGTCCACGCTGCTGCGGCTGGTGGCCGGGCTGGAGGTGCCGGACGCAGGTCGCATCATCATCGACGGAGTGGACTGCACGAACATGCCCGTGCAGCAGCGGGGTGTGGGCGTCGTCTTCCAGAGCTACGCCCTGTTCCGGCACATGACGGTGCGGGAGAACATTGCCTTCGGGCTGGAGGTGCGGGGCGCCCATCATGGGGAGGTATCCAACCGCGTGGAGGAGATGCTGCGGCTGGTGCAGCTGGAGGACCTGGGCAACCGCTTCCCCGGGCAGCTCTCCGGTGGGCAGCGCCAGCGGGTGGCCTTCGCGCGCGCGCTGGCCATCCGTCCCCGCGTGCTGCTGCTGGACGAGCCCTTTGGCGCGCTGGACACGCGGGTGCGCGAGGATTTGCGTGAGTGGCTGCATGAGCTGCACTCGCTGACGGGCCTCACCACGCTGCTGGTGACGCATGACCAGCAGGAGGCGCTGGAGATTTCGCAGCACGTGGTGGTGATGAGCGAGGGACGGATGGCGCAGGCGGGCTCGCCGGAGGCCATCTACAACCGGCCCGCGTCGCCGTTCGTCGCCTCCTTCATCGGCGGGGCCAGCGTGCTGCGAGGCCAGGTGCGCTCGGGCCGGGTGGCCATGGGCTCGCTCTCCGTGCATGTGCCGGCGGCGGCGCGCGAAGGCGAGGCGGTGCAGGCCTTCGTCCGGCCGCACGACATCAAGCTGGCGAAGTCCTCGGAGGCCCCGATGAACGTGCACTCCGCCACCGGCCGGGTGGAGCGGCTCAAGCCCGTGGGCGGCTACGTGAAGGTGCTGCTCCGCCTGCCCTCGGGAGACGAAGTCTCGGTGGAGGTGCCCCGCTCGGAGTTCGATGCGCTCGGGGTGACGGAGGGGGACTCGGTGCGCGCCGACGTGCGCACGGCGGCCGTGTTCGTGGGCGACTACGCCATCTGAGGGGGGAATTCGGGAGGCCTGTCGCGTTGCAGCCCTCCCGGAATGGAACTGTCCACCATGCAGGCGAGCCCGGCCCGGGGCAGTTGACGGCCCCTCCCCAACTGACACCCCCGGTCCTAGCTTCCGGCGGGGCCGAGGGCGGGGCATATGCACAGTCGGGGTTGGGTGGCGGTGGTGGCGGCCGGGTTCTTCACGCTGTCGTGGGGCTGTGGTGCCGGTGGGGCAGGGGAGGACGCGAACATCCCCGGAGTGGTGTCGGGCGAGGAGTCCGCCACCCCCGGAACGACGCCTCCGCCCGTGAAGGAGGAAGAGGTTCCTCCCGATGCCGCCGAGGAACAGCCCTCCAGCGCACGACCGCCCGGACCGCCCACGGGGCTGACCGTCCGCCCGGGCGTGGGCACCGTCGAGGTCTCCTGGGAACCGCCTGCGGAAGACGGCGGGGCGGCTGTCACCGGGTACACGGTTCGCGTGTTCACCCAGCTGTCGGCGGTGGACGCCTACTCCCATGGGGAGCCGCAGACGTTCTCCTCCAGTGCGCGCAAGGCCAGGGTGTCCGTGCCCGGGACGCATCCCGTGCGCGTGCAGCTCACCGCCCGCAACGTGGCGGGAGAGTCCGCTCCGGTGGACAGCACCGTGCTGTCCTCCATCGAGACCATTGGCATTGGCGCCACCGCGGAGCCGCTGCCTGGCGGGGGCCATGCCCTGGTGGAAATCACCTTCAGTCGGTGGCACTCCACCCCGGCGCGACTCGTGCTGGAGTACCAGGACCCGCGCACCGGGGGCTTCCTCCCGGCGAGCCTCGTGGAGGCGGACTCCCGGACGCTGGAGCTGTTCGCCGCGCCGCATCCCCGCCCGGTACAGCTCATCTGGGCGCACTACCGGGACCTGCCCGAGGGGCCTCGGGCGCCGTATGACCTGTACGGCAAGCTCCGCGCCCGGGCCCTGGTGGACGGAGTCGAGCTGGGCTCCCAGACCTTCCATGTCGACCTGCGCCCGGGGGACCCGTTCGTCGAGGCGCCGCTGGAGCAGCGCACCGGTGCGAGCCCCTCGGCGGTGCGCGTGGGGGACTTCAATGGTGACGGGCAGGCCGACCTCGCCGTGGCCAACCAGCAGACGGCCAACATCGCCGTCTTCTTCCAGACCGATGCGGGGCTGCCGGAGCACTCCGTCCGCTTCACCCCGGTCCCGGCGGCCGCCGAGCTGCTGGTGACGGGAGACTTCAATGACGATGGGGCCCTGGACCTGGCCACGGGCGGGCGGAGCGCGCCGAGCGCCTTCGTCCTGCTGGGGACGGGCGATGGCCACTTCACGCCAGGGCCGGACGTGCCCATGGGCGGCGCGCTGCACGCGCTGGCACAGGCCGAC
The DNA here is from genome assembly GCA_046520375.1 of Pyxidicoccus sp. 3LFB2. Lineage (GTDB taxonomy): Bacteria > Myxococcota > Myxococcia > Myxococcales > Myxococcaceae > Myxococcus. Next base: position 9,352 of record JBKGHK010000053.1, read on the forward strand.
GTGAATGAAGACGGGAACGGCGACCTGGTGGCGCTCAGCGCCGAGGAGGGCCGCTTCCAGGTGGCGCTCGGCCGGGGAGACGGCTCCTTCAACCCGGCGCTGCGCTTCGAGGCGCCGCCCGACGCACAGTGGCTGGACGTGGCGGACTTCGACGGCGATGGCCACGTGGACCTGGCCTTCGCCTCCCAGGGCATGGCTCCGGGGGTGTCCTTCGCCGCCGGGCAGGGCGACGGCACCTTCCGGCTCGCGGCGCGCTATGCCTGTCCCATCCTGGACGCGGTCGGGACTGGCGACGTGGAGGCGGACGGCGTGGCCGAGGTGCTGGTCGTCTGCCGGAACGCCCGGGACGCCTCTGGCATGGCACCCATCCTGTCGCTGTCGCCCGACGGCTCGCAGCGGCTGCTCGCGCGGCAGCTCGGCCTGACGCCCGAGTCCCGAGGCGCCCGGCTCTACATGGCCGATGTCACCGGAGATGGGCGGCAGGACCTGCTGCTCGCATCTTCAGGGTCCGAGGCCTTCGGGACAGGCTCGCTCGGCGTGATGACCTCGCGGGACGATGGCTCCTTCCACCTCGCGCAGCAGGTCCTCGTCCACTCGCCCCTGGCCCTGGCCCTGGGAGACCTGAATGGTGACCGCCACGTGGATGTGGCGATAGCAGGCGGTCAGTCGAACTTCTCCATCGCCCGGGTGGAGCTGCTGTTCGGGACGCGGGCTGGAACGCTGCAACCTCCGTCCCCGCGCAACCTCAACCGGAGAATCCAGGACGCGCTCCCGGTCGACCTCGACGCGGATGGCCGGATGGACCTGGTGGTGGCCCAGGACGTCGTGAGCCTCCGCCGGGGCCGGGGAGACGGCAGCTTCCATCCGGCCCATGAGCTGTTCCTCCGCGCCCCGCCCCGTGCGCTGGCCGCCGCCAACTTCACGAACGACTCGCGCCCGGAGCTCCTCGTCGCCGACATGGACGGTGACATCCGGTACTACGTCTTCAGCGGCCGGGTCCTGGAGCAGGGCCCGCTGGTGGGGCAGGTGCCCTTCGCCGAGGGGCTCGCCACCGCCGACTTCAACGGCGACGCCGTGCCGGATGTCCTCGTCTCCCGAAGCGGGGGCGTGGGGCCGGTGCTCCTCCTGTCGTCGCCCCTGGGCTACCGGCAGTTCGATCCGCCCCTGGGCGATGGGCGGGACTGGCACTCCGCCATCGCGGCGGACGCCGATGGGGATGGCCATGTGGACCTCGTCGTTGGAGGACCCTGGCGCCCGCTGCTCGTACTGCGCGGTGACGGCCGGGGAGGCTTCAGCCGGGCGCCGTTCGACCTCCCCGTGGGAAACGTGGCGCACGTGGCGGACCTCACCGGCGATGGCCGCCCCGACCTTCTCACCCAGGGGTGTGAGCTGCTGGCGGGCCAGGCGGAGGGCGCCTTCGTGGCGCTGCCCCAGGGGCGCGACGTGGAGTGCAACCGGGCGTCGGTGGGGGACTTCGACGGAGACGGGCGCCTGGACGTGCTCTCCTCCGCAATCCCCGAGTCCGGCCAGGTGTCCCTGTGGCGCGTGGACCCCACGGGGACCTTCCACGCCCTGGGCGCGCTGGGGCGGTCCTCGACGGCACGCGAGGTGCGGGCCTGGGCCGCGGACTTCAACGGCGACGGCATCGATGACCCGATTGTGTACCGCCACTACCTCTACGAGAGCATCGTCTCCAATGAGCTGACCCTGTCGCTCAGCGGGCCGTGCACCGCCTGCACGCGGTGAGCGGCTTCCATCGGTGATTCGAGCATCTCCGGCCCCGGGCACACCGTGCCCGGGGCCTCTGCGCGTGGCCTGGGTGTAAAACGCCCCTCCCGTGGAATGTCCGCACTTCCTCCAATAGCCGAAATAACTGTTTGAGTGTGCGGGCCCGGCGGCTAAGTCCGGGGAGGAGCCCCCCAGCTCCCTTCCCTGGAGAGAGACATGCACACACGACAGGACTGGTATTCGATGCTGCTGGCCGCTGGCTGCCTGGCCCTGAGCAGCGGGTGCGGCGCGGAAGCGCCCACCGAGCCCGCGCCGTTGCCGCTCGTGAGTCAGGAGCAGGGCGAGCTCGGGTATGACCCGGGGCCGGGGTGGAACCTCGCCTGGCAGGACGACTTCACGGGCACGTCGCTGAATGGCGCGCACTGGACGGTGCTGACGAGCAACCACGACCCTGTCACCAACAACTGCAACTTCGGCACGGGCGAGCTGGAGTTCCCCCGCGCGCAGAACGTCACCGTCGGCGGCGGGAAGCTGGTCATCACCGCGGAGCGGACGAGCGACGCGCCCAATGACTCGCGGTGCGCCGGCTATGGGCCGCGCTCGTTCTACTCCGGCCGCCTGCACACCAAGGGGAAGGTGGAGCGGCGCTACGGGAAGCTCGTGGCGAGCATCAAGATTCCCTCTGGCTATGGCATGTGGCCGGCGTTCTGGACGCTGGGCGGCAACATCTCCACGGTGGGTTGGCCGCGCAGCGGCGAAATCGACATCCTGGAGTGGCACTCCAACGAGCCGAGCTGGATGAAGTCGGCGGCGCACTACTTCGCCAATGGCGCCGACCAGCACTGGGGCACGGGCGCCAACCGGGGCTACAGCCTCGCGGATGGCTTCCACGTCTACGAGGTGGAGTGGACCGCGAACAAGATGGTGTTCCGGCTGGACAACCAGATTCGCGCCACCGCGGACTTCAACCACAACGAGCCCGCGTTCCAGCAGAACCACTACATCCTGCTGAACCTCGCGCTGGGTGGGAACTGGTACGGCAACCCGCCCGCCAGCGCCATTGCCCTGGGCGCGGGCGAGCGCAAGACGATGGAGGTGGAGTGGGTGCGCTGGTACGACGCGGGCAGCACGCCGCCGCCTCCGCCCGGCGCGCTCACCAACCCCAGCTTCGAGTCGAACATGACGGGCTGGGCGACCTGGAGCCCCAACGGCACCGAGGCCGCGGACTTCAGCGAGACGTACAACGGCGGCCACTCGGGCAGCTACCACCTGACGCACTGGAACAACGGCTCACCGTTCGAGGTGTGGACGTACCAGACGGTGACCGGCCTCGCGTCGGGCAACTACAAGGTCCGCGCGTGGGTGCGCAAAGGCGGCACCTTCGACTTCTCCCGCCTCCAGGCGAAGACGTGCGGCGGGTGCGCGCCCGCGGCCACCACGCTCGGCAACTATGGCGCGTGGACGCTCGTGGAGACGCCCGCCATCTCCGTCACCGGCGGCTACCTGGAGCTGGGCTTCCACACGAAGGCCAGCGTGGGGAACTCCGCCAACTACGTCCACATGGACGACGTGGAGCTCATCCGCCTGTGAGCGGCGCCGCGACGGCGGCGAAGGGCACCTCGTAGTGGGTGACGTGTAAGTCCTTGTCGATGAGGAAGCGTCGTCCTCCGGGTAGAAGACAGCCTGCTCGGGGGACGGGCCCGCGAAGCGGCGGACCGCGTCCATGGACTCCCACAGCGTCACCAGGAGGAACTCGCACCGCTCCCCGGAGATGCGCCGCAGGCAGTACGCCCCGAGGTTGCCCGGCGTCTTCCGGTAGTTCTTCAGGCCCGTCTCTTCCAGGTAGCCGAGATAGGCGTCCGCGTCGGCCGCCTTCGTCACTCCGCGCCAGGTGCGCGCCAGCATGAGAGTCTCCTCCGTGGGTGCGGGGGAAATTCCTAGCGGACGCGCAGCCCGGCTACAGGAGCAATCGCCAGGACAGGCCGGCCAGCGTGGTGTAGCCAACCACTGCCCGCTCCACGCGCCCTTCGGGTGACAGGAAGAACACGGTGGGGAAGCTGTTCACGCGCCAGTCGCGCTGCATGGCGTCGTCCCCGAGCAGCACCGGGTAGTCGACGCCCTGCTCCTGGACGTAGCGCCGCACGGCCTCCTCGTCGTCCCAGGCCACCGCCACGGAGACGACGTGCGCGGAGTCTCCGGCGAGGCTTTGGAGCTGCGAGAGGTTGGATGACTCCACCTTGCAGACGCCGCACCAGGGGGCCCAGAAGGCGAGCACCACGGGCTTGCCGCGCAGGGACTCCAGGCTCACCGTTTCGCCGGACAGGGTGGTCAGGGTGAAGGGGGGCGCGGGCACGCCGCCTCCGGGCAGGCGCCGCGTCTGCCAGGCCGTCACCGCCGCGACGAGGAGCGCCAGCAGCGCGAGGTCCACGCCCCACCGCACCCACCAGCGGCGGCGCGCCTGCTCCCAGGCGGCCCGCATCCGTCCCACTGCTCCGGTACCGCCCTGCATTTCAGGACTCCTTGAGGGTGGGCCAGCGGAAACGGCCGCCCGGCAAGGGCGGCCGTCCCCGCTCACGTCACACTACAGCGCGGGCGCCTCGTCGGGCTGCCACACCGCGTTGCGGACGCTCTCTCCGGCGCCCCGCTGCGCGCGGCCCACCGCCTTGGTGACGGCGTTCCCCGCGCGGTCCAGCGCCTTGTCCACCGCGGCGACCAGCGTCGTGTCCTTGGACTCCAGCGTCAGCTCCTTGCCGTGCTCCAGCCGCAGCGTCACCTTGCACGACTTGTCCACGCCTCCGCGCGGGCCGTTGGTGTCCTCCAAGCGCAACACCACCTCCTTGACGCGGTCCGACATGCGGTCCAGCGCGAAGCGCACGCGGCGCTCGCAGTGGGTGCGAAGGGTCTCGGTGAGGGGGATGTGACGGGCTCGGATTTCGATGCGCATCCAGGACTCTCCTTCGGGCCCCCCATTGGGCCTGTCTCTTCTCTGTCCACGAGGCGCTTTCGCCGCAAATAGGAAAAGCCCCCGTGGCGCTTCGGAAAAACCGAAGGCTCACGGGGGCTGGGGTAGGGCGAGGAAGGCCTCCGCCCCACTTCGGAACACCGGCTACGGAGGCGTGGGCGCCGCCATCACCGCCGGCTTCTGGGACGTCTTGCCCGGCGCGGGCTTCGCCTTGGCCGGAGCCGGGGCCTCGGCGGTGGCCGTGTCGGCCTCGGTGGGGGCCGGCTTCTTCTTCTCCGGCAGCGCGTAGATGGGCTTCTCCGGCACCGGCACGGCGCCCACGCGCACCTGCTGCTCCATCATGCGGGACCAGAGCGAGGCCTTGCTGCCCACCAGCGCGTTGTCCGCGAGCACCAGCGTGCGCACGTCCTGCGCGCGGCGGTACAGGCGCGGCGCCACGTCCGGCTGCTGCGGGTCCGAGTCGCTCACCTGCACCTGCTCCTGCACGCTGATGCCCTCCTCGGCGAAGGTGAGGGTGGACGTCAGCTCGAACTTGCGGCGCAGCCCGTTGGGCAGCTCGAAGCTCAGCTCGCGCGACAGCGGGAACCACGCGGCGCCCAGGCACGCGCGGGCCTTGTCGGACACCGACTCGGTGAAGAAGCGGTTCTGCCGCAGCGGCATGATGCGCGCGTGCCGGCGGCACACCTCCTCGCCGTCCGTGGTGCACGCATCGCCCTCGGCCACGAGGATGCTGGAGCCCTGCACCCGCTCCAGCCGCAGCTTCGTGTTCTTCGGCATGGCGCGCAGCGAGCCCAGCGCATCCACCCGGAAGCCCTCTTCCGTCGTCTCCACCAGGGCCACCGGGCCCAGGGCCTCGCCGTTGGTGAAGCGCCGCGTAATCACCCACACCAGCCGCTGCCCGGCCTGGAGCGTCTCCATCACCAGGTCCTCTTCCGTCAGCTTCTCCGGAGGGGGCAGGGGGAGCGCGTCGGGGCCGGCCTCCACGCACTCGTCGGCGGCCGGGTCCTGCGCCCACACGGGCGCGCCCGTGCAGTCCACCGCCGGCCGCGGGGCGGCGCCGGTGTCCTTGTCATAGCCGTGCAGCAGCAGGGCGAACCACGTGTCCGGCGTGGGGAAGGAGCGGGCGTTGGGGCCCGCCTCGGCGAAGCACATGGACGGCTTGGGCACGCTGGCGCAGCCGGCCAGCAGGGACAGCGCCACGGCGGAGACCTGGAGCGTTCGTTTCATGGGGTATCTCTCAGGCATGGGCGAACTGGAGGTCCCAGTCGCCTTCCGCGGTCAGGGCCACATGCAGCTTCGGGGGCACCGCGCCGCCCACCAGGTGCTGCAACAACTCACGCGAGAGCACGGGCATCAGCGAGCCCTGGAGGATCTGCTCCATGTTGCGCGCGCCCATCTCGGACTCGGTGCACCGGCGCGCCAGCTCGTCGAGCAGGCCCGGCGCCAGCGTCGTCTCCACGTTGTGGGCGGCCTTCAGGCGGCCCACCAGCTTCGCCAGCTTCATCTCGGCAATCTGGCGCATGACGTCGCGCTGCACCGGACCGAAGGGCACAATCGTCATGCGCGCCAGCAGCGCCGGCTTGAAGTGCTTGCTGAGCACGGGGCGGATGGCCGCCACCACCTGCTCGGTGGAGGGCTCCGCGAAGTCCTCGTACAGCCGCATCACCGCGTCCGAGCCCAGGTTGCTGGTGAGGATGATGACGGTGTTCTTGAAGTCGACCTGGCGCCCCTCGCCGTCCGTCAGCGAGCCCTTGTCGAAGACCTGGTAGAAGAGGTTCATCACCTCCAGGTCGGCCTTCTCGCACTCGTCGAGCAGCACCACGGAGTAGGGCCGCTGCCGCACCGCCTCCGTCAGGAGGCCACCCTCGCCGTAGCCCACGTAGCCCGGCGGCGAGCCGATGAGCCGGCTCACGGTGTGCTTCTCCTGGAACTCGCTCATGTTGAGCGTCGTCATGAAGCGCTCGCCGCCGTAGAGCGTGTCCGCGAGCGCCAGCGCCGTCTCCGTCTTGCCCACGCCGCTGGGGCCCACGAAGAGCATGACGCCAATCGGCGCGTCCGGGTTGCGGATGCCCGCCTGGGAGATGCGGACGATTTCCGCCACCTTCTTGAGCCCGGCCTCCTGGCCGCGCACCCGCGCCCGCAGCTTGTCCTCCAGCGTGAGCACGGAGGCCAGCAAGTCACTGCGCATCTTCCCGACGGGCACACCCGTCCAGCCGGCCACCACCCGCGCGACGATGTCCGCGTCCACGTCCGCGTGCACCAGCGGCACCTCGCCGCGCGTCTCGGCCAGCTTCCGCGTCGCCGTCTCCACCGCCGCCTTCAGCGCCGCGGTGTCCGACTCCGGCGTCGCCTCGCGCAGCGCCTTGCGCGCCTCCATCAGCGCCGCCACCGCCGTGCGCTCGGTCTCCCAGCGCGCGTGCAGCGTGGCCCGCGAGTCCAACGTGGCGGCCAGCTTGTCCTCGGCGTCCTTCAGGGCGGCCTGCTCCTCCTGGCCCCCCGTGCCCTCGGCGAGGTCTCGCTTGCGCGCATCGCGCTCGCGCTCCAGCGCGGCGATTTCCTGGTCCAGCGCCACCAGCTCCTCGGGGCGCGTGGACAGCTCAATCTTCACGCGGGCCGCGGACGTGTCGAGCAGGTCCACCGCCTTGTCCGGCAGCTGCCGGCCGGAGATGTAGCGGCTGGACAGGCGCACCGCGGCGCTGACGGCCTCGTCGCGGATGGTGACGCCGTGGGCCGCCTCGTAGGTGGGGCGCAGGCCGCGCAGCATCAGCTCCGCGTCCTCCACGCTCGGCTCCTCCACCTTCACCGGCTGGAAGCGGCGCTCCAGCGCGGCGTCCTTCTCGAAGTACTTCTTGTACTCGGCCCAGGTGGTGGCGGCGATGGTGCGCAGCTCACCGCGCGCCAGCGCCGGCTTGAGCAGGTTGGACGCGTCCGTGCCGCCCTGCGAGCCGCCCGCGCCGATGATGGTGTGCGCCTCGTCGATGAACAGGATGATGGGCGTGGGCGACGCCTTCACCTCGGCGATGACGGCCTTCAGCCGGTTCTCGAACTCGCCGCGCACGCCCGCGCCCGCCTGGAGCAGGCCCAAATCCAGGCCCAGCAGCTCCACGTTCTTCAGCGCGTCGGGCACCTCGCCGCGCACAATCGCCCAGGCCATGCCCTCGACGAGCGCCGTCTTGCCCACGCCGGGCTCGCCCACCAGGATGGGGTTGTTCTTCCGGCGGCGGGAGAGGATGTCCACCATCTGCCGGATTTCACGGTGACGGCCGAAGATGGGGTCGATCTTCCCCTCGCGCACCCGGCCCGTGAAGGACGTGGCGAAGCGCTTCAGCGCCTCGTCCCCGCGCCCACCCGAAGCGCCGGCCGCGCCACCCGCACCGCCGCTCGCGGCGTCGGCGGAGGCCACCTCCACATTCTCGGGAGAGGGGCGCAGCACCACGTCCAGCGAGGACATGAGCTCGTCCCGGCTGATGGCATCCAGCTCCTGGAACAGCTCCGCGGTGTAGCGCGCGCGCCGGCTGACGAACTGGGCGAACAGCACGCCCGAGCGCAGCCGCGTGGCGCCCTGCTCCACGGAGGCCAAAAGCCACGCCTCCTCGAACCACTGGAAGAGCGTCTCGGAGAAGACGGGCCGGCCCGCATTGCCCGCGCGCAGGCCCTGCACCGCGCGCTCCATGCTGGACAGCAGCTGGCGGCGGTCCACCCCGAACTGCTGGAGGATGCGCGCGATGTCCGAGTCCTCGGGCTCCAGCATCTGCACGAGCATGTGCTCGGGCACGATTTCGTAGAACCGTCCCGCGCTCGCACGGGCCACCGCGGCCTCGAGCAGACGGGTAGAGGTCGGCGTCAGACGACGGACGAGCGCTTTCGGATCGACGCGAATGGGAGCCCCCAAAAAATGACAGCGATGGTGGACGGTATACCGGGCGAGCAGAGCGCCGTAAATCCCCGGCCCTCATGCCCGCCCGCTCGGGATTTCATCTCGCCACGGGGACGCTCAGATGCGTCTGCTGGCTGTTGCCGAGCCACGTGTCCCGGCCGAGCTTGCTCGGCTCCTTGCGGGACAGGCGGAACTGCTGCTGCACGCCCTCGGTGAGGCCCAGCTCCAAATCGTACTCGAGCGGGTCCCTGACGAAGAGGGCCACCACCTCCCGCACCAGGGGGAGCAAATCCCCCTCCGGCATCAGCCGACGGTAGGCGCGCGGCGGCAGCGGGCTGACATGGATTTGAATCTTCCCCGTCCTGTCGAAGGCCTTGCCGCCCAGCAGCATGTTGCGCCCGAGCAGGTTGTTCTGGCGGCCCAGCTGCACCCGGGCGTCGATGTCCACCCAGCGGCCCACGAACTGGCGCACCGAGACACGCGCCCCCTCCAGGTCGTCACCCAGCACGTCCTGGAGCGCCACCTCCAGCTGCTCCGCGGTGCGGAAGCGTCCGGCCAGCAGCGGGGCGATGCGAAGCAGGCGCCAGGTCGGCAGCTTGCTCTCCAGGGGCCGCTCGTAGGTGTCGAAGCCGCCCAGCGCCAGAAGCCGCTTGGACCACTGGTCCGTGAAGGAGGAGTCCGTCTCGCTGGACAGGCGGTACTTGGACTCAATCCGGTACAGCAGCGACAGCAGCCGGTGGTGGAAGAGGTCCAGGAACTCGCGCTGCACGGGCAGGTCCGGGTCCTCCTGCGCGACTTCCTCCGCGAGGTAGTGGGGCAGGGGGCTCACCGAGCCCGTCAGCCCGAGGAAGCTCGTCATCACCTCGAACAGCGGCCGCTTCGCATACGGGTCATCGGCCCGGGCCGGCACGTGGTGCAGCGTGACGGACTTCACATCGCCGGAGGGGAAGCCCAGCGACGGGTCATGCCGGAAGCGAATCATCTCCTCGCTGACGGGCCCGGGGCCGCCCACGCGCACCGCCTGGGCGCGGGCGTCGCCCACAGGGCGGTCCTCCGCCTGGAGCCGGGCATCCGCCTGGGCCCGGGCGGTGAGCCGCTCCAGGAAGGCCACCAGGGGGAAGAAGCCCGTCCGGGGGGCGGCTTCCGCCAGCTGACGCGCCGCCGCTACAAGAGCGTCTGCGTTCCGTTCCTCGGAAGCCACGTGTACTCCGTCTGCGAGGGGTGGAGGCGGATGCTCAGCTCATTGAAGGAGTTGATGGTGACGTGGGACGCGAGCAGCTCCTCGAGGATGCAGCCGAAGAGGAACGAGTCCCCCACGCCCATGAAGTTCTCCTCGTCCAGGTCCACCCGGGTGCGGTGGCCGCGCAGGGGCGCGCCCTCCAGGAAGCGCGTCACCGGCTTCGTCTCCACCGCGCGGATGGCATTGATGCGCAGGCGGCTGGCGCGCGCCGCGAGGTTGTCCGTGAGGGAGTGGAAGTTGTAGAGGTCCATCAACCGCCGCAGCGCCGCCGCGTCCGCCAGGGAGTGCTGGTTGATGGCCAGGTGCGACAACAGCCGCCAGTGCAGCTCCGAGCCCAGCGGCGCGCGCGCCGGCCGGCTCACCGGGGAGATGTTCTTGAACTTCGCCTGCGTGGGGCTGGCGGCCGTGGAGGCCGTCAAATCCCCCACCTGGAGCCGCGAGGGCAGCGAGCGGTTGGTGCAGGTGAGGTCGATGGACAGCGCCTCCTCCGAGCCCAGCACCGGCGGCACGTCCCGCGGCGTCTCCAGGGTGATGTACGTGTCGATGCCGTCGTCCAGCGGCGAGTGCGTCCGGCGCAGCCGGTAGAAGGACTGCTGCGCGTCCCCGCCGGCGGTGTGGCTGAACTCGAAGAAGGGCCGGTACATGCGCCGCTCGTTGCGGCCGGCCTGCAGGCCCGTCACCGCGTCCACCGAGTACACCTCGGCGTGGTTGGCGGGCAGGTCCGAGGCGCGCAGCAGGTGGTCCCCGTCCAGCACGCCATGGAGGACGGGGTCCGCCGGCACGCTGAAGAGGTTGACCACCGGGGCGCAGTGCAGCCGGAACATCTCCCGGTGGATGCGCGCGTCCAGGGGCGGCGGCCGCTCCAGGTGGAAGGCAATCTCGAACTTGTCGTCCTTGACGCCCACCGCGGAGTCCAGCCCGCGCACGTCGAAGAACAGGAACTTCTCCGGCAGCGTCAGGTACTCCTGCAGGTGCCGGTAGCCCTCGCTCGCACGAGGCCACGGCAGCAGCTTGAAGTCCCGGTCGAAGCCCACCGGGTGGATGGCATTGGCCGGCAGCTTGAAGCCCTCGCCTTCCGACGAGGCGCCGCGCACGCGCACCTGGCGGCAGTAGCGCAAGAGCCACAGCAGCACCACCGACGCGGCGGACATCTCACCGTGGATGAACAGGCGCAGGCCCTGCGGGCGGAACACCTCTGCGCGCCCCTGCTCGGTCGTCTGGAAGAACAGCCGCAGCACCGGGGACGTAATCGACGCGCGGTCCAACAGCGCGTCCGTCAGCTGCACCGGCAAGAGGTCCACGTCCGTCGTGGTGCGGAAGACGCACGAGGTGCCGTCGATGGGCTGCGAGGCCACCTCCGCGCCCGCGGGCAGGCGCGAGCGGCCGCGCAGCGCGCGCAGGTTGGGGGTGAACTCCACAATCGTGGAGGCCGGCAGCGGGCGCAGGTAGTGCGGCAGCAGCAGCTCCGTGAGGCCGTGCACCAGCTCCGGCACGTCGTCGTCCACCCGCTCGCGGATGCGCGCCGTCAGGAAGGCGAAGCCCTCCAGGAGCCGCTCCACGTCCGGGTCCGCGCCGCGCTCCACCAGCAGGCCCGCGACGGAGGGGTTGGCCAGCCCGAAGGCACGGCCCATCTCCCGCAGGTACGACAGCTCACTCAGGTAGTACTTGCTGAACATCCTCGCCCTTTGCCACTCACCCCGTGGCTCACCACAGGTCCACGCGTCCGCCCGGATGCACCTGCGTGTGGAAGCGCACCATGCCCCGCCTGTCTCGCGTGGCCAGCTGGGCACTGATGTCGAAGCGCAGCGCCGTCGGGTCCGACGGGTCCGCCGCGTACTGCACCACCACGTTCTTCAGCCTCGGCTCGAAGTCCTGGATGGCCGTGCGGATGGACTGCGTCATCCGCGGAATGGCTGACGGGTACGAGTGGACGATGTCGTTCAGGTCCAGGATGCCGTACGCCGGAGCCGCCACGGACTCGCCCCTGCGCGTGTTGAGCAGGTTGCGCAGATGCTCGGCGATGGACTCCACCACGTCGCCAGGCGGCGCGAGCGTGCCGTTTCCTTCGGCGATGCGGGACAACAAGCCTCGGGAGCCCATGGGTGTCTGTCTTCAGTCCGCAGTCCACCCCCCGACCGCCCGCGTACAGACTGCACGGGCGGCCGGCGGGAGGAGCGCAATGACTAGCGCTGCTGGTCCCAGGTGTCCAGGTGCGTCACGCCGCCGTTGGTGATGGTCCAATCGATGGAGTGGAACACGAAGTGGACCTCCTCCAGGCCCGGCTTGTTGGTGCTGGTCGGCTCGAAGGAGTCGGGGACGTGCTGCCGGATGCCGGCGATGCGGCCCCGCTTGATGCCCACCGTGTAGAACTGCTCGGTGGTGCCGTCACCGGTGGGGTTGGGGCGGAAGAACTTGAAGGTGCCCTCGATGACCTGGTTCTCGCAGAGCGCCTTCATCAGCAGCGGCGTCGACTTGTCGATGCGCTTGCGGATGGTGATGCCCTCGTACTGGCGGCGGCCCGTGGCCAGGCCGGAGCCGGCCTCACGCGCCGTCTTCACCGACTGCTCGTAGTAGATGCACTCGATGGAGTCCGCACGGCCCAGGCTGACCTGGGTGGGCTCGCCCTTGATGTCCGTGCCATTCGCCTTCAGGAACAGATGTACTGTTTCGGCCATGAATCTTGACCTCTTGCTGTGCGCGCCATGCGCGCCGGTGGAGCCGGGCTCACTGCGAGCCCGGGTGCTGGAGCCCCTACAAACTAGCTGATTCTACCGACAGAGCGTGAACGGGCTCACTCCTTGTCCAACTTGCCCACGAGGGACAAGGTGAACGACGCGCCCATGTACTTGAAATGCGGGCGCACCTGCAGGCTGCAGCGGTACCAGCCCGGCTGGCCCTCGACGTCCTCCACCATCACCCGGGCGGCGCGCAGCGGGCGGCGCGAGCGGACCGCGGGCGCCGGGTCATCCATGTCGGAGATGTACTGGCTCATCCAGTGGTTGAGCTCGCGCTCCAGGTCCGACTTCTCCTTCCAGCTGCCAATCTGCTCGCGCTGCAGCACCTTGATGTAGTGCGCCAGGCGGGTCATGATGAACATGTACGGCAGCTGCGTACCGAGACGGTAGTTGGTCTCCGCGGCCTTGCCCTCGGGCGTGTTGCCGAAGAACTTCGGCTTCTGCGCGGAGTTGGCGCTGAAGAACGCGGCGTTGTCCGAGTCCTTGCGGAAGACCAGGCCGATGAAGCCCTCCTCGGCCAGCTCATACTCGCGGCGCTCGGTGAGCATGACCTCGGTGGGAATCTTGGTCTGGATTTCCCCCATGGCCTCGTACTGGTGCAGGGGCAGGTTCTCCACCGCGCCGCCGGACTGGGGACCGATGATGTTCGGGCTCCAGCGGAACTTGGCGAAGGAGTCCGCCACGCGGCTCGTCATGGCGACGGAGGCGTAGCCCCACAGGTACTTGTCGTGGCTGCCGACGACATCCTCGGTGAAGTTGAAGGCCTTCACGGGGACGGTCTTCTCACCGTAGGGCAGGCGCAGCAGGAAGCGGGGCAGCGCCAGGCCCACATAGCGCGCGTCCTCGCTCTCGCGGAACGAGTGCCACCGGGCGTACTGCGGGCCCTCGAACAGGGACTTGAGGTCCTTGAGGTCCGGCAGCTTGAGGAAGGTCTCCTCGCCGAAGACGCCCGGCGCGGCGTTGGCGATGAAGGGCGCGTGGGCCATGGCGGCCACGGACGCGCACTTGCGCAGCAGGTCGATGTCCTGCGGGCCCACGTCGAAGTCGTAGTTGGCGTTGATGACGCCGTAGGGCTTGCCGCCGAACACGCCGTACTCGTTGGAGTACGCGAGCTTGTACAGGCCGCTCTTGGTGACTTCCGGGGCGTCCTCGAAGTCCTTCTGGAGGTCTTCCTTGGAGACGTTGAGCATCTCCACGCGGGTGTTCTCGCGGAAGTCAACGCGGTCCACGAGGAACTTCAGCGAGCGCCACGAGGACTCCAGCTTCTGGAACTCCTTGGCGTGGAGGATTTCGTTGACCTGCGAAGACAGGCGCTTGTCGATTTCGGCAATCATCGCGTCGACGAGGGCCTTGTCGATACGCTCCTCGGAGCGGTGCGGCGCCAGCATCTCGGTGATGAAGGCCTGCACGCCGCGCTTGGCGACGTCATAGCCCTCGTCCTTCGGCTTGAGCTTGGCCTCGGACAGAATCTCGTCGAGCAGCGACAGGGAAGCGTCAGCGGCGACGCCCGTGGGCTTCTGGGTCTGGGTATTGGTAGGCATGGTGTTTCAGATCCCCCGAAAAGGGCTACTTGCTCTCATCCTTGAGGCCCAGCTCCTTGATGAGCGCCTTGCGGCCCTCTTCGTCGGCGAGCATCGACTGCAGCTTCTTGCGGAACGCGGGCAGGTTGCCCAGGGGCCCCTTGAGGGCGTTGAGGGCGCTGCGCAGCTCGAGCAGCTTCTTGAGCTCGGGCACCTGGTTGACGACGCTCTCCGGGGAGAAGTCGGCCAGGTTCTTGAACTGGAGCGTGACGTTCATCGTCGCGTTCGGGTCACCGGCGAGCTTGTCCGCGGCGGTGAGGGTGACCTTCAGGTTCTGCTGGGCCATCACTTCGTTGAAGTTGGCCTTGTCGACGTTGATGGGCGCGCGCTGCTCGAGCGGGCGGTCATCGGCCTGGCCCGTGAAGTCTCCCATCATCAGGACCTTCAGCGGCAGCTCCACCTGCTCCTGGGCGTTGCCAGTGGCGGGCTTGTAGACGATGTTGACGCGCTCGGTAGGGGCGACAGAACTCTCTTTGCTCATCTGCGGCTTTCTCCTTGAGTGCTGCGTTTTTGGCGCGGGCGTCGCATGGGGAGGAGCTTCGCCGCGGTACGACAGGGGTGCTTCAGGCGCCGACGCGCAACGCGGCGGAAGAATCCAACCGCGCTAGACGACGATACCGGTTTCGAACTTTTGCTGCCACCCGCCCCCCCTCCTTTTCCCCAGGGGTGCGCGTGGACAACCAACCTTCGAGGCATGCGGCCGCGAGGGCCGGTTCCCAGGTGTCGAGAGAATGGGCAGACACCTCCTCGTCGAGTGCGTCATAGACGGCTCGTGCGAGGGGGAGCTGTCCGGCATTGGCACACAGCCGCGCCAATGCCAGTCGTGAAAGGAATCGGGCGCGCCCGGTGGTCGCGGAAGCGACGGCGCCCTGTAGCAAGGTGACGGCTTCGTGGATGCGGCCGGCGTCGAGCAGCGCGCGGGCCTCCTCCTCCAGGGCAGGTCCGCTTCCAGTGCTGGACGCTTCCGTCGAAAGCGACAGCGGCGGCAGGGCCAGCGCCACGCCCGCGCTGGTGGACGCGGAGGCGGTGGACGGGGGCGTGCTCGTGGGGAGCACCTCCGCGCGCAGCCACGCGCGGGTGGCCTCGTCGGTGAGCGGCGTGCCGCTGGCGGCGATGAGTGCGTCCACCCCGGGCATGCGGCGCAGCTGCGTGGCCAGTTCCTGAATCAGCGCGGCGCGGGCGGTGGCATGGGACTCGCCGAGGCCCGTCAGGGCGGCGGCGCTGAAGCGGTGGAGGTCGAGCGAGAAGCGGTGCTGGCCCAGGGCGGACTCGGACTCGTCCAGCAGGTCGGCCCAGCGCTGGTTGGACTCCAGCGTCCTCCAGCTTGGTGCGCAGCGCGGCCGGCATCGGCTGGAGCGGCGTGCGGCCATTGGCGTCGGTGGCGGGAGGGCGGGACAGGTGCAGCCACAGGCCCGTGCGAATCAGCCGGTAGGACAGCGGGTCCTCGACGCTCGCGCGGCGCAGGGCCCCCGCGGAGTTCAGCAGCGCGGTGCCCACGGTGCGCAGGAAGTCCGTCACCGCCTCCGCGCTGGACAGGTCCGGAGTGGCCGGCAGCGTCGGAAGTTCCGGCACCACCACGGGCGCGGCGGACTGCGTCGCGGGCCTGCCGGCAACGGCCTTCACGGTGTTCGCGGCGGCGGTGTTCGCGGGAGTGACGGCATTCGCTCCAGCGGTGTTACCGGAGGCGCCCTTGGTGGAAGCATTGTTTCCGCCGGCCGCATTCCCCTTCGCGGAAGCCCCGTTCCCGGGAGCCGCGCTCGCGGAAGCGGTGTGCCCTCCGGCACCGTGCGCGGCTGCGCCGTTGCCGGACGCGCCGTTACCGCTGGCGCCGTGTGCGGAAGCATTGTTTCCGGAAGCGCCGTTGCCGCCGGCACCCTGCACGGGTGCGCCGCTGCCGATAGCACCGTGTGCGGTAGCACCGTTCCCGGAAGCGCCATTCCCACCGGCGCCATGCGCGGAAGCGCCATTCCCACCGGCATCAGCCGTGGAGGCACCGTCCGCCTGTGTGAACGCGGCGGCCTCCGCGTCCCTTGCCGACTGCGCGGAGCCCTGCGAGTCAACGGGGGCGGGCTCCGGAGGAGGAGGCAGTCCCGCGCGCAGCCGGGCAATGGCGTCCTGCAGCGGGCCGAACGCGGGCGCCGAGTCGGCGAAGCGCTCACGGGACACCTGTGCCAGCCGCTTCATGGCCACGGCCAGCGCTTCCAGCGACTCCGAGGTCACCGTGGCCTGGTCCACGAGGGGCAGGATGCGGCCCAGCCGCTCGACGAACCAGCCGACGGCGTTGGCGCGGCCACGCAGCCGCTTCAGCTCGGGGTAGAGGTCCGGCCAGTAGCGCTCCGTCACTTCAACGAGGACGGCGGCGCCGGTGGCCGCGCCGTCCAGGCCGCGCGTGGCATAGAGGCCATAGGCCATGTACGCCGCCAGCCACAGGTCCTTGGTGGTGCCCTTCAGCAGCTCGCCCGCGCCCTGCACCACGTCATCCCAGCGCACGCCAGCGCTGGCCGGAGACTCCAGCTTCGCCACCTCCGAGGTGATGGCCTCGTAGGCCGGCTCATGCTTCGCCTGCATGCCCGCGGGGGCGGCGCCGGGGACGGGCTCGGCCCAGGGACGGGCTCGCTCGCGAAGCTCTTCGAGGGTGGGCGGCATAAGGCAGGACGTTCGGTGTCAGGGAGCCAGTGCGCGCAGCAGCTGCTCCAGGGTGGTGGTGGGTGCGTCGATGACCTGACGAGCGGCGGCCTTGAAGCCCTTGCGCGCGTTGTCGATGGCGGCGGGCCGCTCCGTGCGCAGCGGCCACACCTGGGCGCGGACGGCCGGGCTGGGCCAGGGCCAGGAAGAGGGCAGGGGTGGGCGCCCCCAGGCTGAGCAGCAGCCGGGGCGCTCGCCCTCGGAC
>JBKGHK010000540.1:0-6947 GCA_046520375.1 Pyxidicoccus sp. 3LFB2
CGGCCTCCAGCAGTGCGCGGGGGGTCTCCACGCGCGGCACGTCGTCGCGGCGGCACTGGCGCGAGGCCTCCTCGACAATCTTCGTCCAGCGCGCGGTGCGCTCCTCGGCGCGCTTGGGCTCCAGCTTCACCACGCTGCGCGCGGTGGCCACCGGATAGAACGCGGTGGCGCCCAGCTCGGTGCCCTTCTGCAGCACCAGCTCCAGCTTGTCGCCCTTGGGCAGCCCCTGCAGCACGCCCACCGCGCGGCGCGGAGGGGCCACGCGCGCGGTGCCAAGCGACACGCGCACGGCCTCCTCGCCCACGCTGGCGACGCGGGCCTCGAAGGCGCGGCCCTGGCCGTCGAAGACCTCCAGCGCGTCGCCTGGTCCCAGGCGCAGGACGTGGAGGAGGTAGTGGCGGCGTTCTCCGGTCAGCTCCACGTCGGTGGGGGCGGGCTCGGGCAACGGAACGAAGAGGCGGACCACGGCTTCCTCCAGCGGGGCGGGCTCGGACGTCCCGCGCAAGGGGCGCGACTTCAACAGCAAGCCAGCGCCGTGCGCCAGCGCCACCCGCGCGTTCCGACTGTCAAAGCGGGCCGTCGTCGGGAGGGGCCCCCCGAGCAAAGCGGCGCCGGTCCTGGTATGGCGCCGTGCCATGTCGATGCTCACCATCGAGACCACCCGCTCGGGCCTCGTCGAGTCCGTCCACGCCGTGTCCGTCGCCGTGGTGGACACAGAGGGCAGGCTCGTCGCGCAGGCCGGGGACCCGGAGCGCTTCACGTACTGGCGCTCGGCGGCCAAGCCCTTCCAGGCGATGCCGCTGGTGCAGGACGGCGTGGCGGAGCGCTACGGCTTTGGCGCGCGTGAGCTGGCGCTGGCGTGTGGCTCGCACTCCAGCGAGCCGGTGCACCGGGCGCTGGCCGCGTCCATGCTGCGCGCCTGTGGCTGTGAGGAGCACCAGCTGGCCTGTGGCCCGCACCCGCCGCTGTCCCAGACGGTGGCGGACGAGGCACTGCGCGCGGGTGTCGTCATCACTCCGCGCTGGAGCAACTGCTCGGGCAAGCACGCCGGCATGCTCGCGCTGGCGCGTCACCATGGCTGGCCCACGCAAGGCTACGAGCGCGCCGGCCACCCCGTGCAGGAGCGCGCCCTCGCGGAGGTGCTGCGCTGGACGGGCCAGCCTCGCGAGGCGCTGCGCCTGGGCGTGGATGGGTGCACGGCGGTGTGCTTCGCCCTGTCCGTGCGCGCCATGGCGACTTCCTATGCACGCTTCGGCGTCTCGTCGGAGCCCGCGGCGCGGCGGCTGCGCGAGGCCATGGTGGCGCACCCGGAGCTGGTGGCGGGCACGGGGCGGCCGTGCACGGACATCATGTCGGCGGCGCGGGGGGCGGTGGTGGCCAAGGTGGGCGCGGAAGGCATCTACTGCGCGGCGCTGCCGGCGCTGGGGCTGGGCGTGGCGCTGAAGGTGGAGGACGGGGACATGCGCTGCTCGCCGCCCGCGCTGCTCTCGGTGCTGCGGCAGGTAGGCGAGCGGCGGGGGCTCTCGCTGCCCGTGTCCGAGTTGAGGCAACATGCGGAGCCGGTGCTGCGCACCACCCGAGGCGAGCCCGTGGGCGAGCTGAGGGCCACCGGCGCGCTGCGCTTCCACTGACGGGGGCACGTCCTCATGGGCCGACGCGACAAAGGACAGGGGCGGGACACCACGGTGGCGCGCTTCGCGGTCGCCCAGGCCAACGAGGAGAGCGTGCTTGCGGAGGGCGCGCTGAATGGCGAGCGCCGCGTGTCCTTCATCCGCCTGTTGGTGCTGTGCCTGATAGCGCTCAGCCAGGGCGGCATCGCGAAGATGTCCCAGGACCCCTCCAGGCCGGAGCTGGACCTGGCGCGCATGGTGCCCTTCTGCGCCTACGCGCTGTTCTCCCTCGGCGCCTTCTTCATATTGCGTGCCCAGAAGCCCCACGCCCAGCGGGCCCGGTGGTTCCCTGTGCCGACGACGGTTTTGGATACCGGCTTCTTCTCCTACATGGCGTGGCTCTCGTGGAGCCGCACGGGCCACTACGACGCGGGGATGCTGGCCGCCATCCTGGGCGTGGTGCAGTCCTTCTCGGTGGCCCGCTACTCGAGGCTGCATGTGCTGCTGTCCACGGCGCTGTCGTCCGCCGCGTACTCGCTGCTCGCGGGGCTGACGGGGCACGGCTCTCCGGCGCAGGTCAGCTTCGTCGTCTTCTGCTACGTGGCCCTGGGCTGGCTCATCGTCATGACGAACGCGCAGGTGCGCGGCATGTTCCTCAAGCTGCGCCGCCGCGACAGGCTCTCGCGCTTCCTGCCGAAGCAGGTGGTGGAGCGGGTGATGAAGCTCGGGGACGCGCCGCTGCAGCCGGTGCAGCGCGAGGTCACCATCCTCTTCAGCGACATCCGCGACTTCACCACGCTGAGCGAGACGCTCCAGCCTCGGGAGGTGCTGGAGTTGCTGGATGAGTACTTCGGGCACATGACCCACATCGTCCTGGCGAGAGATGGCATCGTGAACAAGTTCCTGGGCGACGGGATGCTGGCGTGCTGGGGCGTGCCGGACGAGCACGAGAACCACGCCGAACTGGCCATGCGGGCGGCGCTCGACATGCGCGCGAAGCTGGAGGAGCTCAACGCGCACCGGGAGCGGCACGGGCAGCCCCGGCTGCGCATCGGCATCGGCCTGCACACGGGCGTGGTGGCGGCGGGCATGCTCGGGGGCGCCGAGCAACACGAGTACACCGTCATCGGCGACGCGGTGAACCTGGCGTCACGCGTGGAGGGCCTCACCAAGTCGCTCGGCGTGGACATCCTGGTGAGCGAGAGCACGTGGCAGAAGGGTGGCGGCCGCTTCGTGGGTGAGCGCCTGGGCGAGACGCACGTGAAGGGCCGGCGCGAGCCGGTGGTTGTCTACGCGCTCGACCGCCGGCTCCCCGCAGATGAGGTGCCGCCCGTCAAGTCCGCCACCGGGACGTAGTGGGGCCGTTTAGACGGGCTACACCTGCGTGAACTTCACGCCGGTGGCCTTCATGCGCTCCAGGGCCTGCTTGATGCCCTCGGAGACGATGAGGGCAATGTCCCATCCTTCCGTGCGGAACACCTTGGCATCTCCCACCTTCGTGGGGTCGATTCGCATGTCATCGACGGCGTAGTACTGGCCTACCTTCTCTGGCAGTCCGTCTTCTGGCTTCCAGCGCTGCACCTTGGACGCTGTGTCGTCGATGCAGCGGATGAGCTTCGTGGCCACGAGGATGACGTACTGGTCCGGGTGCCTCTTGATGTGCACGGGGATGAACTGCACGTCATTGGGGGCCAGTTCCTTGAAGATCTCCGCCACCTTGATGTGGACCACAGGCGTGACGCCCACGCCCGCCGTGGAGAAGTCCAGCGCCCTGCCCGGTTCGTCGATGGGGACTTTCAGAGGGCCTTCGACCTGGACGGTCCGCCCTGCCCTGAACATCCAAGGGTCTTCTACTTCCTGGCCTCGTGGGTCCTCGGGGTCCCCCAGGTACCAGTTACCGGCCTGGACGTTCTCGGCAATCCTGAAGAAGCGACTCGGCATTATGCGGTTCTAACCGTTACTTGCCGCGCGTCACGAGCCTGTTGAGCTCCGTTCCTTTCGTGGTCCACCGCCGCAGCCCTCCTCCGGGAAATCCGGCGCAGGATTCGTGAGAGGCCCACCGCCTGTCAGGAGTCCTCGACCGGCTGTCAGGAGTCCTCGACCGGTACTACCCCCTGCAAGACGTCGGAGACCTGGAGGGGGCACGCAAACTGATGGAGGACCTCCTTGCCGTGGAGGTGGTTCCCCTCTACCGGGAGCAGGCCGAAATCCTGCTTGAGAAGCTGGCCATGCGGGGGCAGGCCCCCCACTCTCGCAAGCATCGGCGCTGAGCCATGACGGGTTCATGGGGGCACACCGTGCTCGCCTCCCGGGACGGCCGCGCCAAGACCCACCTGCCCGCCCCTGTTCATGTGGGTGACGTCAAGACCCCACATGCTCCTGCCTTCGAGCGGTAGGCCCGATGCCGGATGGGGTAGCCTCCTGAAGCTTGCATGAGGGAGGGAGTGCTGCGTGCTGCGACATGCGCGAAAGATGCTGGCGTGCCTGCTGATGGGAATCGGCATGCTTGGTGCCTTTCAGTTGCCGACAGCTCATGCGGAACCTCCTCTGACGAAGGCCCCCGGGTGCATCAAGCGTGGATGGCCCGCGACCGTCACATGCCCAAACAAGGCGTGCTTCGTTTCGAGCTGTGGCGAAGGAAGGTGTCCCTACTGCTTCATTGAGGGCATGGAGAACCTCATCTTCACGGGATGGGCGGTCTACACGTGCATGAGCGGCGACACCGTGACGGGGAAGGCGCTGCTGTTCAACACGCTGCCCTTCAACGCTCGCCTGGGGCCCATCTGTGGCTGAGGATTCGTGGGAGCAGGAAGCGACCCTGGTGGTCGAGGCGCTCAACCTCCTGACCGTACTGGCCGCACCTCGTCTCTACGAGCGGTGGTGTACCCAAGCCCCGGCCGAGGAACTGCGTACAGTGCTCCAGTCTCGCATGGCAGCGCTCGCGGCTTTCTGCGCGAAGGCCTGGGGGAGCCCGGATGCGGAGCGCTTCCGGGCAGCAACCCCCAAGGTGCAGACGCTCGCTGATTCACTGGCAGGCGCTTCGCCCTTAAGTCTCATGGACCCCGGATGGAACGCCCAGGCCCGCGAGTGCTTGGACGCCCTGGGAGTCCCGGTACCTCCAGGAGGATGGGAAGCCTTCGAAGGGTTGCGTGCCGGCAGTGAGTGAAAGGCGAATCGCCCTTCTTGAAGTGCGGGCCCCCTCTACACGAGGTGGAGGAGGCCGCCTGCTTCAGTCCGTCAGACCGCCAGCCGCGCCACAGGAGCGCCGCCGGCCATCACCCGGGCGTGCAGCTCACGCTTCATCCCCATGGCGAACAGGGCCAGCGTGAGCAGGTACACCGGCTCGATGAAGAAGAGCAGCGGCCCGCCCAGGGACAGGCCGTGGGTCTTCTTCTCGAACACGACGTGCGCCCCGACGACGAGCGCGAAGCGCACCACCATGACCCCCACGGCCACGGCGGCAGCGGTGCTCCCCGGCAGTGCCGCCACCGTGCTGGCGGCGGCGAGCGTGGGCACCAGGGGCAGGGCCATCAGCAGCCCCGCCGTCCACTCCAGGGTGATGGCGTAGAGGGCCACGGCCACCACCAGCACATGCGCCGCGGTGAGCTCCACTCCGCCCACCGGCAGGCGCACGAGGCTCAGCGGCACCAGCAGCGAGAAGCTGAACAGGTACGCGCCCACGAAGTGCACGGCGCGGCTGACGCCGTTCTCGGGCAGGGGCATCCAGGCGCGCAGCTTGTCGGCGAAGCTCATGGGCGCGGGGCTCAGGCGCGGACCGGGGCCACGGCCGGCTGCTGGGGCTTGAGGACGTAGTCCCCCGTGAGCACCGCGACGAAGAACAGCGGGCCCACCAGCGCGTGGACGAGGTTGGTGAGGAACGAGGGCGACTTCTTCTCCCAGACGCTGTGCCCGGCGAGCTGCACGAGCCAGCCAAACGCGGCGATGGCCACCACGCTCCACGTGGGCAGCATCCGGCCCAGCGGGAAGCACGCGGCCATGAACGCGATGACCAACAGGCCCAGCTTCACGTCGGCCCGCAGGTACCAGATGGCGGACGTCACCAGCGACACCATGCCCAGCGTCAGCACTCCGCCCGGGAGCCCCGGCACCGCCACCAGGTGCACCCAGTCCAGCATCGTGACGATGTGCAGGATGATGAGCGGGATGGCGATCTTGTGCGTGAGGCGGTTGGTGGGGTGTTGATGCGAGGAGTAGTACTCGTCGAAGAGGGCGACCACCTGGGGCTTGAGCATGCGTCCTCCGGGGAAAGGGAAGTGTGGAGCCCGGTGACGGTATGGGAAGTCGCGCCAGGTTTCCTGGCCGGATGCGCCAAACTCCTGGCAGCGGACGCCAGACGCCACGGGTTGGGCCCGGACTCAGCCGCCCTCGGCGCCCTCGCGCCAGACGCGGGGCGTCATGCCCGTCCAGCGCTTGAAGGCGCGGTCGAAGGTGCTCAGCTCCGAGTAGCCCAGCAGGAAGGCCACCTCGCTGACGCCCAGGTGCGCGTCCTTGAGGTACTGGAAGGCCAGTTCACGGCGCACCGTGTCGACCTCGTCCTGGAAGGACGTGCCGTGCTCGGCGAGGCGGCGCTGGAGGGTGCGGAGGCTGACGTGGAGCCCCTTCGCCACATCGCCCACCTGGGGCGCTCCTTCGCGCAAGGCCGCACGGATGACCTCGCGCACGCGCTGGACGAAGTCGGGCGCGGAAGGATGGGTGGGCGGAGCGACGGCGGGGGGCGCTCCGGCGGCGCGCTCCAGCACGGAGAGGAGGACGGGGTCGGCGCCCACCACGGGCAGCTCCAGGGTGGCCGCGTCCAGGGTGAGCGCGTTGCGGCCGCCGCCGAACTCCGGGGTGACGCCGAAGTGCTCCACCAGGGGGCGGAGGTCCGCCGGGGCGGGGTGGGCGAAGACGACGGCGCGCGGGCAGCTCCAGGGGCGCTCGGTGAGCTGACGGCCCACGTGGACGAAGAGGGCCAGGCCGTACTCGCTGGCGTGGCGGCCGTAGGCCAGCGGCTCGCCGGGGATGCCATAGGCGAAGGTGCCGCTCCCGTCCGGGGCGTCGTCGAAGGACGCCTGCCACGCGGGCTCCAGCAGCGCCATGTAGCGGGCCAGGGCGCGGAAGGTGTCACGCACCGTGGGCGAGGCCCGGGCGATGTATTCCACCAGGCCGTAGGTGCCGCGCGGCACGCGCTGGGCCACGTGCAGGCCGAGGAACGCATCGCCGGAGAGGGCCTCCGCGGCGTCGAGGAAGGCGTGCAGCGTGGCCAGCGGGAGGCTCACCTCGGGCAGGGACGCGGCGTTGGCGGGGAGCTTGAAGCGCTCCACCAGCGGCGCCGGG
>JBKGHK010000541.1:0-6939 GCA_046520375.1 Pyxidicoccus sp. 3LFB2
GGCAGGGCGCGGCCACGCTCAGCCGCGGCGAGCTGCTGCTCATCTGCCGCCCCGACTGGCTGGTGACGGACACCGCGCAGACGCAGGTGGTGGCGGCGCGGCGGGCGCTGGTGGTGGACGACTCGCTCACCGCGCGCGCGCTGCACCGGGCCATGCTGGAGGCCGGCGGCTTCACGGTGCACCTGGCGGCCAGCGGCATCCGCGCGCTGGAGCGGCTGCAGACGGACACCTACGACGTCGTCATCTGCGACCTGGACATGGAGGAGATGGACGGCATCCAGCTCATCGCGAAGCTCCGCGAGCGCAAGGAGACCGCGTCGCTGCCCGTCATCCTCGTCTCCGCGCATGACAGCGCTCCGGCGCGTGAGCGCGGACTGGCGGCGGGCGCGGACGGCTACCTCAGCAAGCGCGAGTGCGCCGCGGGCCGCCTGCTGGCCGAGGTGCTGGACGTGATGAGCCGCAGGGGGTCTCGGGCGTGAGTGTGAAGCGGTCCATCCGCGTCCTGGTGGTGGATGACTCCCCCACCATGGCGAACACGCTCACGGCCCTCCTGACGGAGGAGCCGCGCATTGAAGTCGTGGGCCGGGCGGGCGACGGCAACCGCGCCGTGCAGCTGGCGCGGCTGTTGCGCCCGGACGTCATCACCATGGACCTGCTGCTGCCGGGGCTGGACGGCCCGGCGGCCATCGCCGCCATCATGTCCCAGGCCCCCGCGCGCATCCTCGTGGTGAGCGCGGTGGCCGAGGAGCGCGGCGTGGACCTGGGCTTCCAGGCGATGAGCGCCGGGGCGCTGGAGCTCATCGGCAAGCCCAACGTCACCAACTTCGAGGAGCTGCGCAAGTGGGGCCGTGATTTGGCCCACTCGGTGTGCCTGATGGCGGAGGTGCCCGTCATCTCCCGCCGCCCGCGCACCGCGTTGACGCCGCCTCCGCCCACGGGCGCGCGGGTGGATGTCTTCGGCATCGTCGCCTCCACCGGAGGCCCGCCCGCGCTGGCGGACCTGCTGGCGAAGCTGCCGAAGGACTTCCCGGTGCCGCTGCTCATCGCCCAGCACATCACCGTGGGCTTCACCCAGGGCATGGTGCGCTGGCTGTCCCAGGTGACGCCCATGCGCGTGGACATCGCGAAGGATGGCGAGCGCCTGGAGCCCAACCGCGTGTACTTCCCGCTGGACGGGCACGACCTGCTCGTGGACGCGGGGGGCCTGGCGCGGCTGCAGCGCACCAAGGGCGGCCCGTGCCCCAACGGGGACGTGCTGCTGTCCTCGCTGGCCGCCGCCTTTGGCCGGCGCAGCGGTGGGGTGGTGCTCACCGGCATGGGCGAGGACGGCGCGCGCGGCCTGCTGGCCATCCGCAAGGCGGGCGGCGTCACCTTCTCCCAGGACGAGGCGTCCTCCGTCGTCTACGGCATGCCTCGCGCCGCGCTCGAGCTGAAGGCCACGGACCAGGGCGTGCCCCTGGCCTCGTTGCCCGAGCTCATCGTCCAGAGCTGCTCGCACTCCGGCTTCCGCGTGAGCGCGCGGGGCGAGGGGGGGCCGCTCCGATGACCTCTTCGTTCCGGGCCTCGTGCCCGCATATCTTCCGCACCTGCCCGTCCCCGCGCGGGTGCCTTCCTGCTGTCGCTTCCCCGGTGGTGATTCCGTGACCCCTCCGCAACAATCGCTCACCACGCAGCTCACCCAGCAGTTCCGGCAGTCGCTGGGACTCGCGCCGAAGTTCATCCTCGTCACCGCGGTCATCAGCGCCTCGGTGGCCTTCCTCCTCACGGGCATCGCCACCAACCGGCTCGAGAGCGGCCTGGTGGAGAACTACGTGGGCGAGGGCCAGCTGCTCGCCCGGAGCATCGCGGTGGCCGCCGAGCAGGGCATCACCGCCAGCGACGGGACGCTCCAGCCCATGCTGGACGTGGGCCGGGACAGCGAGGACGTGGCCTACCTCTATGTCCAGGACGCCAGCGGCAACGTGCTGGCGCACTCCTTCAAGGGCACCTTCCCCGAGCCGCTGAAGGCCGCCATCGTCGCGGCGGGCGACGCGGGCCGGGTGGACCTGGAGCACGGCGACAGCCGGCTGCGCGCCCTCAACATCGCGGCCCCGGTGGCCGGCGGCAAGCTGGGCACGGTGCACGTGGGCATGTCCCTGGACCATGTGAACAGCCAGGTGTCCGCGCTGCGCGGGCGGATGATGGGCTTTGCCCTGCTGCTGGTGGCCGTGGGCGTCGCGGTGTCCGCGATGTTCGGCCGCAGCATCGTCCGGCCGCTGCGGGAGCTGACGGAGGTGGCGGGCCACATCGTCGAGTCCGGCGACCTCACCCGTCCCATCCAGGTGAAGAGCGGCGACGAGGTGGGCCGGCTGGCCAACTCCTTCGCGCAGATGGTGGCCCGGCTGCGCGAGGTGACGCTCAACCTCCAGCAGGCCGCCACCGCGCTCACCCAGTCCACCGAGCACCTCAACACGTCCTCCGCCGAGCAGGCGCAGACCATCTCCCGCCAGGCCGCCGCCCTGCAGGAGACGCAGGTGACGGCGCAGGAAATCAAGCAGACCTCCATGCTCGCCGCGCAGAAGGCGGAGAGCGTGCTCTCCGTCGCCGAGCGCGCGGACGCCCTGGCCAAGTCGGGCGAGGCCTCCATTGAACTGACCATGGCGGGGCTCAACGACATCCGCGTCCAGGTGGGCGAGATTGCGCAGAAGATTGTCGAGCTGGGCGAGCGCACGCAGCAGATTGGCGGCATCACCCAGACGGTGAAGGACCTGGCGGACCAGTCCAACATGCTGGCGCTCAACGCGGCGATTGAATCCGTCCGCTCCGGTGAGCACGGCAAGGGCTTTGGCGTGGTGGCGCGCGAAATCCGCGCCCTGGCCGACCAGTCCATCGAAGCCACCACCCGCGTGCGCGAGCTGCTGGACGATATCGCCAGCTCCGTCACCGCCGCGGTGCGAATCACGGAGCGCGGCGCCGAGCGCATGGAGTCGGGCCTGGCCCAGGTGCGCAACAGCGGTCAGAACCTGCGCGAGCTGTCCTCCATCGTCCAGGACAACGCCGCCGCCGTCCGGCAGATTGCCGCTGCCGTGAGTCAGCAGAACGTGGGCATCAACCAGATTACCCTCGCGGTGAACGACCTCTCCAAGATGATGGACGAGACGGTGTCCCGCATCGGCTCCACCGGTGAGGCCGCCACCACGCTGCAAATCATCTCCGAGCAGCTCTCCAGCGCGGTGAAGAGCTACCGCGTCGGCTGAGGCGCGCCGCGCCCGGGCAGGGCAGGGCGCCCGCGCAGGGCCCCTCCCGTCCCCCGGAAGGGGCTCCGGGCCGGTGTCATGGCCCGGTCTGGCCGCAAAGCAGAAGGCCCCGACTCCACCTGGGAGCCGGGGCCTTTTTCATGTCCGGTGCCCGGCGTGGCCGGGCCTGGCGGGCTACACCACTTCGGCGGCGGCGGGCATCGTCTGCAGCTTCAGGCTGTCGCCCTCGACGTCGTAGCGGGCGACGCCGCCGTCCTTCAAGTCCCCGAAGAGGAGCGCCTCGGCGAGGGGCTTCTTCAGCGAGTTGTCCACGAGGCGCGCCATGGGGCGTGCGCCGAAGGCCGGGTCATAGCCGTGCTCGGCCAGCCACGCGCGGGCGGCGGGCGTCAGCTCCAGCTTCACCTTCTTCTCGTCCAGCATCTTCTGGAGGAGGCGGACTTCCTTGTCCACGACCTTCAGGATGATTTCCGGCGGCAGGCCGGAGAAGAGAATCCACCCGTCCAGCCGGTTGCGGAACTCGGGGGTGAAGGTGCGTTCAATCGCCTTCTTCGCGCGGTGCGCGTCCGCGGGCTTCTGCAAGTCGCCAAAGCCAATGGCCTTGGTGCTCATCTCCTGGGCGCCCGCGTTGGTGGTGAGGATGAGGACGATGTTACGGAAGTCGGCCTTGCGGCCGTTGTTGTCCGTCAGCGTCGCGTGGTCCATCACCTGGAGCAGGATGTTGAAGAGGTCCGGGTGGGCCTTCTCGATTTCATCCAGCACCAGCACCGCGTAGGGGTGCTTGCGCACGGCGTCCGTCAGCAGGCCGCCCTGGTCGAAGCCCACGTAGCCCGGAGGCGCGCCGATGAGCCGGCTCACCGTGTGCTTCTCCGAGTACTCGCTCATGTCGAAGCGCAGGAACTCCACGCCCAGCGTCTGTGCGAGCTGCTTGGCCAGCTCCGTCTTGCCCACGCCCGTGGGGCCCGAGAAGAGGAACGAGCCGATGGGCTTCTCCGGCGCACGCAGGCCGGAGCGCGCCAACTTGATGGCGCTGACCAGGTCCTTGATGGCCGCGTCCTGCCCGAAGATGACCGCCTGGAGCTCCTTCTCCAGATTCTGGAGCTGGACGCCCTCGCTAGCGGACACGCTCTTGGCGGGAATCTTCGCCATCTTCGCCACCACGTTCTCCACGTCCGCGGCGCTGACGGTGTTGGTGCGCTTGCCCTCCGGCTTGAGCCGCTCGGCCGCACCCGTCTCGTCGATGACGTCGATGGCCTTGTCCGGCAGGAACCGGTCATTGATGTGCTTGGCGGACAGCTCCGCCGCCGCGCGGATGGCCTCGGGCGTGTACTTCACCCCGTGGTGCTCCTCGTAGCGACTCTTCAGCCCCTCCAGGATGAGGACGGTGTCCTCCACGGTGGGCTCGCCGACTTCAATCTTCTGGAAGCGCCGCGACAGCGCCCTGTCCCGCTCGAAGGCCGCCTTGTACTCCTGGAACGTCGTGGAGCCGATGCAGCGCAGCCGGCCGCTGGCCAGCGCGGGCTTGAGCAGGTTGGACGCGTCCATGGAGCCGCCGCTGGTGGCGCCGGCGCCGACGATGGTGTGAATCTCGTCGATGAAGAGGATGGCGTCCTTCTGCTCCTGCAGCGCCTTGAGCACGCCCTTGAGCCGCTCCTCGAACTGCCCGCGGAACTTGGTGCCCGCCAGCAGCGCGCCCATGTCCAGCGAGTAGACGACGGAGTTCTTCAGCGCCTCCGGCACCCGGCCCTCGTGGATGTGCAGCGCCAAGCCCTCGGCGATGGCCGTCTTGCCCACGCCGGCCTCGCCCACGTAGAGCGGGTTGTTCTTCCGGCGGCGGCAGAGCACCTGGATGGTGCGCTCCAGCTCCTTCTCTCGGCCGATGAGCGGGTCGATGCGCCCCTCCTTGGCCTCGATGTTGAGCTGGGTGGTGTAGGCCTCCAGCGGGCTCTTGCGGGGAGACTCTCCCTCCTCGTCGTCGCCCACCTGCGCGGGACGGCCGGCGGCGCCCTCGGACGGAGCGCCGTCACCCTCGCCATCCTTGGAGATGCCGTGGGAGATGTAGTTGAGGAGGTCCAGCCGGGTGACACCCTCCTCCTGGAGGAGGTAGAGGGCCTGGCTCTCCTCCTCGCGGAACATGGCCACCAGCACGTCGCCGCCGTCGATGAGCTTCTGCTCGGCGGACAGGGCATGCATGGCGGCGCGGTGGAGCACCCGCTCCACGCCGATGGTCTGCTGGGGCTCCGCCTCCACGCCCTCGGGCAGGCGTTCGACAGTCTCCTCCAGGAAGGAGACCAGGCGCTCCTGAAGGCGCTTCGTGTTGGCTCCACACGCCCGGAGGACTTCGCGGGTCCGCGAGTCCTTGGTGAGCGCGAGGAGCAGATGCTCCAGCGTCAGATACTCGTGGCGCATCTTCCGCGCCTCTTCGAGAGCGGTGCGGAAGCTGGCCTGCAACTCTTTGGCAATCAGCGGTCCTGCCACGTTTCAACCTTCCTCGGGTTCCATGGAAAGCCGCAGGGGAAACCCATTCTCCTGAGCGGCGGCTTCCACCGTCTTGACCTTCGTTTCGGCGACCTCGAACGTATAGACGCCGGCAACCCCGACCCCGTTGTAATGAACGTGCAGCATGATCTGCACGGCATCCGTCTCCGACTTGTGGAAGATCTCCTTGAGCACGGCGACAACGAACTCCCGCGTCGTGTAGTTGTCGTTGTGCAGGAGCACCTTGTAGAGGGTGGGCCTCTTGAGCTTCTGCTTGGGTGCTGACTCCGTGACGACGGAGGTATCGTGCTCGTGCTTCTGCGCCATGGGTGTATCGGGCTCCCTTTAATGACGACGGGAGGCGGGATTTTCAGGCCCCCTCCTTGAAACCAGTCTCCGCCCGCCACTGGGGCAGGCCGCCTTCCACGGCTGCCCGCTCGTGGGCCAGGAAGCCGCGCACGGCGCGGTCCAGCCCCGGGTGGAGGAGCAGGTGCGCACTGTATGTAAGCTTCGGCTCGAAGCCGCGGGTGAGTTTGTGCTCGCCGCCGTGGCCGGGTTCGAAGCGCTCCAGGCCCCGGGCGATGCCCTGCTCCACCGGGTGGTACAGGCAGACGTTGAAGTGCAGGAAGGGGTGCTCCTCGAAGCAGCCCCAATAACGGCCATAGAGGACGCGGGGGCCAGCGACGTTGAACGCGCCGGCCACCAGCCGCCCTTCCCGCCGGGCCTCCACCCACTCGCAGCGGTGCCGGAAGCGGGCGAGCATCCGGGCGAAGAAGTCCGGGGTGAGCAGCCGCGTGCCCCACGGGTACTTGTCCACCGTGGAGGCGTACAGGCGGTACACCGTGTCCGCGTCCACCGCCTCCAGGGCGTCGCCCCGCAGGGCGGTGACTTCGATGCCCTGCTCGGCGGGGGCGCGCAGCTCGCGGCGAAGCTGGGTGCGCCGCTTGGAGTGGAAGCGGGCGAGGAAGTCCTCCAGGGTGCGGTAGCCCGCGTTGCGCCACTGGTACTGGACGCCCAGGCGCACCGCGAAGCCCTGGGCCTCCAGGACGGGCAGCTCCTCCTCGGTGGGGAAGAGGACATGGACGCCGGACAGGTGCTCGGCGCGGGCGTACTCCTGCGCGGCGGCGTACAGCTCGGCCTCGCGCGCACAGCGGTCCTCGCCCGGGGCCACCAGCACGCGGCGGCCGGTGGCGGGGTGAAGGGCACGGTGAGGACGAGCTTCGGGAAG
>JBKGHK010000542.1:0-6935 GCA_046520375.1 Pyxidicoccus sp. 3LFB2
GCTCGGTGATGTCGCGCGTCACCTCGGCGAAGCCGTGCAGCCGGCCGCGCCCGTCATGCAGCGCGGTGAGCAGCGTCTCCGCCCAGAAGCGCGTGCCATCGCGGCGCACCCGCCAGCCCTCGGACAGCAGGCGCCCCTCGCGGGCGGCGCGCTCACGGTGGGCGCGGGGCACGCCCGCGGCGACCTCGTCCTCCGCGTAGAGCCGGTCCGCGTCGTGCCCGGTGACGTCCGCCTCGGACCAGCCGCTGAGGTCGCGCGGCGCCGGCGCTCCACGCGGTGACGCGGCCCCACCGGTCCAGGAAGCACAGCGCGTAGTCCGTCACCCCGTCCATCAACAGCTGCAGGCGCTGCTCGCTGTGCTCGTGCCGCGTGTGCAGCGGCACGAGCGAGCGGTGCAGCACGAAGCCCAGCGCGCTCACGCACGCCAGCCCCAGCAGCCCCGCCACCAGGGCCTGCGGAAGGGCGCCCGCCATGGCCCCGCCCGCCAGCGCGTGGCCATGGACGGCGGACAGCAGGGTTCCAAGCAATAGCAGACCGATCAGCAGGCAGGCGGACAGACCCGCGCCCACTCGCTGAGCGAACGTCCAACGGCGCATCATGTGGCACTCCCCCCCAGCCGTACCGGGGAAACCCCGTACGACAGGCGAAGTCAGAATCGCCGATCTGCGCGGCGGAGAACATCGCCCCGGTGGACGGGGTGGAGTGCACCCAGGGGATTGTGATCCGACTCCCTGGGAGGGGTCCGCGCCCCGGCCGGGGCCGTGCGCCATGTGTGCAGACGGGATGGCCTTCGTGATGGCGGGGGGTTATGAGGCGAGCCCCCCATTTCAGGGCCCCTGCTTCCACGCCTATGTCCCTCGTCGAAGGTTCGAAGGTCCGCTACCTCCCGCAGCCCGAATGGGGTGTGGGACACCTCATGTCCTTTCAGGAGGAGGGTGCCAAGGCGCTCGTCTCCTTCCCGGCCCGGCCGGACGCGCCGGTGCTGGTGTCCACCAAGGGTGGCGCGCTGGTGCAGTACCCGCTGCCGCCGGGCGAGCCGGTGCTGACGTACAGGGGACAGCTGGCCCTGGTCATCCGCGAGGAGCCCGGCGCGCGCGGCCTGCGCCGCTACGTGCTGCGCTACGCGGACACCGGCGAGGAGGATGAGCTGCCCGAGTCCGAGGTGCGCGCGCTGCCGCCGCGCTCGGACCTGCTGTCCACGCTGCGCGAGGGGCGCGTGGCCGACGCCCGGGCCTTCACCCTGCGCAAGCAGGCGCTGGTGCTGGACGACGAGCGCCGCTGCGACGCGCTGGGCGCGCTCCTGGCCAGCCGCATCATGGTGAAGCCGCACCAGGTGGGCGTGGTGCAGCGCGTGCTGTCCGCGCGCCGTCCCCGCTTCGTGCTGGCGGACGAGGTGGGCCTGGGCAAGACGATTGAGGCGGGCATGGTGTTCAGCGCGCTGCGGCTGTCGGGCCTGGCGCGCCGCTGCCTCGTGGTGGCACCCAGCCACCTCACCGTGCAGTGGCTGGTGGAGCTGTTCCACAAGTTCAACCAGCTGTTCACGCTGATGGACTCGGACCGCTACGAGCAGTCCCTCAAGGAGGCGCCGGGCGTGTCGCCCTGGGCGCGCTTCCCCTTCGTGGTGACGAGCCTGGAGCTGTTGTCGCGCAGCGCGGAGCACCGCCGCGAGCTGGGCGCCGACGACGCCTTCTGGGATCTGGTCATCATCGACGAGGCGCACCACCTCAAGGGCGAGAAGGCCTTCGAGGCGGCGAAGGTGCTGGCGGGCAACTCGTGGGGCCTGCTGCTGCTCACCGCCACGCCCATGCAGTTGGACCCGGCCGAGTACCACGGCCTGCTCACCCTCATCGACGCGGCCACCGCGCCCACGGTGGCGGGCTTCGAGGAGCGGCTGAAGCGCCAGGAGGAGCTGTCCTCCGCGGTGCGCGCGCTGATGGAGGGAGGCAAGCCCTCCGCCGCGGTGCAGGCGCTGGCGAAGCGCTTCCCCGAGGACACGAAGCTGGCCGCGCTCAAAGACAGGGACGCGCTGCTCCAGCACCTCGCGGAGACGTACAGCCTCAGTGACAGGCTGGTGCGCAACCGCCGCGCGGTGGTGGGCGGCTTCTCCACGCGCCGGCTGCACCGCCACCCGGTGGAGCTGCCCGCCGAGGAGCTCCAGATTCGCGACGCCGCGCTGGCGGCGCTGGCGGGAGGCAGCCTGCGCGGCGCGCCACTGGGCAACGTGCTGCGCCGGCTGGAGTCCAGCCCCGCCGCCTTCGCGGGCGCGGTGAAGGCCAACCCCGTCCTCAAGGGCCAGGCGGACGCGCTGCGGCTGCCCACGCGCGACGCGAAGTTCGTCACCTTCCTCCATGTCCTGCGCGGCATCTGGAAGGCGGAGCCGGCCGCGAAGGTGCTCGTCTTCACGGAGAGCCGCGACACGCTGGACGCGCTCCAATCAGAGCTGGGCCGCGAGGGCGTGGAGGCGCTGGGCTACCACGGTGATTTGCCGCTGGTGGAGCGCGACAGGCAGGTGGCGCGCTTCAGAGACCCGGAGGGCCCCAGGGTGCTCCTGTGCACGGAAGTGGGCGGCGAGGGCCGCAACTTCCAGTTCTCGCACCACCTGGTGCACTACGACTTGCCCTGGAGCCCGGCCACGGTGGAGCAGCGCATCGGCCGCCTGGACCGCATCGGCCAGACGCACCCGGTGGAAATCCACGTCTTCGACCCGGCGGGCACGCTGGCGTCGGACGTGCTGATGCTGCTGGCGGATGCCGTCGGCGTCTTCGGCGAGACGGTGGGCGGCCTGGACGCGGTGCTCGAAGAGGTGGAGGACCGGCTGGCGGAGCTGGCGCTGATGCCTCGCGAGGCGCGGGTGGCGTACGCCCAGGAGCTGAAGGCGAGGGTGGAGGCCGCGCGGGCGCAGGTGAAGCGCGCGTATGACCCGCTGCTGGACGTGCGCAGCTTCGACAAGCCGGCGGTGGAGCGGCTGGTGAAGCGCGCCCAGGAGCGCATGGGCATCGAAGAGGAGGACGAGGGCGAGGACGGCGAGGCCTCCAGTGTGGAGGACGGCCTGTGGGGCGTGGCGCGCGACTTGGACGAGCGCCTGGAGGAGTCCGTCACCGAGCTGGCGCGCCGGGTGGGCATCGGCGTGGACGTGGACGAGCAGGTGGAGGCCTTCCAGGTGGCCTTCCAGTTCGGCCACGCGCTGAAGGTGGACGGGCTGCCGGGGCTGGACGTCATGGAGGACCGGACGGTGCTGGGCACCTTCTGGCGCGACACGGCGGTGGAGGCGGAGGAGCTGGAGTACTTCGCCACCGGCCACTCGCTGGTGGAGGCCCTCTTCGGCTTCCTGCGCGACGGCCCCTACGGGCGCAGCGCGTTCCGCTTCATCGAGAAGCGCGGGCCCATGAAGGCGCGCGGGCTGGAGCTGCTGTACCACGTGCAGCTGCCCGAGCCGGAGGACACCTCCCCGGGCGCGCGCGTGCCCAGCCGCCAGCTGGCGCGCTTCCTGGAGCGCACGCTGCTACACGTGGCGGTGGTGGAGGGCGCCAATGGCCCGAAGGCGGACTCCGCGGTGCTGGCCGCCCTGGAGACGGAGGGCAAGGGGCTCAAGGGCGACGAGGTGTCGCGCGCCTTCCCCGGCTTCGGCGCCTTCCGTGGGACGGCGTCCGTGCCCGGGTGGGCCGAGAAGGCCGCCGAGGCGGAGCTGGCGAAGCTGGCCACCCGGGCGCGCAAGGCGATTGAGGCCGAGCGCGACACGGCCGCCGAGCGCCTGCGCCTGTCCCTGTCCCACCAGGGCCTGACGGCCGAAGCGGTGGAGGCGCAGCTGGACGCCGAGCGCACCCACTACGCCCGGCTGCTCAACGCCCTGGCCGGGGCCAAGGTGGTGCTCGACTCCGCCTGCGGCTTCGTCATCAACCGCTGACGCACCACGTCGGACGCAAAGCGTCCACCATCCGACGTCGGGGGACGTTTTTCCTGGGATGGGCACAGCCCCGCTGCGTCTGTCACAATGGGGCTGTGCGCAAATGTGCGGCCCCCGTCCATTTGACCGATTCCTTAATCACGCAGAAACAGGGAATTCGGAAGGTGTCATGCCACCCCCGGGCACGTCGCGAACATCCCCTCAGTCTGGCCAGGCCGCTGTCGAGGCCGCGCTGACCTTGCCGTTGGTGGTGTTCCTGGTGCTGGGGACACTGCAGCTCTTCATGATGTTGCAGGCGCGCATCCTGGCGCAGGTGGCGGTGTACCGGGCGGTGCGCGCGGGCAGCCTCAACCACGGCAACTGCCTGCCGATGACGCACGCGGCGTTGGTGACGATGCTGCCCACGGTGACGCGCACGGACACGGCCCAGCGGCTGGCGGACGCCTTCGCGCCCCGGCGCCACAACCACTTCCGGGTGCGCAGCTCGCAGGGCGACGCCTTCAACGAGCCCATGATTGAAATCGTCCGCGAGTCGCCGGACGCCGGGTGGGCGCAGGGGCTGGAGGGCGGCGAGGACCTGCTCTTCGACCAGCCCACGGATGATGCCAGGGCGCTGCGGGCTCGCACGTTGGAGATCCGCATGGTCGCCTGGTACTACATGCGCATCCCGTTCGCGAACTGGGTGATGAGCCGCATGTTCCTGGCCCACTTCCAGCTGCAGCGCTACACGGCCACCAACCCGCTGATGCCCACGCAGAAGCGCGCGGCCTGGTACGGCGAGACGGACGACACCATTGGCCGCGACAGGTGGCCGGGTGGAGACCTGGGCGACCGCATGGTGCGCTGGAGCAACCAGGGCCACTTCGTCTTCCCCATCCAGGTCAGCGCCGCCATGCGGATGATGACGCCTGTGATGTCCGAGCACTTCCAGGGAGGTCCCGCGTGCAGCCCTCACGGCTTCTGACTCACGCACGGCGGGGCCAGGCGTTGGTGCTCTTCGCACTGACGCTGCTCCTGCTGACGTTGATGGTGCTGATGACGCTGGGCTTCGGCATGCGCGCGAAGGAGCGCGTCGAAATCCAGATGGCGGCGGACGCCGCGGCCTACAGCCAGGCCGTGGTGACGGCGCGCACCTTCAATGCGATTGCGGTGATGAACCGCGCGCAGGTGGCGCACATGGTGGCCATGGCCGGCACCCAGGCGCTCATCAGCCACAGCAGCCAGGAGTTCGCCGCGCACAACGTGGTGTGCCCCGAGGACATCCCCTCCGCCGAGTGGCACGACGGGGACGAGGCGGCGGCCAACCAGGTGAAGAGCCTCCAGGGCCAGGCCGGCAACTTCCACAGGGCGGGGATTGCCATCTACACGCGGCTGCTGAACGACCACGTGATGGGGCAGGAGCTCACCCGGAGGGTCGCCGAGGCCGTCAACGGCGAGCTGGCGGCCCCGGTGGAAGGGGCCGCGAAGAGCTTCTCCGAGCTCAATGGCGGCAACGCGGTGCGCTCGCGCGAGGACGTCATCGATGCCCTGAAGGCGGGCGGGGGCGGGTGCGGCGTGGGGGACGGCGCGGTGTGCATGTCCGGCGGAGGCACCATCGCGCTCAACGCCACCATGGGGAGCATGGGCTGGACGTGGGTGCACAACCGGGCGGGAGGCAGCGCGGGCTTCGGCACTGGCGGCGCCGCGGTCTCCACCGCCTTCCGGCACTACAGCTCGGCGGGGCAGATGGACCCGTCCACCTACAACACCATCTCCGGCCGCAACTCGACGGCGCATGACCATGGGCGCGGCGTCATTCCCACGCAGTGCCGCTCGGCGCCCCCGGTGCCGGCGGTCGCGAGCGACGCGTGGGTGATGTCCGACGAGGAGCAGACGCGCGAGGACCAGCACGTGTACGGCGCCCGCGTGTCCCCGGGCCAGCAGATGGAGAACGGCGACCCCCCGTACAAGATGCACACGCTGGGCGCGTGCGCCGTGTGCCCGGGTATCTGGCCGTACTCCATGGGCTTCAACGCGGGCGAGCTGCAGCGGGGCCCGGCGAACCAGTACGGCCAGCCCAAGCTGTACAGCATGCTGTACCGGGACTACGCCAGCCCGCAGCGGCGGCGGAACCCGGACCCGTGGAACCTCTTCTTCCGCTTCCGCTTCACCGAGAACAGCGACACGACCTTCGACAACGGCAGCCCGCTGGGCCGCATCGGCCCCACCGGGCGCGAGGACGTGATGCGCAACCAGGTGGCCCTGTCCGCCGGCCTCGTCTACTACCACCGGCCGCGCCCCGCGACGCAGGGCGGCGGCTGGCGCGAGCCCCCCAACTTCATCAACCCCTTCTGGCGCGCCACGCTGGCCAGCCCCGAGGGCTCCGTCGACGACCGGCCCGCGGACAGCCTCGCGGGCGCGGGCTTCACCGAGCACGCGCAGGCGCTGCGCCGGCTGGTGGGTGACGGCTACCGGGGCGGCGGCCCGGGCGGAAGGGGCTACTGACATGCGCTCGCGTTCGGCCCGGGGACAGGCGCTGGTGGAGACGGCGCTGGGCCTCATGGTGTTCGTCACCATCCTCGTGTTCGGCATCTACTTCGCGGAGGTGGGCGCGCTGACGCTCAAGGTGCAGGAGGCCGCCAACTTCGCGCTCTGGGACGCCACGGGCCGTGTGATGCACGACCCGGAGAACGGCCAGTGGGGCCGGCGCGGCGTGGTGGCGGACGCGGAGGCCGAGGCCGCCGCGCGCTACGCGGACTTCGACGGGCGCGAGCGGATGGGCGGCACGGGCATGCCCATTCAACAGGCGATTGCGCGCGCCCAGCCCATCCAGGTCGACTGTCGGGCGGTGCTGCCCACGGGCGTGCCGGGCCTCCCTCCGAGCGCGGCGCAGGTGGGGCCGGGCGAGGGCGCGCCCCTGGCCACGGCGATGAACGTGGACACCGAGGGGATGGGGTGCACGGCGTCCTCGAGCATCCGCGCGGTGCGCGTGGGGCGGTTCATGGAGGACAGCTTCTTCAAGGTGGCCCACCGCCGCGCGGCCAGCGCCTTC
>JBKGHK010000543.1:0-6934 GCA_046520375.1 Pyxidicoccus sp. 3LFB2
CCCTGCGCGCGGCGGCGCGGCGACTTCCCGGGAGCGCGCGGCTGCGGCGCACGGAGGTGGCGCGGCAGCTGAAGGCGTCGTCGCTGTTCGCGCACTTCGACGCGAAGGCGCTGGAGGCGGTGGCGGTGCGAGCGCAGGTGATGGAGCTGCCGGCGGGCCGGTACGTGTTCCGCAAGGGAGACGCGAGCGACGAGCTGTACCTGCTGGCGCGCGGCGCGGCGTACGTGCTGGCGGAGGACGGGCGGGGCGAGGACGGGGTGGTGAACCAGCTCGGCAGTGGGACGGTGTTCGGGGAGATTGCGATGCTGGCGGGGGAGCGCCGCTCGGCCACGGTGCGCACGGCGGCGGCGTCCACGCTGGTGCGGATTCCGCGCGCGGCGCTGACGCCGCTGCTGGAGGCGGACGCGGCGCTGCGGGAGAGCGTGTGGCGCACCTTCGCCGAGCGGCGCTTCGATGACCTGGTGCGGGGCATGGACCGCTACGCGCACCTGGGCCGCAAGGCGCGGCTGGAGTGGCTGCGGTGTGGCAAGCAGGTGGAGCTGGCGCCGCGAGAGGAGCGCATCCTGGAGCCGGGCTCGCACCTGCTGGTGCTGGCCGGCGCGGTGGAACTGACGCACGCGGCGCCGAGGATGATGGCGCGGGGCACCATGCTGCTGGAGGTGGAGCGCGTGCTGCGCGTGGTGGCGCAGGAGGGCACGCAGCTCGTCATCCTGCCGCGCCTCGCGTCGCCGGAGCTGCACCGCGCGGTGGAGGCGAGCGCCACGAAGGCCGTGGCCCTGTCGCTGGCCCCGGTGGAACAGCCGCGCGCGGCGGCGTGAGTGCCGGCGCCCTCATGGCGCGTCGTCCATGTCTTCGAGTTGTTCCTGCGCCAACTGCCGGTAGTAGGGCACGACCTCCGCGGCGAGCACGTCGCGCATTTCCTGACGCGCGTTATCGAAGTCGCCCTTTTCCTGGTGGCGGTACATCCGGTGCAGTGCCCGCATGAGCCGCCAGGAGCCCTCCTTGATGCGGCGCGAGCATTCGGCAACCAGCTCGCGCGTCCCGGAGTCAGTCGCCAGGGCCTCCGCCGCGTCGCGGATTGCAACCTCCTGAGCCGTGCGCAGGAGCAGTGCGCGCTCATCGTCGGTGAGGTCGAGGCGCGTCCCATCTCGGAGCGCTCGTTGAGCCAGCTCGCGGAAGGGCTCCCAGTCGACTTTCTCGGCCATGCTACTTCCTCTTGTTCCGGCTCGGTGCGCACATATCAAGGGGCCATTCCTGCTGCCCTTCGCAGCGGCGCAGGCACTCGTAGCAAGGACCCGTGAACTTCGCGTTCTTGCAATCGCCATAGAACCGTATGCATTCGCGCTTCCAGTCCGGAAGGGCCGAGTTGTGCGAGTCGTCCCACTCTTCGGAGGCGACATCTGAGGCAGCCTTCACGCCCCCCATGAGGACGGCGGCCTCAGCGGCGGAGAGACCGCACGCCTCGGGGTTGCCAGGGTGGCTCTGCACACAGCACGTTTCACTGTCCAGGCAGGTGACGCTGGCGCAGCTCAGGGAGAGCCATGAAAGGGCCGCCCAGCCAACAAGGACACGCGTGCGCCTGGGGATGGACTGCACAGCTGTCATTTCATCCATCGTAAAATTGGCGTGAGCGAAGGCCCACACTGGAGCGTGAGACTTGGCGTCAGCGCTGGCGGGTCCCGGCGAACCACGCCCAGTCATCAGGCTCCACGGATAAGCGCATCCGTTCCCGCCACTCCGCCACCTCGCGCTTCCACGCTGGGGCGCCCCCGGGCAGGGGCCAGGCGCGGGTGACGGCCACGCGCACGAGTGTCTCGTGATTGCGGAGGAGAATCTCGTTCGCGGAGTCGATTCGCTGGGGAGTGACGCGCGCCTGGAGACAGGCCTCGGCGCCCAGCATGGCGGCCTCACGGCGTCGAGCATCCACCGACACGGCCGTCTCCGCGACAGGCCACAGCCCCAGCAGCGGAGGAGCCAACCCTTCGAGCAGCGCTGCCTGCAGCCGGTCATGCCCGTCCACCACCAGCCACTTCCCCACCAACTGGAAATAGAGCAGCAACACCGGAGGAAGCGTCCCGTCGCGTGCGTGCTTGCGCCAGGCCTTCACCCGGCCGTCATCCGGCGCGGAGGGTGGGCGCAGGGAGAGGACGGCACCGCTCGGCACCCGGGGCCGCTCGGGCTCCTCT
This sequence comes from Pyxidicoccus sp. 3LFB2, assembly GCA_046520375.1. Lineage (GTDB taxonomy): Bacteria > Myxococcota > Myxococcia > Myxococcales > Myxococcaceae > Myxococcus. The sequence continues at coordinate 2,187 of JBKGHK010000543.1, forward strand.
CGCGCGTCCCACGGCTCGAACCAGAAGGGCTCGAAGCGCAGGGCCCCTTCCAGGGAGTGCGGTGGGTCTGGGGTGTCGCCGGCCTGGGCAGTGGGAACAACCGGGTAACCCACGGCCTTGTCCGCCGGCACCGGGAACAAGGGCCGCAGGCACCAGCGGCCGAAGTGCAGGATGGAGGCGTCAGCGCCCTCCAGCATCCGCACGAAGCGATGCGACCAGGCCGCCCACCAGTCCACCGTCGCGGGAGCGTGGGACATCGCTCGCACTTCCGCGGCGGTGATGGGCGGGAGCCGCCAGGGCCGCTGCGCGGGCCCGCGAAGGGCGCCACAGCCGTCCCACCAGTCGTCGATTCTCAGCCAGAGCAGCGGCTGTCCTCCGCTCGTCACGCGGAGCAGGAAGTGCGAGGTGGCCTGGACGTGCAGGGACGGCCGCTGCCGCCAGCGACCTTCATACGGGACATCCAGCAACACCCCGGGCACCGCCAGCGGCAGGCGCCAGTCCGGATCCTCCGGGGTCAGTGCGATTCGTGGGGACATCCCTCCACCTCCTGTCCGCGCAGCGACGCACCCGGCCCGGGACTCTGACGCGGATGACCCCATGCCTCCAGCGCACAGGGTCAGGGGCCTGAATCCGGGACGGTATTCCGGCGCATGGGTATCGAGCGGTAGGCAGCATGATGCCGAGGCTGGACTCCGCTGCTCCGGAAATGCCCGAGGCAGCCCAGGCCTGGGACACTACAGCTTCGGCCAGGTGTCAGGCTCGCAGAGGTAGGGGCTGCGCTTCGTCCTGCGCGTGCAGTGGTAGCCCGGGGCACAGACATTGGGGCCGTTGGGGTCGCAGGGTGGCTGGCACCGGGCGCGGTCGCAGATGAGGCCATCCGGGCAGGGGGGGCGGTTCTTGCCGCACTTGTGGAGGCACTCCATCCAGATTTCGCCGGGGCGGGCGGAGTTTCGGGTGTCCCTGCACTCACGTCCCTCCGGACAGGGGGTGTGCTGGCAATCGGCGCCGTAGACGACAGCGCAGGCCGAGATTCCCTCCTCCTGCCGGACACAGCGCTGCCCCTGGGGACACCCACGCGTCTCACAGGTGGGCAGGCAGATGGGTTCCGGTGTCACCTCCCCACAGAAGAAGCCCTCCGGGCAGCCCGGGGCTTCACCTGGCCGGCAGGGGCGGCCACACCAGCCCAGCCTGCCTCCGCACACCAGCCCGGGACTACAGCCTTCCCGGGGGTCCAGTGCCTGGTCCAGGCAGGGCTCACCTTCCTGACGGACGCCCACGGCCACGCACCAGCGAACCCGAAGCCCCTCCCATGGCGTGGTCAAGGCGAGACAGCGCTGTCCCTCCGGGCACTGCGCGTCCGTCGTGCACTCGCTGTCGGTGCAGTAGTGCGACCTCTGATGGGTGTCGCTGAAGCACGCCAGGGGCGCCTCGCAGTCCTCGGGCTTCTGGCATTCATGGTGGTACGTCAACCGGACCATGCGCTCCTCATGCGAGAGCACGGGGACGGTGCGCACCGCCCCTGGAGGCGTGGCAGTCCGCTCCCGTCTGTCCCGAAGGACGCTGCCCATGACCAGCACCAGGGGCAGCGGAAGCAGGAGCGCCACGAGAACGCCCACGGCACCACGCCAGCTCATTCGAAGCACTCATCGAGGCACTTCTCGCTCTGCTTCCTACCCTTGCAGAACTCGTTGTACTCGACCTCTGTGCACGTTCCCGTCTCCAGCCGCTCCTTCGTGTCCGCGCGCACGGCGCGGTCGAGCGTGCCATCCCGCCTGTGCGCGGTGGGGCATCCCACCGCCAGAGGCAGCGTGAGCATCCAGAGACAGCAGGCCGGCCACCGCATGACGCCTCCTGGGGAACACCCAGTCTATCACTGGCATGCAGTTGCCAGCAGGCGGCCCCAGGATCTTAAGGAGCACCTGGAGCGCACCGGCATCTCAAGCGCGAGGCTCGACGAAGTCTGGGTCACCCCCACAGCCTTCGCGCCAACACCTCATCCAGGTTCCGCGAGTGGAAGAACGCCTCCACCTCACTGCCCCGCACGTCCGCCGGCAGGCACGCCGAAAGCGGAATCGCCCGCACCCGCTCCGGCTCACCACGGGCCTCGCGCACCGCCGCCTCCAGCGCCCGCAGGTAGTGCCGCGCCGCGCTCAGCGTGCGCGGTGACACCACACCCCCGTGGCCTTGAATCACGCGCGCCCGCCCCCGGGCCTCCGCGCGCCCCAGCGCCGCGTCGATGGCCTCCGGCGCCCCATAGGCCACGTACGCCATGTGCCCCACCGCCGTGTCCGCGGAGAACAGCAGGTCCAACGCGGGCACGTCGATGTTCAGCGTGCTCGCCGTGTGCCCCGTGTTCGGGAACACCTCCAGCGCATACCGGCCCCACTGCAAGTGCACGGGCCCACCCGCGCGCAACTCGGGTGCACGGTAGAACCCCGCCTCCTCGTCCGAGCGGAAGCGCTCCGCATTGAAGGTGTCCTCGAACCGCTCATGCGCCAGCACCAGCGCCTCGGGGAACGCCTGGAGCGCGGCCAGGTGGTCACTGAACCCGTGCGTACACACGGCCAGCCGCACCCTCGCGTTCAGCTCCTCATGGATGAAGCGCCGCAGCGCCTGCGCATCCGCGCGGCTGCCCAGCGCGTCCACCATCAGCACGTCCCGCCCGTCCAGGAACAGCGTGCTGTTGGAGGCATACGTCTCTCCAATGACGACCAGGACATCAGGGGCCAGGGACACCGTCTTCAAGCTCATGCAGGGCACCTTCCGGTTGTGCGGACAGGCCACTTGTCCCCAAGTTGCCCACATGAATCCAGCGCATCGTCCGCATGAACCCATGCGAGAATCGAATCGATGATTCTCGACGTCAGGCACCTCAGGCTGGTGGCGGCGGTGGTGGACACGGGCTCGGTGACGGCGGCGGCGCGGGTGCTGCACCTGTCCCAACCCGCGCTGAGCCACCAGCTCCGCGACGTGGAGGAGCGCCTGGGCACCGAGCTCTTCCAGCGTCAGGGCCGGCGCATGGTCCTCACCGGCCCCGGCCAGCGCGTGCTGGAGGCCGCTCGCAAAGTCGTGGCCGAAGTGGACGCCGCCGAGGCGGAAGTCTCACGCCTCGCCCAGTCTTCACAGGGCCTGCTGCGGCTCGCCACCGAGTGCTACACCGCCTACCACTGGCTGCCCGGAGTCCTGCGCCGCTTCTCCTCCCGGCACCCGGGCGTGGAGGTCCGCATCGCCGTGGACGCCACGCGCCGGCCCGTGGAGGCCCTGCTGTCCGGAGAGCTGGACCTGGGCATCGTCAGCGAGCCCGTCCGTCACCGCCGCCTCGCCGGGGCCCCGCTCTTCGAGGACGAGCTGATGGCCGTCATGGCCCCCAACCACCCGCTGGCGAAGAAGTCCGTCCTGCACGCCGCGGACTTCGCCCGGGAGCACGTGCTGCTCTACAGCATCCCCCTCACCGAGAGCACCCTCTTCCAGCAGGTGCTGGTGCCCGCGGGCGTCACCCCGGCGCGCGTGTCCCGCGTGGAGCTGACCGAGGCCATGGTGGAGATGACCAAGGCCGGCCTGGGCGTGGCGGTGCTCGCGCGCTGGGCGGTGGCGCCGGAGCTGGCACGCGGCACCCTGGCCGCCGTGCGGGTGACGAAGCCGGGCCTGCGTCGCCACTGGCACGCGGCCTGGCCGCGCACGGTGCGCCCCGCTCCGTACCTCACCGCCTTCGTTGAGTTGCTGGCGAAGGCGGGGCCTCCGGGGCGCTGAGGCGAGAACTCCGCTCCCCTCCCCCGTGCCGGGCTGTGGCACACTGCCGCGCCATCCGACTCCTACTCTCCATCTTCTTCTGGCTGTTCTTCGCGCTCTCCAGCACGGTGCTCTTCCTCGGCGCCGTGGTCATCTGGCTCGTCACGCTCCCGTTCGACCGGGACGGGCGGGTGTTGCACCTGTACTCGTGTTTCTGGGCGCAGCTCTACTTCTACGTCAACCCGCTGTGGCACCTGAAGGTGGACGGCCGCGAGCGGCTGCCCTGGCGCGAGCCCGCCATCCTGGTCGCCAACCACGAGTCGCTGGGCGACATCCTCGTCCTCTTCGGCCTCTACCGCCCCTTCAAGTGGGTCTCCAAGGCGGAGAACTTCAAGCTGCCCCTCATCGGCTGGAACATGCACCTCAACCGCTACGTGCCCCTGGTGCGTGGGGACAAGGTGAGCATCGCGAAGATGATGAAGGGCTGTGAGTACTGGCTGTCGCGCGGCATGCCCATCCTCATGTTCCCGGAAGGCACGCGCTCCTTCGACGGGCAGGTGAAGCCCTTCAAGGACGGCGCCTTCACCCTGGCCATGAAGATGAAGTGCCCCATCATCCCCGTGGTCCTCACTGGCACCGCGCGCACCCTGCCCAAGCACGGCCTGGTGCTGGAGGCCCAGTCCCACTGCCACGTGCAGGTGATGCCGCCGGTGGACCCATCCACCTTCCCCGACGTGCCCACCCTGCGCGAGTACGTGAGGGACCTCATCATCGCGGAGAAGGCCCGCCTGGACTCGCAAGTGCCCGTTCCTCCAGGGGCGTAGGCCCCCCGGAGACCGGGAGACACCGCTCCTGCTACCGTGCGCCCCCGGGAGGGCGCCATGCGGAAGCAGACGGTGGGGGTCATCGCACTGGGCGTGCTCGCGCTGTGTGCCGCGGTGGCGCTCGTCCAGGTCCGGTGCGCCGCCGCTCCCGAGGCGCCCGCTCCCACCGCCGTGAACTCGCGGGCCCCCCGGGAG
>JBKGHK010000544.1:0-6933 GCA_046520375.1 Pyxidicoccus sp. 3LFB2
CAGTCTGCTCGCGCCTCGCGCTCCCCCCTGACAGGACTTACTTCCTCTGGCTTAGCGGCGCGGGACGCACACGCCTTCAGCTGCCTGGCGTGGCCGGGTGGCGGGGGCTGTGCCACCGCGAGCGGGTGTGAGGTGGCCCTCGGGAGGGTGCGACCCGGAGGCCATGGACGTGGCGGGGCGTGCTTCGCAGCTTTGCTCGGTGGAGCAGGTGGGCTGAATGGGGATGGGGATGGTCTCGTGGCGGAGGAGTGCGAGCAGGTGGCTGGGGGTGTTGGGCGCGCTGGGAGGACTGGCATGGGCTCCCGCCGCGCTGGCACAAGCCACCGAGGGCGCGGCGGCGACCGAGCAGGACCTGGCGAAGGACGTCCAGAACCCGGTCGCCAACCTCATCAGCGTGCCGTTGCAGGACAACCTGGAGTTCGGCATCGGCCCGTTCAACCGGACGCGCAACATCCTCAACATCCAGCCCGTGGTGCCGCTGTCGCTGACGCTGGACTGGAACCTCATCACCCGGGTCATCCTGCCCGTCGTGTACCAGCCTGACGCGGCGGCGGAGAGCGGGGGGACGTTCGGGCTGGGGGACACGTCGGCCACCTTCTTCGTGGCGCCTGGCAGGCCCGGGAAGCTCATCTGGGGCGTGGGTCCGGTGCTGCTGCTGCCCACGGCGACGGACGACGTGCTGGGCACGGGGAAGTGGGGCGTCGGGCCTTCGGTGGTGCTGCTCGTCCAGCCCACGCCCTGGTCGGTTGGCGTGCTGGCGAACAACGTGTGGTCCGTCTTCGGAAGCGACGACCGGGCCTCCGTGAACCAACTGCTCCTCCAGTACTTCGTCACCTACAACCTGCCCGAGGGCTGGTACGTGACGTCCGCGCCCATCCTCACGGCCAACTGGGAAGCGGATGAGGACCGGTGGGTCATCCCGTTCGGCGCGGGCGCCGGCAAGGTCTTCAAGGTGCGCGGGCAGGCCCTGAACGGCTCGGTCAGCGCGTACTACAACGCGGTCCGTCCGGAAGGCAGCGCCGACTGGCAGCTCCGGCTCCAGCTCGTGTTCCTCTTTCCCAAGGGGAAGAAGGAAGCGCGGCAGGCGTCCCCACCGGGGCCTCCCTGAAGCGCCCGAGCATGAAGGGCTGAAGGCGCGCCGCACGCGCGCCCCACCCGGAGACGCGGCGCCCCGCTGGCTGCCTGGATTGGCAATTCCAGGAGGCGGCCACACCGTGAATTGGAAGGGGTGCCATGCTGAAATCCATCATCGTCTTCGCGCTGTCCAACGTCATCGTCCTGTTCATGTTCGGCGCCGGCCTGGCGCGGCGCCCGGGAGAGCTCCGGCAGGTCCTCCAGCGTCCGATGCTCTACGGGCGGGCCCTGGCGGTGGTGCTGGTGGCGGTGCCGCTCATCGCCTACGTGCTGGTCCAGCTGTTCAGGCTTCCTCCGGTGGCGGCGGGCGCCATCCTCCTCACGGCCATCTGTCCCGGGGCCCCCTTGCAGGTGAACCAGGCGAAGTCCCTGAAGGCGAGCGTCACCACCTCGCTCAACCTGCTGCTGCTGCTGTGCCTGTGCGCCATCGTCACCGTCCCCCTCTGGGTCTCATTCCTGGATCGCGTGACGGGGTTGCAGCTCCAGGCCAGCCCCGGCCTGGTGCTGCGCACCCTGCTCGTGAAGCTCCTCCCACCCGTCCTGGTGGGAATGGCCGTCCACCAGTTCTTCCCACGCGCGGCGGAGGTGCTCGCCGTGTGGGTCAACCGCGTGTTCACCGTGCTCCTGCTGGCGGCCGTGGTGGTGCTCCTCTTCCTGGCGGCGCCTCGGCTGCTGGACCTCGGGGGGGCCGTGGTGGTTGCGCTGGTGGTGCTCGTGTCCGCCGCGGCCTTCCTGGGACACTGGGCGGGCGCGCCCCGGCTCGAGGACCGCGAGGCCGTGGCCCTGGCCGCCGCCTTCGCCCACCCGGCGCTGACGATGGCCATCATCATCCAGAGCTACCCACGCCTGCAGGCGCTGGAAGTGGCGGCGGTGGTGGGCGCCATCATCCTGGTCCGGGTGCTCGCGTTGATTCCCTACAAGGCCTGGTCGAAGCGGCAGGGCCGGACGGAGCGCGCCGGCCGGCTGCCCCCGGGCAGCGTACCCACCTGACTCCCGCGCGGTGTCCTGAACCCCGTGTGGGCACACCCCGCGGGGTACTGGCCCTGGGTCTCACGCCCCCCCACCTTCCGCCCCACCGGGACTCTCCCGAGAAGGGCGGAACATGAAGAAGAACGGAAAGCAGCGGCAGTCCGGCGACGGGACGTCGCCTTCTCCCAACGACAGCCTCCAGCGTGAGGTGCTCCCCATCCCGGACCAGCCCTACCAGGGCGTGCGTCCGTTCAGCGCCAGGGACCCGAGCGCGAAGTTCCCGCCCATTACCCAGCTGCGGCCTCCGAAGGGCGCGCCCAACGTCCTCGTCATCCTGCTGGACGACGTGGGCTTCGGGGCCTCCAGCGCCTTCGGTGGCGTCGTCAACACCCCCACCGCGGAGCGCCTGGCGGCCAGGGGCCTGAAATACAACCGCTTCCACACCACGGCGCTCTGCTCGCCCACGCGCGCCGCGCTCCTCACCGGCCGCAACCACCATGCGGTGGGCTTCGGCGGCATCACGGAGATCGCCACCTCCTCGCCGGGCTACAACTGCGTGCGCCCCAACCACTGCGCGCAGGTGTCCGAGGTCCTCAAGCTCAACGGCTACAGCACCGCGCAGTTCGGCAAGTGCCACGAGGTGGCCGTCTGGGAGACGAGCCCGGTGGGGCCCTTCGATCGCTGGCCCACCGGCTCCGGCTTCGAATACTTCTTCGGCTTCATCGGGGGGGAGACGAACCAGTGGTACCCGGCGCTCTACGAGAACACGACGCCCATCGAGCCGGACCGCACGCCGGAGCAGGGCTACCACTTCATGGAGGACATGACGGACAGGGCCATGGGCTGGGTGCGCCAGCAGAAGGCGCTGGTGCCGGACAAGCCCTTCTTCATGTACTTCGCCCCGGGCGCCACCCACGCGCCGCACCACGTGCCCCAGGAGTGGGCGGACAGGTACAAGGGCCGCTTCGACGCCGGCTGGGACACGCTGCGCGAGGAGATCTTCGCGCGGCAGAAGAAGCTCGGCGTCATCCCCAAGGATGCCCAGCTCACCCCGCGCCCCAAGGAGATTCCCGCCTGGGAGGACATGCCGGAGCAGCTGCGGCCGGTGCTCGCGCGGCAGATGGAGGTCTACGCGGGCTTCCTCGAGTACGCGGACTTCCACGTCGGGCGGCTCATCGACTCGCTGGAGAAGCTGGGCATGCTGGAGGACACGCTCGTCTACTACATCCTCGGAGACAACGGCGCCTCCGCCGAGGGCAGCCTCAACGGCACGCTCAACGAGGGCTTCCTCTTCAACGGCATCCAGGGCGTGGAGACGCCCGAGTACCTCATCCAGAACATGCACAAGCTCGGCACACCCGAGGGCTACAACCACTTCGCGGTGGGCTGGGCGCATGCCATGGACACGCCCTACCAGTGGACCAAGCAGGTGGCCTCGCACTACGGCGGCACCCGCAATGGCTGCATCGTCCACTGGCCCAACGGCATCGATGCCAAGGGCGAGGTCCGCACGCAGTTCTCCCACGTCATCGACGTGGCGCCCACCATCCTGGAGGCCGCGGGCCTGCCCCAGCCGGTCATGGTCAACGGCGTGCATCAGACCCCGATTCAGGGGGTGAGCATGCGCTACAGCTTCGACGAGGCGAAGGCGCCGGAGCGGCATGAGACGCAGTACTTCGAGATGTTCGGCAACCGCGGCATCTACCACCAGGGGTGGACGGCGGTGACGAAGCACCGCACCCCGTGGGCGCCGGCGCCGGACAGGAGCCTCGAGGACGACATCTGGGAGCTCTACGACACGACGAAGGACTGGACGCAGGCCAGAGACCTCGCCGCCGAGCAGCCGGAGAAGCTGCGCGAGCTGAAGCAGCTCTTCATCACCGAGGCCGCCAAGTACTACGCGCTGCCGCTGGACGACCGCGGCGTCGAGCGCTTCAACTCGGAGATCGCCGGACGGCCCGAGCTCATCCAGGGCAACTCGCAGCTGCTCTCGGGCACCATGCGGCGGCTCACCGAGAACTCGATGCTGAACATCAAGAACAAGTCGCACTCCGTCACCGCGGAGGTGGAGATACCGGCGAGCGGCGCGAGCGGCGTCATCGTCACCCAGGGCGGCACCTTCGGCGGCTGGTGCCTCTTCACGCGCCGGGGCCGGCTCTCCTACTGCTACAACTTCGGCGGGCTGCAACGCTACTACACCGAGGCGGACCACGAGCTGACGCCGGGCACGCATCAGGTCCGCATGGAGTTCAAGTACGACGGCGGCGGCTTGGGCAAGGGCGGCGACGTGACGTTGTACGTCGACGGCAAGAAGGTGGGCCGCGGCCGGGTGGAGCGGACCCTGCCCAACGTGTTCTCCGCCGACGAGACGACCGACGTGGGCATCGAGATGGGCTCGCCGGTGGCCGAGGGTTTCCACAACGGCGATAGCAAGTTCACCGGCCGGGTGAAGTGGGTGCAGCTCGACAAGGGCAAGGAGGACTTCGACCACCTGGTCTCGCGCGAGGAGCTCTTCAGGATTGCCATGGCCCGGCAGTAGGAGCCGGGGGGCGCCGGGCGGAGGGGCCTCCTCCGCCCGTGGGCCCCTCCCGCCTACGGGGCCGCGGGCCAGGGCGGCACGTAGCGGGCAGGGGCGCCAGGGGCTACTCGACGACGTACACGAGGGTGGACCCCTGGTAGTAGGGGCGGTAGCGCACGGCGCCGCACTGCTGGTAGGTGATTGCGCCCACCACCGTGGCCGCGCAGCCCCCGGGAAGCGCCGTGACGTAGTGCGCGCTCGCCGGCACCGCCACCACGGCCGTGCTCGAGCTGTAGGCGTCGTGCCGTTCGGCCGTGCGCCGCGAGGTGCGCCGCGCCACCCGGCGCGACGTGCCGTACTGGGCCATGGCCACCTCCGGGAGCAGCCCTCCGGGATTCCGGGCGGCTAGGACCATCTCCGGGAGCAGCCCTCCCGGAATCCGGGCGGCCAGGGCCCCCTCCGGGAGCAGCCCTCCCAGGAGGAAGAGCCCCAGCGACATCCCCACCGCCCGCTGGCGGGACCCGCGCGTTTGCATGCTCATTTCGCACCTCCCTGCTGCTGCCCACCCTGCGAGTCCGGCGCGAGGAACGACACGCGCATCGCCTCGGGCGGGGGGATGAAGCGGAACTGCTCCTGGGTGAGCCCGGGCGCCAGGTTCCAGCCGGACAGGTTCACCGAGTACTGCGGACTGCCGGGCAGGTCCCGGGTGGTGATGACGTATTTGCGCGGCAGGGGCCGCGGGCCGTCCTCGACCCAGAGCTCCCAGTCCACCCCGTCGCGGTTGCGGAACGCCAGGTGGTGCACGGGCACGCCGTCCACCACACTTTTTCCGAGGTAGGTGCCGCAGTGCACGTCCTCGCTGAGGGCGGCGTAGGGGTTGCTGAAGAGGAGGTCCGCGCCGGGCAGCTCCAGCCCGAGCTGCTCCGAGGCCACGTCGATGGTGGCATCCAGGGTGGGCGGCGCCGGCGTCGTCGCATAGGCGTTGGTGCGCTCGCCATAGAGGGTGAACTGCCGGCCGTCGTAGTAGAGCTGGATCCCGGCCAGGTCTCCCTCGCGGTCCACGCGGAGCCGGTTCGGCCGCTGCATGCGCACGTCCCCGGCGCGGTGGCTCTGGACCTTCTGCCCCGAGTCGAGCACGACATCCAGCGTCCCCTCGGTGTTGACGGTGAACTCGCGCTGCGCTGCGAGGAAGTCGCTCATCTGGCGCAGGATGCGGTCGGCCCTGGGGTCGACCCGGGCCGCGGGCACGGGAGGCGCTTTCGCCGACTGTGCCTGCCCGAGTGCCGGGGCCGCCGTCACCAGGAGGGCGAGCACGAGCCCCCACCGTCTCCTGCTCGAGTTCCATGTGCCACAGGTGCCTGTCATGAGTACCTCCTGCCTTCGTGGTGCGTGATTCGCTTCAGGGCTGGGGCGGGAACTTCTCCAGAATCTTCTCCACGGCGGCGTGGGTGCGCTCCTGGCGCTGCTGCTCCGAGGGGTTCTCGGACAGCACGCCCTGGGCCGTGCCACGCCACACGAGCTTGTTGGAGGGGGCGTCCACCACGTCGAGGACGAGCGTGCCCTCCTCGTACTCGTCGACGGTGGTGTAGGGGACGCCCGCGCCGCCCACGCCCATGCCCGGGCTCATGGGCCCGTACCAGGGGTCCCAGGCGTACCCGTAGGCGTAGTCCATCGTCGTCGTGTCCAGCTTCTGGTCGATGGCGCCGTGCCAGCCGAGCTTGAAGTCCGGGTTCTGGTCCACCTGGCGGTAGCCGCGCGACGCCAGCTCACGGTCCACCGCTTCCATCACCCGCTTTCCGACGAGGGGGTTGTAGACGCGCGGGTCCGCGCCCGTGGGCATGGGCAGCCATGCATAGGTGCGGTACGCGTCCACCTTGCTGACGGAGGCCGGGTCGTAGTCGGTGGTCGTCGAGATGCCGGAGCACCCTGACATTCCGAGCAACAGCAATACGGTGGCAAGACGGCGAGCGTGGGGCATGGCGGCTCCGTGGAGGGGGCCCTGAGGGGCCGGTGCTCCAGGAGGTTGTGGACACAAACGCACGGCGCCAAGGCTCACCGGCTCGGCCGTCCCTCCCTCCGGTGACTCAGGAGCGTCAGGGCGCGGGCTTGCGTGACGGGCGCCACGCCCGCGCCACCACCGCCGCGATGAGCAGGCCACCCACGAGCGCGAGCGCGGCCAGCCCGAGCAGCCACAGGAAGACGCGGTCCACCAGGCGGGTCGTCCGGTCGAAGGCGTGGTCCACCCAGCCTCCCGCCATGCCGTCCAGCTGCTGGAGCGTGGCCACGCGCTCGGCGCGCAGGGCGTCCACCAC
>JBKGHK010000545.1:0-6928 GCA_046520375.1 Pyxidicoccus sp. 3LFB2
CTCACGACGGCCCCCGCGCTTGACGGGCAGGCCCGGCCGGGTAGGGTGCCGCGCATGTCGCGTCCCTTCGCGCCGGGCTTCCGGCGCTTCCGGTCGGTCGTGGTGGTGGGAGCGTGGGGGGCCTGCATGGCCGCCGGCGCGGGGTGTGGCTATCGCTTCGTCGGGAAGGACCAGGGGCTGCCGGAAGGCGTGACGGCCGTCTGCGCGCCCGTCTTCACCAACGAGACGCCCGAGCCCGCGCTGGAGACGCTCTTCACGCGCTTCTTGCGGCAGGAGCTGACGCGGGTGGGCCGGCTGTCGACGGGCGCGGCGTGTGACGCGCGCCTGGAGGGCACGGTGCTCACCGTCTGGAACGCGCCCACCATCGCCGGCAACTACTTCCGCGTCGTCGCCCAGGCCCGGCTGCGGCTGGTGAAGGACGGACAGGTGCTCAGGGAGACGGTGGTCGGCGGGACGGAGGACTACCTGCTGGGAACGGGCGACATCCTGGAGGCGGAGACCAACCGTCAAGCCGCGCTGGACCGCCTGGCGGAGGTGCTCATGCGCGACGGGTACGACCGGCTGGCCAGCACCTGGTGAGGAGGCCGAAGCCTCCTCCCGGTAGCCTGCTCAGGTAGACACGGGGCCACGCGAGGCGGCCCCGGGTGCGACTCAGGCCTGCGGCTGGGCGGCCTTCGAGGCGGCCTTGGCCAGACGCGAGATGCGGCGGGAGGCGGTGCGCTTGTGCAGGACGCCCTTGGAGGCGGCCTTGTTCAGCGCCTTGGAGGCCGCCTTGAGCGCGTCCGTCGGGTTCCCACCCTTGGTGGCGAGGGCCTCGCGGGCGCCCTTCACGGCGGTCTTCACCTCACCGCGGACGGTGACGTTGCGCGCGCGGCGCTTGAGGGACTGACGGTAACGCTTCTCTGCGGACTTGGTGTTGGCCAAGGAAATCTCCAGCGGAATGGCAGGCTAAAAGAGGGGCCGGTCCTTACTGCGACGCCTCACGGGCGTCAAGGCAGGTGTGCGCATCCGACCGGGTTTTCCGGACTCCGGGTGCGCACCCCGGGCACCTGCGGGTGAGAATCATCCAGTGACGGTCGCGTATTCCCACACCAGCCCCGCGGGGTCCCTGAAGGTGAGCCGCCCTTCATGGATTTCAACGGGGGTGCCGGGGCGCGCCTCCTCCAGCGCGGCCCCCAGCCGCTCCACGGCGCGAGGGGACGGCGCCTCCAGCGTCAGGATCAGCGCGCCCCCCACCCCAGCCGCCTTTCCGGGCTGCCCGGCCTCGAAGACAACACGCAGCGCACCATCTCCATAGGACGCCGAGTCCGGGTGGGGCCTGCCGGGGCTCCACCCCAGCCGGGGGGCCACGGCGTCCCAGAAGGCGCGCTGGGCGGGCAGGTCCGCCACCTGGAAGCGCAGGGTGGACAGGGCGGCGCGGGGCAGCCAGGCGGGCGGGGGCAGGGACTTCTCCTGCTGCTTGGCCACCTGCCAGTGCCGCTCCATGTGCTCCAGGGTGGCCTCGCCGAAGGGGACGCCCTCGGCGTGCAGCTGGGCCTCGATGTGCTGGAAGCGGGTGGTGAAGCGGCGGATGGCCATCCGCAGGGCGTCCTCGGCGGGCGTCTTGATGAAGCGCGCCAGGTTGGCCAGGGAGAAGAGGACGTCGCCCAGCTCGTGCTCCATCGCGTCCCGGTCCCCGGAGGCGATGGCCTCGTCCAGCTCGTCCAGCTCCTCGGCCAGCTTGCCGCGTACGCCGGCCAGGTCCGGCCAGTCGAAGCCGATGCGGCTGGCCTTCTCGGTGAGGCGCTCGGCGCGCATCAGCGCGGGGGCGGCGACGGGCACCCCTTCCAGCACGGAGCCCTCGCGGCCCGTCTTCTTCTTGCGCTCCTCGGCCTTGAGCTTCGCCCAGTTGGCCAGGACCTGCTCGGCGCCCTCCACCCCCTGCTGCCCCCCGAAGACGTGCGGGTGCCGGCGGACGAGCTTGTCGCTGATGCTCCCGGCCACGTCGGCCATGGTGAACTCGCCCAGCTCGGCGCCCAGCTGCGCATGGAAGACAATCTGGAAGAGCAAATCTCCCAGCTCCTCGCAGAACGTGCGCCAGGAGGAGGCGCCGTAGCCCACGCGGTCCATCTCCTCCAGGACCTCGAAGGCCTCCTCGAGGAGGTAGGGGCGCAGCGAGCGCAGGTCCTGCTCGCGGTCCCACGGGCAGCCCTGCTGCGAGCGCAGCCGCCGCATGATGTCCACCAGTCGCTCCAGCTCCGCCCCGGGGGTCCTCGTCGTGTCCACCATTCGCGCCCTGTAACATGCGAGGTCCCCTGGAGAACGGGTAAAGGCGGGCAGGAGAGCAGGGGAGTTGGCGTTCGCTTTCGTGGTTCGCCCAGGGTCGCCTATCATCCGCCCCCTGGATGATCCGCCCCCCGCTCCTCGCCCTCCTCCTCTGCGGCCTCGCGCTTCTGGCTCCCGGAGCGGCGCTCGCGCAGCTCGAAGCCCCGTCCCGCCTCCAGGAGGTGGATCCGGGGGCCATCGAGCCCGACCTGCGTGATGAGTCCTACGACCCGGGGGATCAGCCCATCGAGGACATCCCCGACGAGGAGCCTCCTCCCCCGGCGGACGACGAGGACGCGCGTCCCAGGAAGAACGGCAAGGGGGCGAAGGCCGCGAAGGCGACCGGAGGCCCGGAGGTGGTGCCCGCCGCCAGCGTGACGCCCCCCGAGCCGCCCGTCGTCCATGTCCCCCGCCCGGCCGTGGCCCCCGTGCTGGCGCCGAAGGTGTCGGACGCGGAGGTGCTGGCCATCTGGGAGCGGTGGCGGCAGGCCCGGGCGAAGAATGACGCGGCCTCCGCGGACACCGCGCAGGTGGAATTGGTGAAGCTGCGCTCGGAGCTGGTGGCCACCGATTTGGAGCCGCTCAGCGTGAGCTTCCTGCGCGAGTCGGCCGTGAGGCGCAGGGCCGGGGACCTCGCCGGCGCGGTGCGCTTGGCGGAGCTGGCGGTGGAGCTGTCCCCGGGGCTGCCCTACGCGCGCTTCGCGCTCGCGGAGGTGTACGCGCTGGCCGAGCCGGGCGACGTGTCCCGCGTCCTGAACCAGGCGCGCGCCGCCTTCATGACGCTGGCGCTGGATGCGCGCTACCGCCGCCCGGTGCTGGCGGACCTGGGCGCGCTGGCGCTGCTGGCCGCGCGCCGGGCGCCGGGGCTTCTGGCCATCACCGCCCTCTTCGCCCTGCTGCATGCGCTGCAGCCGCACAAGGAGCTGCGCTTCCTGGTGCCCGCCCTGCCCCTGTTCGCCGCGCTCGCCGGGGTGGGGCTGGACGCGGTGGTGAAGGGCTGGCCCGCGTGGCCCGCGCGCGTCGCGGCGCTGGGCGTCATCATCGTGGCAGCCCTGTCCGGGGCGCGGGCGGGGCGACTCACCTTCGGGGACGTGGGCCAGTACGAGGACTCGCGGCCGAAGGACAGCGCGTGGGACGACTCGGGGGACGTGAACCGGCTGCTGCTGGCGGCCAGCGAGCGCCGGGACGTGTGCGGGCTGAAAATCGAGGTGATGCACCTGGCCTGGACGGGCGGCTACAGCTACCTGCACCAGCCGGTGCCGCTGTACCCGCCCAACGGGCCGCCCCGGGGCTCGGGCCTCTTCAGCCATGTCATCACCCTGCCCGGGTACGCCCCCGGCGAGGTGCTGGCCCGCTCCGGCCCGCTGGTGCTGGCCCACCTGCGCGAGGGTTGTGTGCCGGACCCCGGCTACGCGTGGCGGCTTCCGTGAGCCAACGGATGCCCACCGAGGCCATTCCCCCGGGCCTCGGGCGTTGCTAAGCCCCGGGGCATGTCCGACTGCCTCTTCTGCCGAATCCGCGACGGGCAAATCCCCGCGCGCGTGGTGCACCGCGACGAGATGTGCCTGGCCTTCGAGGACATCAATCCCCAGGCGCCCACGCACCTGCTGTTCATCCCGCTCAAGCACATCGCCACGGTGAACGACATCACCGCGGAGGACCGCGAGGTGGTGGGTCACCTCTTCACCGCCGCCGCGAAGGTGGCCCGCGAGCGCGGCCACGCCGACAGCGGCTACCGGGTGGTCATGAACACCCAGCGGGACGCCGGGCAGACGGTGTTCCACATCCACCTGCACCTGCTCGCGGGCCGCCCCCTGCTGTGGCCGCCGGGCTGAGCGGCCCGGAGTCCAGGAGACCGGCCTGGGCGTCCCGTCGTCCGGGCTCGGCCTGAGCAGGCCCGCAGTCCAGGAGACCGGCCTGGGCGCCCCTCCAGGAGACCGGGCCGGGGGCTGCGGCCTTCGAGGCGGCTCCGGGGTGGACGGCCTCCCACCGGCCATCCGAGCGGCGCGGTGGGAGCCCGCCGCCCGCCGCGCTCCCCGGCGGGTGGTAGCGTGGTGCGTCTGTCGGAGCGTCCCGCCGTATGCCTTTCAGCGCCCAGTCGTCGCCTCGCAACCGCCGCGCCTACACGGTGCTGTCCCTGCTGCTGGCGGGTGTGGCGGGCTCGGTGAATGCCACCGGCTTCGTGGCGCTGGGGCTGCACACGTCGCACATGTCCGGGAACATGGCCACGCTGGGCGAGTCGCTCGCGGCCCGGGACTGGGGCATGGCGACGCTGGGCGCGCAGGTGCTGCTGGCCTTCCTCTTGGGCGCCGTGGCCGCGTCCGCGCTGCTGGAGGCCGCGCGGCACCGCCCCCGGGGCCGGCATGCGCCCGCGCTGCTGTTGGAGGCCATCATCCTGGGTGGCATCGGCGTGTGGCTCACGTCCACGTCCCGCACGCGGGAGCCCACTCTCATGTGGAGCCTGTCCTTCGCCATGGGCCTGCAGAACGCGCTCGTCACCCGCGTGTCTGGCGCGGTGGTGCGCACCACGCACATGACGGGCGTCCTCACCGACATCGGCATCCAGGTGGTGCAGATGTTCGCCTGGGTGCGGGACGGCGCGCGGGGCGATGGGGTGCGCGGCGTGCTGCGCCAGGTGCGGGCGCTGCCCTCCGCCATCCAGTTCGAGCGCACCCGGCTGCACCTGGGCCTGGCCGCCGCCTTCCTCTTCGGGTGCACCACCGGGCCGATGCTCTACCTCCAGTACGGCCCGGCCACGCTGGGGCTGCCCTGCGCGGTGCTGGTGCTGCTGGCGGGGCTGGACTTCAGCCCCGCCGCCCATCCCCAGGCGGAGGCCTCGCCGCGCGCCTGAGCTACTCCGTCTCCGGCTTCGACACCTGGGACGGGGCGGGAGGGCCGGACGAGGGCTCCACGTCGGTGACGCTGGGCGCGGGGCCCTGCCGCCGGAGCACGTGCAGCACGCTGCTCTGCTCGTCCGTCCAGACGAAGTCGGGCTCGCCCTTCAAGCCCAGGCGGCGCACGCGCGCGGAGGCCTGCGTGAAGGTGGGGCCCCAGGAGAACTCGCGGTCCGGGCTGAGCACCATCCAGTTGCTGCGCAGCGCGTCCTCCGTCGTCTCGTGGAAGATGAACGTGGCCTTCAGCCCCAGCGCCCGCGCGTGCGCCAGCGTCACCGGCACCAGGTCCAGGTGCACGTTGCTGATGTGCAGCGCGAGCACGCCGTGGGGCGCGAGGTGCTTCTGGTAGAGCGCCACCGCCTCGCGGGTGAGCAGGTGCACGGGGATGGCGTCGGAGGAGAAGGTGTCCAGCGCGAGCAGGTCGAAGGCCTGCGGCTCTCCGCGCTCCAGCTCCTGCTCCAGGGAGATGCGCGCGTCGCCCTCCACCACCTCCACCTTCGCGGGGCTGTCCTTCAGGAAGCTGAAGAAGCCGCCCTCGCCCTGGGCCAGGGAGATGACCACCGGGTTGATTTCGTAGAAGCGGCCCACGTCTCCCGCTTCGAGGAGCGCGGCGCTGGTGCCGATGCCCAGGCCCAGCACGCCCACGCGCAGGCCCGGGGGAAGGCCCACGGCCTCGCGCAGCCGGCGCTGCTCGGCGATGGCGAGGCCCAGCCCGGACTCGCGTGTGAAGTAGGTGGTGGGCCGGTTGCGCTTCTCGGGGGAGACGTACTGCCAGCCGTGGGTGATGGCGCCGTGCCGCAGGCTGTAGAAGTGCGCCTTCGGGTCGTCCGCGTTCTGCTCCATCACCCGCACCACGCCGAAGAAGTTGCGGGCGCTGAAGCGGGCCCGGCCCAGTTCCCGGCTCACGGTGACGACGAGGTTCAGCGCGACGACGGCGAGCATGACTCCGCGCAGCACGCGCCGCACGCGCAGGCTCCGCGTCTCCGCCGGGGGCTGGCGCGCCATGCCCACCAGCGCCACGAGGCAGCACAGGCCCAGCGACAGCGGGTACTCCCAGTAGGCGCGGAACAGCGCGGTGGCCACGATGCTGACGAACAGGCCGCCGAGCACCCCGCCCACGGAGACCCACAGGTAGAAGGCGCTCAGGTGCCGCGGCGAGGGGCGCAGGCGGTACAGCTCGCCGTGGCACACCATGCAGCCCGCGAAGAGGGCCGTCGTGTACGCCGCGAGCTGCAGGGCGAGCGCGGCGTGCGGCCCCGCCGTCTGCGCGTGCGCGACACCCGCCCCCGAGGCGATGAGCAGCACCGAGCAGAGGGCGCGCGAGTAGAAGGACTCGCGGGAGAACGCGAGGATGAAGGTGATGAGGTAGATGGCCAGCGGCAGCACCCAGAGGAAGGGGCCGGCCGCCACGTCCTGCGAGAGCTGGTTCGTCGTCGCGAGCAGCAGCACCGAGGCGCACGTGCTCAGCCCCAGCCACGTCAGCGTGAGCCGGAGGCCGGGACGCGGTTCCTCGCTGGCCGCGCCCGCGAGGGGACTGGAACCGGCGGGGGGACGCACACCGACATGGGCCTCGGTGGCCACTGGCGAGGCGGTGCCCAGGGCGCCATCACGGGCGTCGGTGGGCCTCGGCCGCTGGCGTGGCGCCGGACATCGCACCGCGCACGTCCACCGGGAGGCCTCCCCCCTTCCCCCTCCGTCCCTTTCTGGCGCGCCTGGCCCTCGTGCTCCTC
>JBKGHK010000546.1:0-6924 GCA_046520375.1 Pyxidicoccus sp. 3LFB2
GGCGCGAAGCGCGCGGGTGCCATCGCCCACGAGCCCGGTGCCGCCCCAGCAGCGCACGCCGCCCGTCTCCAGCAGGGCGCACGCGTGCTGGCTGCCCACCGTCACCTTCCGGGCCTGCCCTCGCTGCGTCACGGGCTGGCAGGTGGTGGCGGCCACGCCGGGCGTGCACTCCAGCTCCGACGCGCCACGGATGGGCTCCAGGCACGCGCCACACAGCAGCGCGACGAGCAGGCACGGGGGAAGTCGCTTCATGCGGGACGGCTCCGGGAGGGAAGAGAAGACGGGCGCCACGGCGGGGGGACGTATGCCGTGGCGCCCGAGGTGCGACAGGCCGCGACTACGGTGCTTCGGGCCGCAGGGTGACGGCGGCCCAGGGCGACACGCTGGTGTCCACCGCGATGAGCCGGAAGGACGCCTCGCTCGCCTCCGAGGGCGACAGCGCGCCCGCGGCCACCGCGAAGACGCCCTTGCCGATGAAGGGCGCGGTGTTGAGGTCGAAGCGGGCCGCCGGGGTGCGGTCGCTCGCTGCGGCCGCGGCCACGCCCACTTCCGCCTGCACCGACGGAAGCTCCAGGCCCTCGGGCGCGGAGGCCTGCCGGTAGCTCAAGTCATTGAATGGGGCGGCGGTGGGAACGAGCCCGTTGTCGAGCGGCGCCACGTCCACGGTGGGCGCGTCCGGCGAGCCGTGCACCACGCGCAGCCTCATGCTGTCCGCGTCCGGCGTGAAGCCGTCGGCGTAGGCGAGCAGCTCGAAGGTGGAGTCGGCCGGGTCGTCGGCCGCGGGCGACAGGAAGCCGGCGGCCACCACGAGGTAGCGCTCACCGGCGACGAGCGCGGGCGTCTCGTCGGTGCCAGCGGGGTCTCCGGACGGGCGCGTGGAGCCATTCGCGTGGGCGAAGACGTCCAGCCGGTAGGTGCCCGGCGGCACCTGGAGGGGCGCGGACAGCTCGCCGAAGGTCAGGTCATCCACCAGCTGGGCGTTGCCGGCGAAGATGTCCACCGGCGGCGCGTCGGGCGAGCCGTGCAGCGCGTAGACAACGGGGTTCTGCCGGATGAGGCCCACGCCGGCCGCCAGCAGGCCGAAGCCGTTGGGCGCGCTCGGCTTCGCGGAGAGCTGACCGGTGGCGATGACGAACACCTCGCCGCGCGAGGGCAGCGCGGGAATGGTGAAGGCCGTCACCTTCGTCTCGCCGGCCAGCACGCCCACCTGGAACGACTGGCCCGCGGGCAGGTCCACACCCGCGGCGCCCGTGTCCTGGAAGCGCTGCAGGTCCGTGACTTCGGCGGAGCCGTCATCGCCCACGTCCAGCGACACGGTGGGCGCATCCGCGCCCGCATGGACGATGCGCACGCGCGCCCGGCCATCCGCCGGAGCGGCGAAGCCCTCGGCCAGCGGCAGCACGCGGAAGGACTGCGCGTTGTCGGTGGACGACAGGAGGCCCGCGGCCAGCGCGCTCACCGTGGCGTTGGCGCTCAGCGTCAGCGGACCGGTGGAGTACACCGGGTCGGAGCTGGCCGAGGCACCGGCCGGGCGCACCTGGACGTTGTACGAGCCCGCGGGCACGGTGATGTACGCGGTGGTCTCGCCATACTCCACGTCGGTGAACAGCGGCGCCGCCTGGCCCGCGGCATAGATGTCCACGGCCGGCGCCCCCGGCGCTCCGTGGATGACGCGCAGCCGCGCCGTCTCGGTGTTCGGCTCCTCCACCGGAGGCGTCTCGTCATCGTCGTCGCCGCAGCCCGCGCTCAGCGTGGACATGGACGCCGCCAGTGCCGCCGCCAGGACCCTGTGCTTCCAGAAGCTCTTCGCCATGTTCGTCTCCCGTGTTCGATGGCCACCACTCTCGAAGGAAGGTGGGGCGCGTCGTCGCCCGCCCTTACGAAATGAGCCTCCAGACCTGGTTGATGGGTCGTGCTGATGAATCGCCGCCACCGGATGCATGGGCATCGGAAACGTCTCGCGGGCTCGCGCGTAAGCACGAGGAAGTGTCGCGGAGTCCGCAGCAGTCACGGGAAGGGCCACCTCACAGGGGCCCCGAGGGACGGGAGTGTGTCCGCCGCTGCTAGCGTGCGGCGCCATGAACCTTGGAGCCCTTCCCCTCATCGTGTCGCTGCTCACCGCGCAGGCGCCGTCACCCGCGAAGCCTCCGGCTCCGCCGAGCGCCGCGCAGGCCCCATCACAGGTGCCCGGCATCGCCCCGCTGCCCGGACAGCCGAACCTCTGGGTGAGCAACGTGCCCCCGGTCCCACCGGAGCTGCGTCAGCGGGTGGACCAGTACCTCGAGGCCCGCTCCGCCAGCCTCGCGGACGTGAGTGGCGACGGAAAGCAGGTGCTCATCGCCACGCGCTTCGCGGACACCAACCAGCTCCACGTGGTGGAGCTGCCCATGGGGGCGCGCACGCAGCTCACCTTCACGGACGAGCCCATCAACCAGGCGCGCTTCCAGCCCGGCAACCCGCAGGTCATCTACTACCTGCAGGACAAGGGCGGCGGTGAGTTCTTCCAGGTGTTCCGCCTGGACCGCCGCACGGGCCGCTCGGAGCTGCTGACGGACGGCAAGAGCCGCCACGAGTCGCTGCGCGTCTCACGCGACGGCCGCTGGCTGGCCTACAGCAGCACGGGCCGCAACGGGAAGGACACGGACGTGTACGTGGCCCCCACCGCCGAGCCGCGCAAGGCCCGCCGGCTCACCGAGGCGGAGGGCACGTGGCTGCCGCTGGAGTTCTCGGCGGACGGCTCGAAGCTGCTGGTGATGCAGACGCGCGCGGTGGACGACGCCGACCTGTACCTGGTGGACGTGCAGTCCGCGGAGCGCCGCCAGCTCACGCCCAGGGAGGGCAAGGGCAGCATCGGCGCCGCCGTCTTCGCGAAGGACGGGCAGTCCGTGTACGTGGCGACGGACCGCTACAGTGACTTCGCCGAGCTGTACCGGCTGGAGCTGTCCAAGGCGCCCTACGCCGCGGCGCCCCCGTCGCTGACGAAGTCGGTGCGGTGGAGCGTCGTCAACCTGTCCCTGTCGGCGGACGGCCGCCAGCTCGCGGTGGGCACCAACGAGGACGGCTATGGCCGCGTCTACCTCCTGGACACGCGCACGCAGGCGCTCTCGCCGCTGCCGGTGCCCCGGGGCGTCGTCACGACGCTGCGCTTTCCCGAGCAGCGCTCGGACGTGCTGGCCTTCGCGCTGGGGGACGCGCGCTCGCCCCTGGACGTGTGGATGATGGACCTCAAGAGCCGCAAGCCCACGCGGTGGACGCGCTCGGAGGTGGGCGGCATCGACACGGCGCTCTTCGTGGAGCCGGAGCTGGTGCGCTACCCGTCCACGGACGGCGTGCGGGTGCCGGCCTTCCTCTACCTGCCGAAGGGCGCCACCGGGAAGGTGCCCGTCGTCGTCGTGTTCCACGGCGGGCCGGAAGCGCAGAGCCTGCCCACGTTCAACAACTTCCATCAGTACCTCGTGACGGAGCTGGGCATGGCGGTGCTGGTGCCCAACGTGCGCGGCTCGAATGGCTACGGCAAGGCGTACCGGGCCATGGACGACGGCGTGAAGCGCGAGCAGAGCCTCGCGGACATCGGTGCCACGCTGGACTTCATCGGCACGCGCAAGGAGCTGGATGCGGCGCGCGTGGGTGTCTACGGCGGCTCGTACGGCGGCTACATGACGCTGGCGACGGCGGCCTTCTACCCGGACCGCATCAAGGCCGCGGTGGACGTGGTGGGCATCTCCTCGCTGGGCAGCTTCCTGCAGAACACGCAGGCGTACCGGCAGGACCTGCGCCGCGTCGAGTACGGCGACGAGCGGGACGCGCAGGTGCGCAAGGTGCAGGAGCGCATCTCCCCGCTGGGCTCCGTCGACAAGATGCGCGCGGCGCTCTACGTGCAGCAGGGGGCCAATGACCCGCGCGTGCCGCGCTCGGAGGCGGAGCAGATGGTGCAGGCGGTGCGCAAGCGCGGCGCGGACGTCTGGTACCTGCTGGCCACCGACGAGGGCCACGGCTTCCAGAAGAAGGACAATCGCGACTTCGCGCTGATGACCGCGTTCATGTTCCTGGAGAAACACCTCGGCGCCCCGAAGACGCAGGGCGGTGGAGCCTCGGGCTCCAGGTAGTCGTGGCAGGCAGGCAGG
Organism: Pyxidicoccus sp. 3LFB2; assembly: GCA_046520375.1. Taxonomy (GTDB): domain Bacteria; phylum Myxococcota; class Myxococcia; order Myxococcales; family Myxococcaceae; genus Myxococcus. The sequence continues at coordinate 4,125 of JBKGHK010000546.1, forward strand.
CGCCGACCGGGCCAGCAAATCCGAGGGGTTGGCCCGGGTGTAATGACAGGCCGGTATGCGGTGCCCACACTGACGTTATGTCTCCCGGAGCCAGGACCTGGGAGAGGAGGACTGCGTATGAAGCGCTTTCTGATGCCGCTGCGCGGAAGTGTGCTGGTGGTGGGGATGCTGTTGGGCGCGGGGGCCGCGGTGTCGGCGCCCCGGACGGATGCCATCAACCTGCGGATTGCCCGCCAGCAGTACAACCTGGTGATGACGCCGGGCGAGGTGACGGGGGCGGACTTCCAGCTGTCGCGAGCGCCCGGTGAGCTTCGCGGCCGCACCTATCTGGGCGCCGTGGCCCTGGCGGTGAAGCCGGGCGAGGTGACGGGCTCGCTGGGTGGCGCCGCGGTGAGCCTGAAGGTCTCGAAGGATGGCGAGGCGATTGTGGCCAAGGGCGGCTTCGGCGGGCGCCCGGTGGACCTGAAGCTGAGCGCCAACGAGCTGAAGGTCTACGTCCGCGACTGCACCTACCGGCTGAAGGCCCAGGAGGACGGTCGCTTCTACGTGGGCAAGCGCAGCTGCGACCTGGCCTCCACGCCGGTCTCCGAGGTGTGGCTGCCCGACGAGTTCCAGGCCGCGACGGACGAGGAGAAGGCCGTCATCCTGCTCCTCGCGCTGTAGTCGCTACAAACGGGTGGGGCGCGCGTGACGCACGCCCTCACCCGCCCCGGGGCAGCTCCACGGTGAAGGTGGAGCCCACGCCCAATTCACTGCGCACGGCGATGTGGCCGCCCATGGCCTCCACAATCTGCCGGGCAATCCAGAGCCCCAGTCCGAAGCCGCCGTAGTGGCGCTCGGACACGGCGCGCTCGAAGCGGTGGAAGAGGCGCGACAGGTGCTCCGCGGCGATGCCGATGCCGCCGTCGCTCACCTCCAGCCGCATGCGCCCGTCGGTGGCCGTCAGCACCATGCGCACCGGCTGGCCCCGTCCGTACTTCACCGCGTTGGACACCAGGTTCGTCAGCACCTGGTCCAGCCGCAGCCGGTCCCACTGGCCGTGGGCATCGGGCGCCAGCACCAGCTCCAGCGGGGTGCCGGTGCGGGTCAGCTCCGGCTCGAAGCGCTCGGCCACCTCGCGCACCAGCGCGCCCAAATCCAGGGGCTCGGGGTGGAGCTCCAGCCTCCCGGCGCTGAGGCGGGACACGTCCAGCAGCGTGTTGACGAGCTGGGTCTGCCGCTTCACCTGCCGGCCCACCAGCTCCAGCCCCCGGCGCAGGCGCTCGGGCGTCAGCCCCTCGGGCGAGCGCTCCTGGGCGGACTGCAGGCCCTGCACCTGGAGCTGCAGCGCGCTGATGGGCGTCTTCAGTTCATGGCTCGCGATGGAGAGGAACTCCTCGCGCAGGCGGACGGCCTGCCGGGCCTCGCGGTACAGCCGCGCGTTGTCGAGCGCGAGCGCCGCCCGCCGCGCCAGCTCCTGCGCCAGCGCCAGGTCCTGCGCGTCATAGGCCCGCCGCGAGGTGACGAACGTCATCGCCCCGAAGGGCCGTCCCCGCACCTGCAACGGCACGCACAGCCACGCGTGCCCGGAGTCGCGCGCATCGTGGCCCCTGTCCCCGAGCGCGGCCACGTCCACGCCCGTGCACAGCTCTGGCGCGCCGAAGGCGATGACTCGCGCCACCACCTCCGGAGCCGGCACGCTGCCGCGCGTGTCATGGCCCTGCGGCTCCGACGACGCCGTGGCCACGCACCGGGGCGCGCCCGCCTCGTCCGCCAGGAACACGCCGCACGCCTCCGCGTACGCGGGCACCGCGAGGTGGGCCACGCGCTCCAGCGTCTCCTCCAGCTCCAGGCTGGCGGCAATCACCCCCCCGGCCTCGGCGAGGAAGCGCTGCGTCTCCTCGCTGCGCTGGCGCTCGGTGATGTCCACGAGGATGCCCAGGCACTGCGCCGGGCCCCCCGGAGGCTGCAAGAGCGACGTCCACAGCGCCACCTGGATGGGGGAGCCGTCGCGCCGTTGCCGCTCGGTCTCCGCGCCCGACAGCATCCGCCCCAGACTGACGCCCTCCAGGTTGCGGCGGAACTCCTCCTGGCGCGAGGGCGGCACCATGGGCGCCACCTGGCCGAGCGCCTCGTCCGCCGTCCACCCGAACATCCGCTCCGCGGCGGGGTTCCACAGCCGCACCGTGCCGTCCATGTCCAGCAGCATGATGGCGGCGGGCGAGGCCTGGATGATGGCGGCCAGCGTCTGGTGGGCCTCGCGCAGGGCGGTGCGGGCGCGCTGCTCCTGCTCCAGGAGCCGGGCGCGTGCCAGCGCCTGGGCGGCGTGGTGGGCGAGCAGCTCCAGGAAGGCGCGCTCGTCCGCGTCGAAGGCATGCGGCTCGGCGAAGCTGAACTGCAGCGCCCCCAGCGCGCGCCCGTCCACCGACAGCGGCAGACAGGCCGAGGAGGACGCCGGCGCCCCCGGGCCTCGGTCACAGCGCTCGGCCAGCGCCGGGAAGCGGAAGGCCAGCGCGTCCGGCGTCTCCAGCCATACCGGGCGCGCCTCGCGGATGGCCTCGGTGATGGGGGAGGGCGCCTCCAGCGGCACCTTCGCGAAGCCGCTGGACAGCATGCGCGCGTCCTCGCCCATGCAGCGCAGCAGCCGGGCGTGGCCGTCTCCGGGCTCCACCAGCCACAGGCCGCCGCTGCGCGCGCCCACGGCGTCCACGCCCTGATCCACGACGACTTCCGCCACGCGCGACGCGGTGAGCACCTGGGACAGCTCCGCCGTCACCTGCTGCAGCCGCTTCAGCCGGCCCGCGGCCACCTCCGCCGCCTG
>JBKGHK010000547.1:0-6916 GCA_046520375.1 Pyxidicoccus sp. 3LFB2
CGTCTCCGTGGCGAGGTAGTGGCCCACGTGCCCCGGCGCGAGCGTGACGATGGCCGAGGAGCGCGTGCCGTAGGCGGGCGTGTGGATGCACAGCGCCTGGAGCTGTCGCAGGAAGTCCCGCGGCAAGTCGTCGCCGGCCGGCGGTGAGGGCACGTGCGCCAGGTCTGGCAGCACCGTGTCCGCCAGGAGCGCCTTCAGCCCGGCCTCCAGCTCCGGCCAGGGCCGGTGGGCCACCTCGGCCGCCAGCAGCCGGGCCCGCGCCACCTTGGGCAGCTCGGGCGAGTCCAGTACGTCATTGGGCAGCACGTGGATGCCGGGCGGCACGTCCTCCCGCCTCAGCCGCTTCTCTCCCGGCCGGGCGTACGCCACGCGCAAGGCGCCCGCGTCCCCGTAGAGGAGGTTGAAGGGGAGGAACTCGTCGCCCGGGAGGGTGTCCAGGTAGCGTTCGATGGCCTCCACGCTCCCGGCTTCCAGGGCCCGCAGCACCACCTCGCCCCGCGAGCGGGCAGCCGGCCCCTGGGCCCGCCCGCCCCCGCTGGTTCCGTCCAGGCCCGACGGAAAGAGCCCGTTCGTTAGCTAACCACCCACTCCACGATGCCACCCCGCTCCACGTCCCGTCCGCCGACGGCGCGGGGGGGACTCCCGGAGGACCTTGGGGGCCGGTGGCGGGGCGGGCGAAGAACTCGTCCCGGTTGGCCGCGAGCACCAGCGGCCATTCGGGGTGGACCTGGCGAAGGATGACGATGGTGCACATGCGTATCCGGTCGATAACATCCGCGGCCCCGCGATGCATTCGTGCACGCGGCCCTCACGCCGTCGATGACCTCGGCCACCCGAGCGGCTAAGGTCCGCCGCCCTCAGGAGAATCCATGGCTGAGAGAATCCTCGTCACCAGCGCGCTGCCCTACGCGAACGGCTCGGCCCACATCGGCCATGCCGTCGAGTACATCCAGACGGACATCTACGTCCGCTTCCTCCGCTCGTGCGGCAAGGACGTCGTCTACTTCTGTGCCGACGACACCCACGGCACCCCCATTGAAATCAACGCGGCGAAGCAGGGCGTCAAGCCCGAGGAATTCATCGCCCGCTTCCACGACGAGCACCAGCGGGACTTCCACGACCTGGACATCCGCTTCGACTACTTCCACTCCACCAACTCGCCGGAGAACCGCCACTACGCGGAGCTCATCTACGGGCGGCTGAAGGAGAAGGGCGACATCGAGCGGCGCAACATCGAGCAGGCCTACTGCGAGAAGGACCGCCGCTTCCTGCCGGACCGCTTCATCAAGGGCACCTGTCCCAACTGCAAGGCGCCGGACCAGTACGGCGACGCCTGCGAGAAGTGCGGCAAGGCCTACGCGCCCACCGACCTCGTCGAGCCCCGCTGTGCCCTGTGTGGCACGACGCCGGTGCGCAAACACTCCGAGCACCTGTTCTTCAAGCTGTCGCGGCACGCCGACTTCCTCCAGTCCGTGCTGCGCCGGCCCGGCTTCATCCACCCGGGGCTCGCCACCCAGCTGCAGGGCTTCTTCGAGAAGGGGCTGGCGGACTGGGACATCAGCCGCGACGGGCCCTACTTCGGCTTCGCGATTCCGGGCGAGACGGACAAGTACTTCTACGTCTGGCTGGACGCCCCCATCGGCTACATCGCCACCACGGAGAAGTGGGCGAAGGAGACGGGGAAGGCGAAGAGCGCGCTGGACTACTGGGACGCCGGCAGCCCCTCGCGCATCGTCCACTTCATCGGCAAGGACATCGTCTACTTCCATGCCCTGTTCTGGCCGGCCGTGCTCAACGTCGCGGGCTTCCACATCCCGAACGAAATCAAGGTCCACGGCCACCTGACGGTGAATGGCGAGAAGATGGCCAAGAGCCGCGGCACCATGGTGCCGATTCGCGACTACCTCAATCAGCTGGACCCCAGCTACCTGCGCTACTTCTACGCGGCCAACCTGGGCGCGGGCGTGGAGGACCTGGATCTCAACCTCAAGGACTTCCGCCTGCGGGTGAACGGCGAGCTGGTCAACAACGTGTGCAACCTGGCCAACCGCGCCCTGTCGCTGCTGGCCGGTCCGCTGGACAAGAAGCTGGCCCCGGCTCGCACCGAGGGGGCGGGCCGCGCGCTGGTGGAGGCCGCGCTCGCCCGCGTGCCCGAGGTGCGCGAGGCGTTCGAGAAGCTCGAGTACCGCAACGCCATCCGCGTCATCACCGACATCGCCTCGGCGGCCAACGCCTTCCTGCAGACGCAGGCTCCGTGGGCGCAGGTGCGCAAGCCGGAGACGGCCGAGGGCGCGCGCGCGGACCTGTCCGATGCCGCCGACGTGGTGTACCTGCTGGGCGCGCTGCTGGCCCCGGTGACGCCGCGCCTGTCGGAGAAGCTGTTCGCCCAGCTGGGCGCGCCGGCCCTGACGTTCCAGGCGCTGGAGGGGGCGAAGTACCCGCTGCTGGACCGCGCCCGGCCCGTCGGCACCCCGGAGCCGCTCCTGCCCCGGCTGGAAGAGGACCGCGTCAACGCCATCATCAAGACTCCGGCGGAGGCGGCCCCGCAGGCAGCCGAGGCGAAGCCGGCCGGTGGCGGCAAGGAGGGCAAGGACAAGAAGGAGAAGAAGCCCGCCGCCGCGCCCCAGCCCGCCACCCAGGCCTCGCCTGGCGCGGGCGCCGGAGCCGGCACGGAAGCGGGCTCCGGTAACTCGACGGGAGAAATCGAGTACGCGGACTTCGTCAAGGTGGTGCTCAAGGCGGGCCGGGTGCTGGCCGCCGAGAAGGTGAAGGACACGGACAAGCTCTTGAAGCTCACGGTGGACATCGGCGAGCCCACGGGTCCGCGCACCATCGTCTCCGGCATCGCCGAGGCGTACGCGCCGGAGTCCCTCACCGGGCGCGGCGTGGTGGTGGTGGCCAACCTCAAGCCGCGCAAGCTCAAGGGAATCGAATCGCGCGGCATGCTCCTCACGGCAGGCCCTGGTGGCAAGGAGCTGTCCCTCTTGGACCCGGGCAACATGCCTCCTGGCAGCGAGGTGAAGTGACGTGACGGACTGGCGCGCCGAGCGCGACCGCGCGCTGCTGGCCCTGGAGCGCGAGAAGCGCCCGGCGCTCCGGGCCGAGGCCGCGGACCTGCTCTTCCAGCTCGCGTCCGAGGCATCGGGACGCGGGCCTGACTTCGCCGACGCACTCCCCCGGCTGCTGGTGGACAAGCAGCCGGAGGTGCGCCGCGCGGGCGTGCGCCTGGCCACAGCGGTGCTGCCCGAGGACGAGCAGCCCGCCACGCTCCTCCCACGGCTGCGTGACGAGGAGTGGATGGTGCGGCTGGAGGCCACCGGCCGGCTGGCGGACCTGTACCGGCAGGAGCTGCGCGGTGCGCTGGCCAGCATGCTGGAGGACTCGATGCCGGAGGTCCGCTTCGAGGCCGCGCGAGGCATCGCCGGGCTCGGCCACCCCGCGGGCCTGGACGTGCTGCTGGAGGCGCTGGACGCGGACCTGCTGCGCTTCCGCGCCCTGGGCGCGCTGGGCCAGCTGAAGGATGCCCGTGCGCTGCCGGCGGTGAAGCGCCTCTTCCATAAGTGGCTGCTGCCCGCCTTCGACAAGACGCAGGCGGCGGGGGTGCTGGCGGAGCTGGGAGACCCGGAGGGCGCGACATACCTCCTCCAGCGGGCCCAGAAGAAGAAGTGGAACCCGGACCGGGCCCTGGCCGTGGAGCTGTGCGGCGCGGTGAAGGCGCCTGGGGCGCTGGAGCAGCTCAAGGCCATCCTCGACGACACCCAGGACGAGTGCCGGGGCGCCGCCGCGCGCGGGCTGGGGCGGCTGGGCGATGAGCGGGCGCTGCCCTGGCTGCTCGCGCTGCTGGACGAGCGGGGGGCCGACGAGGACTACCGCCTGGACGCCGCGGATGCACTCTGGCGGCTGGGGCTCCCCGAGGGCCGCGAGCGGGTGCGCGCCTCCATCCCCACCTTCACCACACCTGAGGGGCGCATGGAGCTGGAAGAGCTGGTGCAGGAGGAGCCATGAGACTGGTCGACGCCCATTGTCATCTCGAGGTGAAGGACTACCCGGACGTGGTGGCCATCCTGGACGGCGCTCGCGCCGCGGGCCTGGTCCACGCCATCGTCGTGGGGCAGTTCCAGGGCCCGGGCGACTGGGGCAATGCGCTGGAGCTGGCCGCCGCGCACCCTGAGTTCCTGTCGCCCACGCTGGGCATCCACCCCCATGAGGCCGCGCGCGCCACCGAGGCGGACTTCGCCACGCTGGAGGCGACGTGCGCCCGGCCCGAGGTGCGCGCGGTAGGGGAGGCGGGCCTGGACTACTACTACGACCACTCGCCCCGCGAGGTGCAGGCCACCGTCTTCCGGCGGCAGTGCGCGCTGGCGCATCGGCTGGGCAAGCCGCTGGTGGTGCACGTGCGCGACGCGCACGACGACTGCGAGGGGGTGCTGCGCGAGGCGGGGCTGTCCCGCGGCGTCATCCACTGCTTCACCGGGGACACGGCCGCGGCGCGGCGCTACCTGGACCTGGGCTTCTTCCTGTCCCTGTCCGGCGTCGTCACCTACAAGAACGCGCAGGCGCTGCAGGACGCGGTGCGCTTCGCCCCGCTGGACAGGCTGATGGTGGAGACGGACAGCCCGTACCTCGCGCCGGTGCCGCACCGGGGCCGGAAGAACCAGCCCGCGCACGTGGTGGAGACGGCGCGCAAGGTGGCGGAGCTGAAGGGCGTGACGCTGGAGGAGGTGGCGGCGACCACCACCGCCAACGCCTCCGCCCTCTTCGCGCTCAACCTGGACTGACGGCGCCGGCCAGGGCCAGCAGGTCCTGGAGGTCCTGGTCCATCTGCGGCACGTCCAGCAGCAGCGCATCCGGGTCGTACTGGAAGTCGGCCTGCTTCATCTTCAGCAGGGCCTGGAGCGCGGGCTCGCCGGAGTGGCCGCCGAAGGAGGCGAACACCACGCGGCCTCGCTCCAGGTGGAGGTAGCCCTCCAGCGTGTGCTGGCGCAGGTTCAGCCGCCCGTTCTTCTGGCCTCCGGCGAGCGTGCGCAGCAACTCCTTCGGGGGCAACTCGTCGAAGCTGCCCCGCACCACGCGGCCCGGGCCGTTGTGCTGCACCCGGTCCTCCAGGAGGGCGCTGACCGCCTTGGCGACCACCGTCTTGTCGCCCGGCGCCAGCACCTCGGTGGCCCCGCCCATCAACAGCCGCTCGCGGGTGGCCGCATCCGGCTCGCCCACCACGGCGATGGGCAGCCCCGCGGTCTCCGGCGTCGAGCGCGCCTGCTGGAGCAGCTCCAGCACCTCCTGCTGCCCCAGGCGCAGGCTCACCGCCAGCACGTCGAAGTCCTGGCGGGCGAGTCCATCCTGCGCGCCCTCCACCGTGGACAGCGCGTGGGCCACCAGCTTCTGCTTCAGCACGGCCTCCAGCAGCTCGCCGCGCGCCGTCTCGTCCGGCTCCACGATGAGCACCTGCCGGCCCTCGCTCTCCAGCCGGTGGCGCAGCAGCTCGCCGCTCTGGAGCTGGATGACGATGTCCGCCACCACCGGGTCATAGAGCACGCCCGAGTTCGCGCGCAGGTGCTCCAGCGCCTGCTCCTTGGTGAAGGCCTTGCCGTGCGCGTTGCCCGGGTTCTTCGTCAGCTCCAGGAAGCTGTCCACCGCGGCGAGGATGCGCGCGCCCAGGGTGATGTCCTCGCCCTTGGCGCCCTGGGGCGTGCCCGAGCCGTCCCAGGCCTCGTAGAGCTGCGCGAGGATGGTGTTCACCTGCGTGGGCAGGTGCACCGTCTCGAACAGCTTCGTGGGGGCGCGGCAGGCCAGCTTCGCCTGGGCCTTCCAGTCCGGGTTGACGGCGTTGCTGGCCAGGGAGAAGTGACGCTCGGACGGCTTGCCCAAATCATGGAGGTACGCGGCGATGGACAGCGCCGTCAGCTCCTTGTGGGGCATGCCCATGCGCTGGCCGACGATGCCCGCCTGCCGCGCCAGCTGCGCCGAGTGCCCGCGGTGGCGCTGCCGGTCCTGTTCCAGCAGGCCCACCATGATGCCCAGCGTCTCCACGTAGTCGCTGTCACTGACGACGCCCCGGGGCCCGCCCGGCTCGCGGCGCTGGGTGGAGGGGCGGGGGGCCGGCGTGGCGCTGCTGGGCCGCTGCACGCGCAGGCGCGGGTCCGTCTCGCTGCGGTACATGAGGCTGCTCAGCCCCGTCATGGTGCTGCGGCCCGTGCTGGTGCGGTTGTGCTCCGGGGCCCCCGTGCGCGAGGCGGGCGCGGCGCCCTGGGCACTGGCGCCCTCCAGCAGCGCGGTGAAGGCGGTGGGGTCTCCGTAGTAGTGCTTGCGGATGGCCGCGGCGATGGCGCTGCGCAGGCCCACGTACGCGTAGACCTCGGACATGCCGGTGACGAGCGCAATCTCGTCCATCAGCGCCTTGTTCTGCGGCTCGGCGGCGACCACGGAGAGCAGCTTGCGCTCCGGGTCCACCGCCAGCGGCAGCACGTTCTGCGCCTCGGCCAGGCGCACCGGAAGCCGGTCCAGCACCTCGGTGGCAATCTTCGCCTTGGCCAGCTTGTCCGCGGTGACGAACCGCGTCTGGAACTCGGAGGCCAGGAAGCGCAGCAGCGCCGCTTCCTGGAGCAGGCCCAGCTCCACCAGACAGTCCCCCAGCTTGTGGCCGGTGATCTTCTGGTGCTCCAGGCCCTGCTCCACGGACCCCGCGTTGACGAGGCCGGCCTCGATGAGGCGCTCTCCCAACCTCTTCGCCATGGTGTGCCTGGCTCTCTCAGCTCTCCGAGGAGCCCTCGCCGTCCTTGGCCGGAGCAACGGACGTGAGCGCGCTGAACGGCTTGAAGGTCAGCTCGCGGGGCAGGGAGTTGGGGTCTCTCGGGGGACGCTCCTCGCGGGGAGGCCGCGCCGGGCGTCCTCGCGGGGAGGCCGCGGCGGACGGTCC
>JBKGHK010000548.1:0-6913 GCA_046520375.1 Pyxidicoccus sp. 3LFB2
CCGCCGCCCCCGCGGACGCCGCCGCCCCCGCCGCCGCCAAGCCGGACGTGTGGGACGTCACCCTGGGCGCCGGCCTCATCTCCATTACGGGCAACGCCTCCACCTTCACCTTCAGCGGCCTGGCCAGCGCGCAGCGCAAGACGGACAAGTGGATTTACGCCTTCAAGGCCTTCAGCTCCTACGGCCGCAGCCGCCCGCCCGAGCTGGAGGGCGAGGAGTCCCTCTCCCAGGTGGTGGCCCTCAACGCGGGCGCGGAGCTGCGAGGCGACCGCCGCTTCACCGAGGTGCTCAGCGGCTACGCGCAGATTGGCGTGGAGACCGACCACGTGAAGAGCGTCGAGTCGCGCAGCTTCGGTGAAGGCGGCCTCGGCGTGCTGTGGTGGGACGACAAGTCGCCCGAGGGCCGGCAGTCCTACCTGCGCACGGACGCCGCCTTCCGGTACGCGTACGAGACGCGCTTCCAGTACTACCCCGAGCGGTTGGATTTGGAGGACGTGGACCTGGGCGGCCCCCGCTTCGGCGTGGTGTTCCGCTACGGCCTCAACGAGCGCGTCCTCTTCAAGGAGGACGTGGAGGTGCTCATCAGCGTCATCGGCGACTCGCGCGTGCTGGTGAACAGCCAGACGCAGCTGTCCGTCGGCCTGACGGAGGCCCTGTCGCTGGGCGCCAGCTTCCTCGTGAAGTCGGACAGCGCGCCGCCCGCCGGCAAGGTGTCCACCGACACCGCGCTGGCCCTCAACCTCGAAGTGAAGCTGTAGCCCGCAAAAGCAAACGCGGCGCCGGGGAAGTCCCTCGGCGCCGCGTGTGGGGTGGGGGCGTGGGCCCCCGGCTTCGACGTCGTCGGCCTAGTGGCTCTCCGACTCTTCCTGCGTGCTGCCCTTGTTCATGCCGCCGAAGCGGCCCTGCTGCGCGTTGGCGCCGATGTCCACCGCCTGCAGGTCGCTGTACTGCGAGCCCGGCGGGTTGGAGCCGCGGAAGCGCGTGCCCAGGTCCAGCAGCGGAACGGCGAGCATCAGAATCACGAACACGATGGAGACGCCGAACACCAGCCGGTTGGCGCCGCGGTGGTCGATGAGGTGCATGAAGTACAGCGTCACCAGCGTGCCCTTCACCGTGGCGATGACGAGCGCCAGCAGCAGGCCGAAGCTGGGCAGGTGCATGCGGCCGGTGATGACGGTGACGAGCGTCAGCACGAGCAGCGCGCCCCAGATGACCCAGTAGCGCCCCGCGCCGTGGTGCTCCTCGCGCATGTTGTGCTCTTCCTGACGGGATTCGTTGGCAATGGCCATGGTCGGGGAGCCCTTCAGACGAGGTACAGCATGGGGAAGAGGAAGATCCACACCAGGTCGACGAGGTGCCAGTACATGCTGCCCAGCTCGACCATGGTGTAGTTGTTGGGGCCGAAGTCCGCCTTGCGCCACGCGCGCACCATGGCGACGGCGAGCACCGCCATGCCGATGAGCACGTGGAGGCCGTGCAGCGCCGTCGCGCAGAAGTACACCGTGAAGTACAGCGGCGCGCCCGGCAGCTGGATGCCGTCGTAGAAGTAGTACCGGCCCGGCAGCGTCCCGATGTGGAACTTGTGCGAGTACTCGAAGTACTTGATGACGAGGAAGCCCACGGCCATCGCCAGCGTGAGGGCAATCTGGATGGCCACCATCTTGTTCTTCCCCTCCTTCGCGTAGTGCACCGCGAGCGCCGCGGTGAGCGAGGAGGTGATGAGGACGATGGTGTTCACCGTGCCCAGCGTCAGGTCCAGGCTGCGGCTGCTGGCCGCCCACGCCTCCGGGAAGAGGAAGCGGTAGATGCCGTAGCAGACGAAGAGGCCGGCGAAGAGCAGGATTTCCGTCGCCAGGAACAGCCACATGCCCAGGCGGGCCGCGTGGTTCTGCACCTCGAGCGACGCGAAGTGCATGGCGAGCCGCGGGACGGGGGCCACCGTCCCGTGGGCGGTGGAAACACTAGACTGCATCGGGCACCTCGGCCTTCTTCGGGTCCACGTAGAAGTGGGGCTCCTCGGGGTACGTCGGCTGCGGACCCACGAAGTTGTGCGTCGGCGGCGGGGACTCGGTCAGCCACTCGTAGCCCTTGCTGCGCCACGGGTTGCGGCCGGCCGCGCGGCCGTACAGCAGCGCGTACGTCAGGTACATGGCGATGATGATGAAGCCGAACGCCAGCAGCGAAGCGCCCGCCGTGGAGGCCACGTTGAGCGCCTGGAAGCGCTCCGGGTACTCGTAGTAGCGGCGCGGCATGCCGTTGTTGCCCACGAGGAACTGGGGGATGAACGTCGCGTTGAACCCGAGGATGATGAGCGCCGCGGACACCAGGCCCCAACCCTCGTGGTACGTGCGCCCGAACATCTTCGGGAACCAGTAGTGGAGCGCCGCGAGGAACGCCATGATGGTCGCTCCCACCATGATGAAGTGGAAGTGCGCCACCACGAAGTAGGTGTCGTGCCAGGGGACGTCCAGCGACACCGTGCCCAGGGCGATTCCCGTCATGCCACCGAACACGGTGAAGAACAGGAAGCCGCAGAAGTAGGCGAAGGGCGTCTTGAAGTCGACCGCGCCCTTGTAGACGGTGCCCACCCAGTTGAAGACCTTGATGGCGGTGAACACGCCCACCAGCATCGTCAGCACGCCGAACAGACCACCGACGAAGGTGGACTGGCCGGACACGAACATGTGGTGGCCCCAGGCGAAGAAGCCCACGAAGGCGATGCCGAGGCTGGAGTACGCCACCGCGCGGTAGCCGAAGATGTTCTTGCGGCTGAAGGCGGCCACCACTTCGGACATCACGCCGAAGGCGGGGAGCACCATGATGTACACGGCCGGGTGGCTGTAGAACCAGAACAGGTGCTGGAAGAGCACCGGGTCACCGCCGCGCGCCGGGTCGAACATGCCGAACCCGAACAGGTTCTCCACGGTGACGAGCACCAGCAGCAGGCCGATGACGGGCGTGGCCAGCACCTGGATGCAGCTCGTCGCGTAGATGGCCCACACGAACAGGGGCATCTTGAACCAGGTGATGCCCGGCGCCCGCATGGTGTGCGTGGTGACGATGAAGTTGATGCCCGTGACGATGGAGCTGAAGCCGATGATGAAGGCGCCGAACAGCACGGGCGCCACCGTCGTCGTCGTGTGCGTGCTGTAGGGCGCGTAGAACGTCCAGCCGGTGTCCAGGCCGCCGTTGAGCATGCCCCACAGCGCCAGCATCGCGCCGCCCAGGTAGATGTAGAGCGACAGCAGGTTCAGCCGCGGGAAGGCCACGTCCTTGGCGCCCAGCATCAGCGGCAGCAGGAAGTTGCCGAAGACGGCCGGAATCGCCGGAATCATGAAGAGGAAGATCATGACCAGGCCGTGGAGCGTGAACGTACGGTTGTACGTCATCGCGTCCATGATGGTCGGGCCCGGCGTCAAGAGCTCCACCCGGATGAGCAGCGCGAAGATGCCGCCGACCAGGAAGAACAGCAGGACCCAGAACAGGAACATCAGGCCGATGCGCTTGTGGTCCACGGTCAGCAGCCACGACTTGATGGTGGTGCCGTCGACCAGGTAGCTCGGGTGGTGGTCGTGGTGCTCGTCGTGCGCGGGAGCCGCGCCCGGGGAGGCGATGCTACTGGATGGCGTCATAGGCGGGTCCCTCGGAGGCGCCCTCGCGAACGTTCGCGGTGCGCAGCGACTTGATGTACTCGACGATGGCGGCCGTCTCCGGACCCTGCAGCTTGCCCTGGTAGGTCGGCATCACGTTCTGGTAGCCGGCCACCATGTGGGCGCCCGGGTCCATCATCGACTGGGTGATGTAGGCCTCGTCCACGCGGATGTCCTTCCCGTCGTCGAGCCGCTCCATGCGGTCATACAGACCGAGGAACGTGGGGCCGATGTGCTGCGAGCCGTCCACGGAGTGGCACTTGAGGCAGCCCTGGCTGCCCGCCAGCACCTGCCCCTGCTCCACCATGCGGGCCACCGGCGGCACCAGCGAGGTGTCCGCCAGCGCGTCCTGCCGGTCCTGCAGGCGGCCGCGGCGCTGGTCCTTGATCCACACGTCGTACTCCTCCTGGGGGAGGACGACGACCTCGGCCAGCATCTTCGAGTGCGACAGGCCGCAGTACTCGGTGCACAGCACCTGGTACGTGCCCGGCTTGGTCGCCTCGAACCAGATCTGCGTGTAGCGACCCGGCAGCGCGTCCATCTTGATGCGGAACGCCGGCACGTAGAACGAGTGCAGCACGTCACGGGACGTGATGAGCAGGCGCACCGGACGGTTGGCCGGGACGTGAAGGACATTCACGCCGTTGGGGCCCTCCGGGTACGCGAACTTCCACATCCACTGCTTGCCCATGACGTAGACGTCCATCGCGTCCTTGGGCGGCGTGGTGACCCAGGTGAAGTCCCGGAACCCGATGCCGAACCAGGCCAGGAAGAACACCAGCGGCACGGAGACGAAGAGGAACTCCGTCTTGAGGGTGGGGACGACGTACTCCGTCGCCTGGGCCGGCAACCGGCGACGGTACCGGAAGAACATGAACAAGGCCGCCAGGCCGACGCCCGCCGACATCACCATCGTCGTACCCACGACGAAGTAATGAAGCGCGTCGACCCGCTCCGCGAACGTGGACGCGGCCTCCGGGAGGAACAGGATGTTGTTGAGAAGCTCGCTCATGCCGCCGCGCCTTTCTTCAGCTCGCGCCTCCAGAAATAGATCAGCATCGTCGCCAGGGCGCAGAAGACAGCCATGCCGCCCAGGCGGATGAACCCGAAGATGTAGAAACCGTACCGCCGGCTGGCGGTGTCATACTTGAAGCAGGACATGACGACGCGGTCGAAGCTGGTCCCCACGCGGCCACCGGCCGCCTCCAACAAGGCCAGCTTCATGTCCTTGGAAGGAAAGCTCGTCCCATAGAGGTACCGGGAGATGCTCCCCTCCGGGGTGATGACCTGCACCACCGCGGGGTGGGCGTACTGCTTGGTGCTCGAGTCGTACGTGTACTTGAAGCCCACCGCGTCCGCGAGCCTGCGGACCTCGGCGTCCGTGCCGGTGAGGAAGTGCCAGGGCGCGCGCTCCGGCTTGCCCATGGACTGCAGGTGACGCCGGCGGCGCTCCAGGCTCTGCGTCGGAGTGTCCTCCGGGTCGATGCTGACCGTCACCGCCTCGTAGTCGGTGCCCAGCTCCAGCCCCAGCTCCCGCATGGCCTGCACCTGGCCATTGATGACCAGGTTACAGAGCATGGGGCAGTTGTAATAGACGAGCGTCAGCAGGGTGGGCTTCGTCTTGGACAGCAGCGCCCCCAGCTTCACCTCGCGGCCTTCCACGTCCGTGAAGCGCGCGTCCAGGGGGAGCGGGTCCCCCAGGTGCTCCTCCACGTCCACGCCCTTCACCTGAGGCGGCAGGTCCTGCTGGGCCTCGATGATGGCCCGGGGCGTCTTGCCAGCACCGGGCATGGCGGCCGCGGGCAGCGCGGTGCAGAGCACCAGCGCCGCCGCGAGGAGACCCACACGGGTGACGCGTGGGAGGAGGTAGGAGAGGGCGGGCTTCATTGCAGGACGGCTCTTACGCGAGGGGGGCGCCAGGAGCCAGTTGTTCCGGCTGGTGTCCGTCGTCTTGTAGCGGCGCTTGCCGAAGATGTGGCTGAGCGAGTTGATGGTGAAGGTGCCGTGCCACAGCAGCGTGGTGCTGACGAAGAAGCCCCACACCAGCATGGAGAACCCGCCGATGAAGTAGAGCGCCACCGCCAGCAGCACCGGCGGCACCAGGTGCAGGCGGTTGAGCCACACCAACTCCGGGTAGCGCGCGAAGTCCTTGATGGCCTCCATGCGCGTGTCGCCGTACTTGTCGCAGAGAATCCAGCTCACATGGCTCCACCAGAAGCCGCGTTGAATCGGCGAGTGGATGTCCTCCGGCTGGTCCGAGAACCGGTGGTGGTGCCGGTGGTTCGCCGCCCACCACAGCACACCCTTCTGCGTGGACGTGCTGCCCACCAGCGCCAGGATGAACTGGAACACGCGCCCCGTCTTGAAGGCCCGGTGCGAGAAGTACCGGTGGTACCCCGCGGTGATGCCCCACATGCGGATGACGTACAGCCCGACACACACCGCCACGTCCACCGGCTTCGCGCCCACCCAGATGACGGCGAGGCACATCAGGTGCACGCCGAAGAAGGGGATGGAGGACAACCAGTTGAGACGCTCGTTGTCCGCGGACAGGGCAGGAGAGGGAGTCTGCAAGGCGGGCCTCGTGAGAGCGGGACGGGAACGGAGCCGCAACGTGCTCAGTTCCTCCCCGCATCAACACCCCCTCCTGTCATGGCTCTGTCAGGAGGCGGCGGATTGCCTCAGCTCTGTCAGCCAGGCCTCGAAGTCCGCATTCCCATGCAGGGGTGCCAGGTCCGCGTCCGAGGCGGCATAGGCCCCATCGTTGAACCCCAGCTCCGTGGCGCGGCGCAGCATGCGCATCGCGTCGGGGGCGTTGCGCGCGCGGGCAAAGGCGCACGCCGCGTCATAGGCGATGGTGGGGCTGGGTGTGTGACGCAGCGCCGCCTCGCCCACCGCGGCCGCTTCGGAGTAGGCGCCCCGGATGAAGAGGACGCGCTCGGCGCAGGTGTAGGCCGCCGCCGGGTCCAGTCCTGGAAGCTTCAGCGCCTCCGGCTCGCGGCCCAGGCGGATGAGCGTGCCCGCGTACTCGTGCAGCACCGTGCGGTCCGCCGACACCTGCCACGCCTGCTTCCACCACTCCACGGCGCGCGCGTCGTCGCCCACCAGCGAGAAGGCCGCCGCCACCGCGTGCGGCTCCACCGGCAGGCCCTGCACCTGGGAGAAGTGGTCCAGCGCGGGCCGCCCCTGGCCCTCCTTCAGCGCCACCCAGCCGAGCAGGTGGTGCGCATGGCTCGCGGCGGCGGGCGTGAGGCCCGCTTCCG
>JBKGHK010000549.1:0-6912 GCA_046520375.1 Pyxidicoccus sp. 3LFB2
GTGCGAGGCCACGCGCGTGCACGCCGTGCAGACGGAGGCGTGCTGTCCCAGCAGGTGGTGTGTCTGGAGCGGCGGCGGCAGGACTTGCACGCGCTGGTGGACGCGCTGGCGGGCGTGGAGAAGGCCGGCGTGGAGAAGGCGCTGGACGCGGCGTACGCGCTGCCGTCGCCGAAGGACTGCGCGGACCTGGAGACGCTCACCGGGCAGCAGCCGCGGCCGGCGGACCCGACGAAGCGGGCGGAGCTGGAAGCGCTGGAGGGCCGCCTGTCCGAGGTGAAGGCGCTGCTGGACACGAGCCGCTATCCGCTCGCGCTGGAGAAGGCCCGCGCGCTGGAGCCGCAGGTGGTGGCGACGGGCTACCTGCCGCTGGTGGCCGAGGCGCGCTTCCACCTGGGCTGGCTCCAGGCGCTGCAGGGGGAGAAGGAGCAGGGCGCGGCGCTGCTGGAGCAGGCCGTGCTCGACGCGGAGGCAGGGCGGGCGGACCGGCTGGAGGTCTCCGTCCTCAACAAGTTGCTCTACGTGGAAGGTGAGCGCGAGCGCTTCGAGCTCGCCACGCGCTGGGCCCGCCTGGGCCAGGCGACGCTCCAGCGGCTGGGCGGCGACGCGGTACTGGAAGGCGACCTGCTGGTGAATGGGGCCAACCTCTCGCTGATGCAGGGCCAGCCCGAGGCCGCGCGCAAGCAACTGGAGGAAGCGTCGACGCTGCTGGGCAAGGCGCTGGCGCCGGGGCACCCCAAGCGGGCCCGCGTCACCTTCACGCTGGGGCGGACGCTGCTGGAGCTGGGCGCGTACGCGGACGCGGCGAAGGTGCTGGAAGAGGCGCTGCGCCAGACGGAGGCGGCGGTGGGGCCCAGGCACCTGGACGTGGCTCGGCGGCACCAGGCGCTGTCCATGGCGCTGCGTGGGCAGGAGGACTTCACCCGGGCGCTGGAGCATGCGCGCGCGTCGGTGGCCCTGCACCGGGAGCTGCTCGGCGGCACCCACCTGAAGCTGTCCGAGGCGCTCGACGAGGAGGGCATGAGCCTGCTCGGGCTGAAGCGCTACGAGGAGGCGCTGAAAATCTATGAGGAGGCGCTGGCGGTGAAGCGCCAGCAACTGGAGGCGGACGACGAGGAGCTCCACTACTCCTACGACGGCATCGGCCAGGCGCTGTTGGGGCTGGGGCGCACGCGCGACGCGTTGGAGCCGCTGAAGAAGGCCGTGGGCTTCACGAGCGCGGAGGAGGACTCACTGGGCGAGGCCGGCTTCGCGCTGGCGCAGGCGCTCCACAAGGAAGGCCACACGGGCGACGCGCGGGCCGAAGCGACGAAGGCAGGGGAGCACTTCAAGGCGTCCGGCCGGGCCCCGCGCGCGGATGCGGTGCGCACGTGGCTGGAGTCACTGCCCCCGGAGGAAAAGGTGAAGCCCGCGAAGTTCACCAAGAAGTCCTCGCGTACGGAGCGCAAGCGGCGGAAGTAGGGGCACGCCTCACGCCACCCACTCCACGCGCAGCCGCGCCCCTCCCACGAGCAGCGCGAGCCCTTGTCCCTCGCACAGTGCGGTCCACAGAGCCTTGGTGGACGCGGCCGAGAGGCTCCAGATGAAGCCGTCCTCGTGGAGCCGGCTCTCCTCCTGCTCCATGCCCGGGAGGATGAGGAGGAAACACCCGCTGATGCGGTCTCCTCCGCCTCCCGGCGGGGTGATGGCCACCGGCCCCCGCTGTCCCGGCTCCCAGGCGAGGCACCCGTTCGCCGCGTCATCAATTCCGGTGAACAGCGCGAAGGGCTGCGTCTCGTCCGGGAGCTGCTCGTGGAGCTGACGGAACTGCGCATGCTGCCCGGGGGCGATGCGCAGGACGATGTCCGCGTCCTGCTTCACGACGCGCGCGCTCCACACGCGCGAGTGGCTGACGCGGGGAAGCAGGCTCTGCTCCAGGATGGCCGCCACGGGCAGCTCGGGGCGGCGGATGTCGGACCACGAAGGGCAGGGGTAGTGGCTGTAGGCCTTGCCCAGCGACGCCATCATCCGCGCCGGCCCGCAGCGCTGCACCAGCTCCAGCTCCTGGTCGGTGATGAGCAGGAGCGCGAGCGCGCTCGGCGGCACGGGGAGCCCGGGAATGGGCTGGGCCCGGGTGTAGAGCACGTGCATCCCCGGGAACAGGCGGTGCTCGCCGAAGATGGTGACGTCGCCCACGTCCACCGTGCGGCCTTCTTGCGCCAGCTGCCGGAAGCGGTCGAACAGCGAGGCCAGCTTCTGCTGGAGCACGTCGTCCGCCATGCCCGAGTTCTCGCGCAGGGTGAACACCATCTCGTGCTGCCCATGCGTGGACAGGCCCTGCGTCACGTACGAGCGGCACTCGATGGGGCTGCCCTGCACGCGCACGGTGTGGCGCGTCGTAAACAGCATGAGGCCGCCCGGCGCCACCTCGAAGCGGTCCACCCGCCCCGCCTCCGGAGGCGCTCCGAACAGGTGCTTCCGCAGTGAGCCCCACAGCGACATGACTGCCCCCGACGGATGGACGGAAGGTCCACCCGGCGGGGGCCATTCTTCCACGGAGCGGGCCCTTCTAGTCCGCCGTGAAGTACAGGTTGTCGAGCACCAGCTTGTCGGCCGCCGGGCCCGCGCCCGAGAAGAGGGCGAAGGGCGAATTGACGGCGTTGAGCTTCAGCCCCTTCGCCGCGTAGTCCGCCAGCGGAATGGCCAGGTGGTGCCACTCGCCGTCATTCAGGTACCCGTACTTCTTCACGTCGAGCTGCACGCTCAGGTTGCTGCTGTCGTTCATCGCCACCGTCACGTTGGCGAAGCCGGGGTCCGCGGACTTGAGGCTGACGTGCAGCGTCTTCCACCCGTCCATGGTGCGCGGCGTGTCCCAGTGCACGCCGAAGCCCAGCCACGCCTTGCCTCCGTGCACCACGAGGTCTGCGGTGCGGCCCTCGATGTGCTCGTCCGCCGGCTCCATCGTGACGGTGTTCTCGTACAGGTAGACGTGCGTGGTGGTGTTGTCGATGGCGATGTCCTCGGAGCGGCCGCCCTCGTAGAACCCCACGCCCAGCCGGCGCTGCCCCTCCTGGAAGGGGAACGGCCCCGGCAGGCCTCCGCCGTTGGGCTCCGTGCCTCCGTCCGGACGGGCGAACGGGCCGTTGTTCAGGTAGTCCGGCTCGCCCGGCTCCGGGCGGCAGGCGGCCAGCAGCAGCAACAGCGCGTATGCGGACTTCTTCATGGCTTCACCACCCGCTCCTGGCCATTGGCCGTCTGCACCAGCACCCAGCCGCCCTGCACCGTCCCGCCCAGGTCGACGATGCCCTTGTACGCGGGCGTCAGTAGCTCGTACGCAACCGTCCCCGTGGCGTCGTACGTCACCGCATCGGGGAAGTTGTCGAGCACCGACTGGAAGGCGCGGATGGCCTGCGTGCGCACCAGGGGCAGCTGCTCCTGGCTCGCCTCGCCGTTCTGGTAGACGGCCACCAGGTCGTTGGCCACGTAGAACTGCGCCTCACCGTAGGGCCCGCGCGCCAGCAGCGTGGCCCACGCGTAGAACGCGGCCACGTGGT
Source organism: Pyxidicoccus sp. 3LFB2 (assembly GCA_046520375.1). Classification (GTDB taxonomy): domain Bacteria; phylum Myxococcota; class Myxococcia; order Myxococcales; family Myxococcaceae; genus Myxococcus. Next base: position 3,531 of record JBKGHK010000549.1, read on the forward strand.
CCCCGCCGCTCTGAATCTGCCACTTCGTCTCCTCGCCGGGCGAGTTGAGCGCGAAGGGGTTGTTCGGGTCCTCCAGCACCGACTGGTCCGGGTGGACGCCCACGTTCTCGCTGTGCAGCGTGAGCATGAGCCCGTCCAGGTCCTCGCCATACACGTAGCTGGCGCGGTCGTAGCACCCGGTGCTGCCCACGGCCGCGGCCAGCAGCAGCCACGTCTTCATACGGCTTCCCTTAGAGCGAAAGGATTGCATAGGCCCCCACCTCGAATTCGCGGCCGTCCAGGCCGTCTGCCAGGGCCGTCGTGCTGAGGCCCTCCGAGTACTCATTCAGGTAGCGCAGCAGGCCCCGCAGGCCGAAGCGCGTCGTCACCGAGCCCAGCACCGGCTTCTTGAGCCCATACGACAGGTCTCCGCCGAGCTGGATGGGATAGGTCAGGTTGAACACGCGGTGGTAGTCGTAGGGGCCCCAGTTGTTCAGGTGCACCTGCGCCGTGAAGAGCAGCGTGTCCAACAGCACCGAGCCGTCCACGCCGTAGCGGTGGATCTGCCGCGGGTCCTCACCCGGGGACTGGTTGCTGCCCACGAAGGCCGTGCCGTACAGCTTCAGGCGCCGCGTGGGGTTGCCCACCAGGCGCAGCGTCGTCTCCCACTCGTCACGGGCCGGCGGCGCGGTGCCGAAGGCCACCGTGCTGCCGTCCGCCAGGGTGGCGATGCCCGCGTCACGCGACGTCGGCTGCCGGCGGTAGACCAGGTCCAGGCCCGCGGCGAAGGGCGCGTCCTCGCGCATCTCCCGGTCCCAGGACCAGAACCACGTGCCCGGCGTCGGGTCGAACGTGAGCAGCAGCTCGGCGCCCAGCGTCTCGCGGTTGTCCAGCACGCTGAACGCTTCCGTCAGCACGCTGCGCGGACGCAGGCCCGGGTAGTAGCGCCCCGTCGCCGGGTCATACGCGTCGCCGAGCGTCGGGTTCGGCCCGATGAGGGGCTTCTGGTAGAGCAGGTTGGGCGAAATCTGGAAGGTGCTGTTCACCTGCCACGACACACCCGCCTGGCCCGCGTAGTGGTTGCCACGGCCGCTCTCGCGCAGGCTCCAGCCCGTCAGCACCGTGGTCTGCTCCGGGCCGCCGTCCGCGACGAGGCCGCGGAAGGAGGACTGGACGAACCAACGCACCGCGCCCATGTCGTAGGTGAGCCGCGCCTTGGCGCCGAGCGTGTCCAGGAACTGCACCTTGTCCTGGAGCACCTCGTAGCCGCTGTTCATGTAGCTGGCGCCGTCCGTGCGCCGCGCCCAGCTGAACTCCTCACCGATGCGCTGGGGCGCGGCCAGGATGCCGCCGAACTCCAGCTCCATGGGGCCGCGGTTGTACTGGAAGCTCAGCGCCGTGCGGCGCGCCACGCGCTCGCGGATGACGGAGCTGGTCTGCTGCGACGAGCCCCGGGCGATGTCCTCCTGGTGCACCAGCGTCACGCCCAGCGGGCCGATGCCGCGCTGGTACTTGGCGACGATGGACGGGTTGGCGCCCCAGTACAGCTCGGGGCCCACCGCCACCTTCAGGCCGTCCAGGGTCTTCTTGCCCGCGAACACCACGCCGAAGGGCGCGTTGCCGTGGTAGATGTCGATGTTCGGCCCGTAGTTGGCCTCGCGGTAGAGGTTGAAGAAGTCGCCCTCCTCACCCCAGTGGTAGTGGCCGGTGCGGTAGAAGCCCTCGAGCGCGAAGTCCTGCCGGTCCAGCTTGAACTCGGCCTGGTACAGCGCGAAGCGCTCCAGGCCCAGCTGCTGGCCCACGGCCCCGCCCGAGCCCGGAGGCGGCGGCACCGCGGAGTTGCCCTGGCCCGTGGCCGGCGTCGTCGGCGTGCCCCGGTTCTCGTAGAAGAGGTTGTTGAGCCGGTTCTGCGCCACGTTGCCCACGACGTTGAACGAGGCGCGCCCGTACACGCCGGAGGCCGGCTGGAGCGCCAGGTCGAAGAAGATGGACTCGGTGTGGTCCGCGGCCACCTGGTTGGCGCGCGTCGTCGCGATGCTCCCGCGCGACAGCGAGCTGTCCAGCAACAGCCGCAGGTTGGACACGCGCACCGCGCTCAGTTCTTCCGCGCGAGCCAGCGCCACGGAGGACTCGTAGCCTCGCGACATCTCCGTGGGACGGATGGCCGCGAAGTGCTGGCGGATGGTGTCCGTGTTGGTGGTGGGGGCGTACGGATCCAGCCGGAAGGCGGCCTGCAGGACGTAGTAGGCCGTGCGCGGCTGCACCCGGGCGATGCCGGCCTCGTCCTCGGGGCCCAGCGCGCAGATGCCGAACCACTCCTCGTTCATGTTGTTCTGCCCCTCGACGAAGTCGGAGGGGTAGCCGCCGTTGGGCCATGAGGCGGTGGTGTCGTGGACCGAGAGGTTGGCCTCCTGGCCCATCTTCCACCAGCCATCCACCCACTGGAACACGAAGCCGCCAATGGCGTTCTGCGCGCGGCCCTGTCCGTAGCTCTGGGTGTAGATCTCCTCCCACTGCTTGCGCAGGTACTCCGCCTGCGCGAGGTGGTCCTCCTTGCCGGCCTTCGCGTCATACGCGTCCGCGCCGAACTCGGTGAACATCACCGGCTTGTCCAGCTTGCGCGACACCTCGTCGAAGAGGTCTCTCGCCGACGGGCCGCGGTAGACGTTGGAGCCGAGGATGTCCAGGTCCGGGGCCAGGCGTGCAATCAGGTCGATGTACTGCAGGTCGCCGTTGGCGATGGACACCGGGTGGTGCGTGTCGCGGGCCTTGATGGTGCGCGCGGCCTCGCCCATCAGCGAGTAGAGCGACTCCGCGCGGGCGGCGTCCTCCTGGCCGGGCAGCGGCTGGATTTCGAAGCCCGTCCAGTGCAGGCCGTAGTTGTTCTCGTTGCCCAGCATCCACATCAGGACGCCGGGCACGTTGTGGTACTTCTCCACCTTCTGCGCCAGGTCCGTGAGCAGCGCCTTGCGGTGCGCCGGGTTGGAGTAGTCGGTGTTGGGCACCATGACGCCGTTGACGTTGGTGCCGTAGCGGCCCATCAGCGGATTCACGACGGTGTAGATGCCGTAGTTCCGGTAGATGTACTCCACCCACTGCGGGGGGATGTCGTCGAACTGGCGGATGGCGTTGACGCCCATGTCACGCAGCAGCGTCATCTCGCGCGACAGCACCGCGCGGATGAAGTCGTCCTGCTGGTTCCACAGCGAGTAGCGGTAGTTCTCGCCAATGGGCGTGTAGCCCCAGTTCATGCCGTGGATGGGGAAGTCCCGTCCGTCGACCTGAATCTTGAAGCCGCGCTCGTCGCGGTGGACGCGCACCTGGGCCACGGCGGAGACCGACACCTCCCGGGCCCGCAGCGCGGGAGCGGGCGGGGCCACCGGCGCATCCGCCGGGGGCGCGG
>JBKGHK010000054.1:0-25613 GCA_046520375.1 Pyxidicoccus sp. 3LFB2
CAGGTAGGCCTCGGCCGCGTCGAGCATCGGCTCCGGGGCCGCGCCCTCGCGCAGCGTGCCCTCCGCCGCGCGCTGGAGCGCCAGGGCCTGCTCGCTGCCGGTGCCGTGCTCGCCGGACACCTGGGACAGCAGGCCCGTGGCCAGCGGCAGCCGGTGGACGAGCATGGTCTGGAAGAGCACCATCTCCTTCGCGTGGTGGCTGCCGTCCACGTAGGTGAGGAAGAAGTTCGCGGCCCGCAGGACGAGCGAGGCGGAGACGAACTCGCCCTCCCGTCCGCGCTTCACGGCCCGCGCCAGCACGTCCAGCACGTGCTGAATCTGCCGGTGCTCCTGCTTCAATACGTCCAGGGCATCCATGACTTGCCTCACACCGTCCTCGAGAAGCGGGGCCGCTCGGCCCGGGAGAGATAGGCGTCGAACACCATCGCCACGTTGCGCACGAAGAGCCGGCCCAGGGGCGTCAGCTCCAGCTGCGAGCCGGTGCGCACCATCAGCCCGTCGTCCTCGAAGGCGCGCAGCCGCTCCAGCTCCGGAGCGAAGTACCGCGTGCCCTCGTCGCCCAGGTCCGTCCAGAAGTTGCACATGAGCTGGGTGATGACGGCGCGGCGGCGGCGGTCATCGTCGGTGAGGGCGATGCCGCGCTCGGTGGCCAGCCGTCCCTCGGCCACGCGCGCGTAGTAGTGCGGCAGCGGGCGCACGTTCTGGGCATATGCGCCGCCCACGTCGCTGATGCCGGTGCTGCCGAGCGCCACCACGTCCGACGCGGCCTTCACCGTGTAGCCCTGGAAGTTGCGGCCCAGCCGGCGCTCGGCCTGCGCGCGCGCCAGCTCGTCCTCGGCCACCGCGAAGTGGTCCATGCCGATGGGGCGGTAGCCCGCGCCGACGAAGGATGCGTAGGCGGAGCGGAACAGGTCCAGCCGGGCGCGCACGCCGGGGAGCGCGTCCGCGGGCATGCGCTTCTGGTGCTTCAGCACCTCCGGCATGTACGCGAAGGAGTAGACGGCCAGCCGGTCCGGCCGCATCGCCAGCACCGTCTCCAGCGTGCGGGCCCAGCTCTCCGCGTTCTGGTGCGGCAGGCCGTAGATGAGGTCGAAGTTCACGCCGCGGAAGCCCAGCGTGCGCGCATGCTCCAGCAGCGCCCGCGTCTGCTCCGGCGTCTGGAGGCGGTGGGTGGTCCGCTGCACCTGGGGGTCGAAGTCCTGCAGCCCCATGGACACGCGGTTGAAGCCCAGCTGGCGCAGCAGCGACAGCTGTCCGGGCGTCGTCAGGGCGGGGTGCACCTCGATGGCCACCTCCGCGTCGGGCAGGGGCGTGAAGCGGCGGGTGAGCTCCTTCCACAGCCGCTCCAGCTGCGCCTCGGTGAGGAAGGTGGGCGTGCCGCCGCCCCAGTGCACCTGCGACAGGCCGCGCCGCGCGCCGAGCCGCTCCGCCACCAGGTCCAGCTCCATGGCGAGGTGGTCGATGTACCGGTCCGCCGCGCCCGCGTCCTTGCTGATGACGACGTTGCAGCCGCAGTACCAGCAGAGGCTGCGGCAGAACGGCAGGTGGACGTACAGCGACAGCGGCTCCGCCCAGGACAGCGCGCCGACCCCGGTCAGCCGGTCCGAGAGCGCCTCGGCCCCGAAGTCCTCCCGCCACGTGGGCGCGGTGGGGTAGCTGGTGTAGCGCGGGCCGGACACGTTGTACCGGCTCAGCAGATCCTCGGAAGGCGTGGGGATGTCCAGGCGGGGTTCCATCACCCCCTGCCCTACTCCAAGCCCCGTGCCAGCCCGTTGCGGGGGCACCCCGGCCCGGCAGCGCGCAACTCCTGCGTCTGTCCTTCATGGGCCCGCAATCTCCGCGCGAACCCACCCGGCCTGGCAGCCAGGCCCTGCCCCGCCTGTCGCCTACGGGCCCGCCGGGGCCGGCGTCACGCCGACGACGCGCGTCGAGCCATCCTTGTCGACCTCCAGCCGCAGCTTCGGGTTGCCTTGGGCGTCATGGAGGACGATGCCGGCCACGCCATTCTCCACGCCCAGGGTGATGCGCTCCTTCCAGTCGTGCCGGAAGGTGATGTTGGGCTGTCCCTTGATGAGGCCCATGCACATCGCCTCGTAGCCCTCCTCGCTGTCGAAGCACAGCCCGCGGATGCCGATGGAGTCGAGCATGGCGAGCCCGCCGACTTCCTGACCGGACGCGTCCATGAACTGGATTCCGTACGCGGTGACGGCGCGCTTGAGGCCCTTGGGGTCGGGCAGCGGCGCGCCGATGCGGATGCGCGCCTGGCCGTGCTCATCGACGATGTTCAGCTCTCGCACCGAGAGCGACGTGGAGGAGTCGGCCGAGGCCTTCGTGGCGGAACACCCTCCAAGAGCAGCGACTGCGCAGGAGCCTGCAAGCACGAAGACAAGACGGCGGAGCAGCTGTGACATGGAGCGCGGGCCTCTTCGATGGACGCCTCCGCCGCACTGCCGGGACAGCCCCTGCGGCGGGAGGCATCGTGGGTGTGGCCGGCACCCTAGGAAAGTCCGCGTTCCGCTGACCCCATGCCCCTGCGTTCATTCCGTCATGGTTGTGTCATGCCATTGGCGGCCACCCGCGGTGCCGGGGCGACCTCCTCCAAGACATGGGCCGGCAGCGGCGCCGCGCCGCGACGGGGCAGCCACGCCCGGAGCCACTCGAAGCGGAACTCCTCGTGGCAGGGCCGCAGCAGCAGGATGAGCGCGCCGAACATGATGAGCACGAAGCTGATGAGTCCGTGGAAGACGGCGATGCCGACGTGGAAGGCGAAGCCGAGCGGCAGCAGCACCCGGCGAGCCTCCGGCCCGAGCACCAGACCGACCGCGAGCCCCAGCTCCAGGAGAAGGACGGACCAGGTCAGCAGCGCCACGACGGGGTGACTGAGCACCGGCAACATCAGCCGGGCCAACCAATCCGGCGCGCCGATGCTGGGGTCCAGCAACCAGTAATAGAGCGCCGTACCGTCCACCCACTCCGGCACCTTGAACTTGCCGACGGAGGCATGGAAGTAGACCAGTGCCACCTGGGCGCGGAGGACCACCCAGGAAGAGCGTGCGATGAGCCGGCCCGCCTCGCTCCCCTCCCCGGCGGGCGGAGCCGCATCCCAATGCCAGCGCCGTCCGTCCGTCAGCGTCAGGGGCACCATCAGCAGCGCCAGGATGGCGGCAATCTGGTCGCCTCCGTCCGTCAGCACTCCGGACCAGTGCAGGCTGAGCGCCACCCACCAATGCACCAGGCCCGTCAGCCGGGGACGCCAGCCCGAGGCGACGACCAGCAGCAGGAGCACCGCGGTCCACCGCGCCACCTCCAGCCACCCGGAGGGGAAGAGGCAGAAGAGCGACGCCTGGCGGACGCCTTCGCAGATGGGGGCCTCGGGCACGCCCACCGCGGGCCGGAACAGCGTCGTCGAGTGACTGAACGCCAGCGTGCCCCCCGTGCCCAGGGCGATGAGCGTCCTTGCCAGCCCGGAGACGTTGCTCCAGGGCGCGGGGCCCGCGACCCAGGCGCGCGCGCGGGTTCCAAGCCGGGTCAGCATTCGACCTCCAACCGCAGGACCTTCGAGGGCATGATGATGGGCTTTCCCTGGCTCGTGCGGCTCCAGGCCCAGGGAACGGCCCGCTGGAACACGAAGCCCACCTGGCCACAGAGCGTGGGGTTCGGGCTGCGGTTGCGCAGCGGTTTGCCTGGCGACGCGCGCTCCAGGCAGCGCCGCGGGTCTTCCTCACACGCCTGTCGCGCGTACTCGCGCGCCTGCTCCATCAGCAGCCCCATCTCCACGCCCTGCGCGCGTGCCGCCCGGTCGATGCCAAAGGCATTCTTCGGCTGGAAATTGGGCGTCTGGCTGGCCCACGCCCACTGTCCGTCCGTGGCGCGCACGTAGGGCAGCATCCGGTCCTCGCGTGGATCTCGGGTGAAGAAGGCCCACCCCTCGGGAAGCACCAGCCGCATGTTGATGCGGTCCTCGAAAGGCAGCTGGATGGGGTTGTAGGGCAGGGCCGCATGCAGGGCGTACACCGTCACGGTGCTCCAGCCCAGGATGAGCCCGAGCGCCAGCAGGCCGAGGCGTCGCGTCCGGGCGGGCTCGGAGGAAGGGCTTTCGGTGGGATTCACAGGTGTGCTCGTGCAGGGGTGAGAGAGGAAGGGCCGCCCACCTCATGAGCGGATGGGCGGCCCGGGACAGCGACGGGGCCTAGCGGGCGTCGAAGGTCTTCTTCGCCAGCATGTCCACCCAGACGTCACGGCGCAGCGCGCTCGACTGGGGGCCGTCCATCACCGGCGTCACGTCGATCTGCGTGACGGCGACGACGAGCACGGCCGCGAGGGCGACGGCGACGACCGTCTCCACGTAGAACCACGTCCCCGCCTCGACCTGCCGCGAGTCCGAGAGGGTCAGCTCGCCCTTCATCCCCGCGTCCTGCCGGAGCGCCTCGGCGGCGGCGAAGGTCCGCTCCTTCGTCTCCGTCAGCAGCCGGTCGATGGCGAGGTGGTCACCGCTGCGCAGGTCGTTCGCGAAGCGCTCGAAGTACGTCGGGTCCTGCTGGGCAATCTTCGCGATGATGGCCTCGGCCGCCGTGTCGCGCTTGGCCTGCAGGTCCGCGCCCTCCAGCTTGGACTTCAGCTCCGGACGCTGCCACAGGTCGTCGAAGTGGTGCGCCGCGGGGCCCACGCCGAAGACCATGCCCTTGTAGAGGTTGTGGCCGCTCAGCGTCTGGGGACGGCTCTCGCTCGAGGGCGTGCCCGTGCCCATGTCCGAGGGCCCGCCGCAGCCCGCTCCGAACGTCGCGAAGGTGATGAAGGCGGTGGCCGCCGAGGTCAACCGCAAGTGATTGAAGCGCTTCAAGTTCTGCTCCAGGACTAGGGGGTTGGGGTACCGCGCGTCGGCGTCGCCAGACATGGCAATGACAGACACGCACCGAACCGCCCGTTCGTCGGGCTGATCCGGCAATTCTTATCCTTACACAATATATTTTGAGCTCCAACCACCTGACAGGTCATGAGCCGAATCGGCGATCACACGCGTATCGGGTCTGCTTGTCGCCCCCCTCTGTATCAGCGAGGCTCCGGCGCTCACGCTTCCTACCCACAAGGCCCCATGACCGCCCTGCGTTCCACGAGTGTCCTTGCCACGTTGCTGCTGCTGTCCCCCGGCTGCACCCCCTCACGCCCGCCTGCCCGGGCGGAGCCCGTCGCCCAGGCCACGGCCCCCGCGCTGTCACCGGCCCAGGTCGCACTGCGAGGCTTCGTGGACGCGCACTTCGAGGAGCACTTCCGGCGCTCGCCCATGGCGGCCACGTCGGCGGGCGTGCACACCTACGACGGAGAGCTGCGAGGCTTCCGGCCGGAGGAGCGCGCCTCGCACCTGGCGTACCTGAAGGACCGGCTCGCGGCGCTGCCCAAGGCGGTGGACCGGGCGTCGCTGCCGCCGATGGACAAGGCGGACTACGACATCCTGGAGAACCACTTCCGCTCGCGCATCCTGGACCTGGAGGCGGTGCGCTCGTGGGAGCGCAACCCGAACACCTACCTGGGCTTCGCCTCCAGCGCGGTGTTCCAGCTCATCAATCGCGACTTCGCGCCGCTGGACGAGCGGATGCGCTCGGCGGTGAAGCGCATGGCGGTGGTGCCCGAGGTCTTCGCCGCGGCCCAGGCGAACCTCCAGAACCCGCCGAAGCTGTGGACGGAAATCGCGCTGGAGCAGGTCCGGGGTACGCGCTCGCTGTATGCGCAGACGCTGCCCCTGGCCTTCGAGCCGGTGAAGGACGCCGCGCTCCAGGAGGCCTTCAAGAAGGAACAGGCCCGCTGCCTGGAGGCCATCGACGCGTACACGAAGTTCCTGAAGGAGAACCTGCTGCCGCGCTCGAAGGGTGAGTTCGCGATTGGCGAGGAGACGTACCGCAAGAAGCTCCAGTACGAGGAGGGCGTGACGGAGAGCATCGACTCGCTGCTGGCCTGGGGCCGGTCGGAGCTCCAGCGCACGCAGCAGCAGTTCCGCGAGGTGGCGGGGCGGCTCGCGCCGGGCAAGGCGCCCATGGACGTGTACCGCGAGCTGGGCAAGGAGCACCCGGCCCCGACGGAGCTCGTCGCCACGACGACGGCGACGCTGGAGGACATCCGCCAGTTCCTCCTCGACAAGCGCATCATCACCGTGCCCAGCGAGGTCCGCGCGCGGGTGGCGGAGACGCCGTCGTTCAACCGGGCGCTGTCCTTCGCGAGCATGAGCACGCCGGGCCCGTTCGAGACGAAGGCCACGGAGGCGTACTACTACGTCACGCCGCCGGACCCGGCCTGGAGCGCCGAGCAGACGACGCAGCACATGAGCTTCTACAACCGCTACGCGCTGCCCATCGTCTCCATCCACGAGGCGTACCCCGGCCACTACGTGCAGTTCCTGTGGACGAACCGGGTGGAGTCCAAGGTGCGCAAGTTGATGGGCTCGGGCTCCTTCAGCGAGGGCTGGGGCCTGTACACGGAGCAGATGATGCTGGACGAGGGCTACGGCGGCGCCGGAGCGCAGGCGGACCGGCTGCGGCTGAACCAGCTCGCGCTCTACCTCCAGCGGCTGGCGCGCTACGTGGCGGGCCTGTCCCTGCACACGCGGGGCATGACGTACAAGCAGGCGGTGCGCCTCTTCGAGCAGGAGGCGTACATGACGCGCATCAACGCCGAGCGCGAGGCCCGCCGGGGCACGTCGGACCCGACGTACCTCGTCTACGCGCTGGGCAAGAAGATGCTGATGGAGCTGCGCGAGGACGCGAAGGCGAAGTGGGGCAAGGACTTCACCCTGCAGCGCTTCCACGACGAGGTGGTCTCCTACGGCTACCCGCCCGTGCCCATCGTCCGCCGGCTGATGCTCGGTGAGGACGCCGCGCCCGCGGCCTCGCGCTGACCGCCGCGCCGTGCGCGCCTACGGCTTCTTGTAGACGCGCACGGAGTCGACCTCGACGCCCTGGGGGAACTTTGAGTCGTCGATGCCGTGCCGCCCCGCCCACTGTCCGCGTTCGGGCCGTAGTCCGAGTTGAGCCAGAAGGCCGGCCAGACCAGGAGGCGTGCGACTGCCCGTTGACTAGAACGAGATTCTAGAATCACATTCCAGTCATGGAGAAGGAACGTCGAAGCGCGGTGGGGGAGCGGAGCCGGCGCGCCATCCTGGATGCGGCGCTCGAGTGCTTCACCCGGCTGGGGTGGGCGGCGACGACCATCGAGGACATCCGCAAGGTGAGCGGCGCCAGCGTGGGCAGCGTCTACCACCACTTCGGAGCGAAGGAGGGCATCGCGGTGGCCCTCTACATCGACTGCCTGCGCCAGCATCAGGACGCACTGCGGGAGCGCCTGGAGCGGGAGCACGACGCGGAGGGCTTCGTGCGTGCGGTGGTGACACACCACATCGCCTGGTCCCGGGCGAACCCCGAGGCCGCGCGCTACCTCATCCAGATGCGCCGGGACGAAGCCGTCTCTGCGGCGGAGCCGGAGGTCCAGGAGGCCACGGGAGACTTCGTGCGTGACGGCTACGCGCGGCTGAAGGCGCTCGCGAAGGAGGGACAGCTCCTCCGCCTCCCGACGACGGCGTACATGCCGCTGCTCCTGGGGCCGGCGCAGGAGCTGCTCCGCTACTGGGCCAGCGGGCGGGGGGAGCTGAAGGCGGGAATCGAAAAGGTCCTGGCCGACGCCGCCTGGAAGAGCCTGCGCCCCGAGCCACCTGCCTCCGAGAGGTCGTCATGATGCTCGGCGGCGAAGCGCCCTCCCCTGCCCCGGTGCGAGTCGAGGAGGTGCAGGTCCCCGCCCGGGATGGCCAGCCCCTGGCCGCGACGCTGTACGTGGGCGCCAGGAGCAACGGTGTCGCCGTTCAAATCAACTCGGGGACAGCGGTTCCCCGCAGGTACTACGACGCCTTCGCGCGCTACCTCGCGGACCGGGGCTTTGGCGTCATCACCTACGACTACCGGGGCATGGGGGGCTCACGGATGGAGGCGGCGGCCCTCCAGGAAGCGCGCTTCCAGGACTGGGGCGAGCGCGACGCGCCCGGAATCACCGACTGGCTCGCCACGCGCTTTCCGACCCACCGGCTCGCGGTGGTGGGCCACTCCGCGGGAGGACAGATGCTGGGGCTCGCGGACACCGTGTCGCGACTCCACGCGGTGCTGCTGATTGGCTCGCCTCATGGCTGGTGGAGGAACTGGCGGGGCCGCGAGGCGCTGCAGCTGGCGCTGACCTGGTACGTGGTGACGCCCCTCTCGGTGGCGGTGCTGGGCTACTTCCCGGGGAAGCTCGTCGGCATGGGGAACCTGCCGGCGGGAATCGCGAAGCAGTGGGCGCGCTGGTGCCGCAGTCCCCACTATGTGTCGGACGAGCGAGGCGGTCCGCTGCGCCCCTACAACGAACAGCTCCGGGCGCCGCTGCGGCTCTACAGCTTCACGGACGACGAGTACGCGCCGGAAGCGGCGGTTCAGGGCCTGCTCGACTTCTACCCCCGAGCGTCCCGCGAGCACGTGCGCCGCACGCCCGCGGAGCTCGGAATGGAGCGCATCGGCCACTTCGGCTGGTTCCGCTCGACGATGCCCAGAGCGGCCTGGGACGAGGCGGCGGACTGGCTCGAACGGATGGCGCTGCGGGGAGCCGCCCCGAGGTAGCTCGCTATCGGCGAGCGCCGCCCGGGCCCGTGTCCTGGGCCCAGGCGATGGCGTCGGTGATGCGGTCCTGCCCGAAGAACAGCTCGCCCCGGGTGACGCAGTTCGGAGCACCGAAGATGCCCAGGGCCGTCGCCTGGTCGGTGTTCGTACGAAGCCGCGCCTTGTTCTCATCCGTGACGGCGGCCGCGAGCACGGGCTCGGGGTCGACGCCGAGTCCGCGCAGCAGCTCCGAGAGCACGGCCGGCTGGGAGATGTCGCGGTCCTCGGCGAAGTTGGCGCGGAAGACAGCGCGGACGAAGTCCCCGAGCCAGGGCGCGTGCTCGCCGGCACAGGCCACGCGAGCGGCGAGGATGGTGCCCCGGGGGAAGACGCTCGGCTGGCGCCAGGGCAGGCCATGCTTCGCGCAGAGCCGTTCCAGGTCGCGCCACATGTATCGCCCGCGAATGGGGTTCGCGTTGAACGGCGAGTCCTTGATTCCGAGCTGCGCGGTGAAGAGCGGCCCGAGGAGGAAGGGCTTCCACACGAGCGGGACACCCGCGGCGCGACACTCCTCTTCGATGCGAAGGGCACCTACGTACGAGTAGGTGCTCCCGAACTCGAACCAGAACTCCAGCGACGCCACCATGTAGAGACCTCCTGGAGCTGCCAAAAGACAATTCCTAGTCGCCCAGCGGACACTCAGCCAGACAAAACCGATGCATTCTCATGCATCCCAGCGGCGTGCTCTGCTGTTCCATGATGCAAACATTGTACTCCGCGTCACACGTCTGAGCACAGCCAAGTGCGTCGGCATTCGCGAATGCGGAAAAAGAGGCGCCCACCCCGACAGCAAACAAGAAGCAAGAAATCGTCTTCAACATGGCCGGTTCCTCTCCACTCTGTTCCGACTACAAAAAGTCTTGGGTGACATGCATTCTCACGTCACCTCAAGGCCACCCATCATTGAGTAGAACAAGCGCCTGTCAAAGAACCCGTGTGACGCAACATGACATGTCGTAGCGACTACACTCGCTCCAGCACCGCCGCCACCGCCTGACCTCCGCTCGTGCACAGGGCCACCACGGCCACCGTGCCGCCGCGCCGCTCCAGCTCGTCCACGGCCGTGCCCACCAGCATGCTCCCCGTGGCCCCCAGCGGATGTCCCAGGGCAATGGCGCCACCGTTGACGTTGACGCGCTCCAGGTCCACCTCCAGCGCACGCGCCGTCTGCAGGACGACCGCGGCGAAGGCCTCGTTGATTTCCCACAGGTCCACGTCACGCGCCGTCATGCCCGCCGCCTTGAGGGCCTTGAGCGCCGCGGGAGCCGGCCCCGTGAGCATCAACACCGGGTCGCTCCCCACGGCGGAGAAGGCCCGCACCCGGGCGCGCGGCTTCAGCCCATGCGCCCGCACATACTCACCGGAAGCCACCAACATCGCCCCCGCGCCATCCACGATGCCGCTCGACGTACCCGCCGTGTGCAGGTGCCGCACCTCACGAGCCCGGGGGAACGCACGCACCGCCAGGGCATCCAGCGTCTCTCCCTGGGGGCCCGCCGCCAGTGCCCCCAGGGCAGTGAACGAAGGAGCGAGCGCCGCCAGCTTCTCGCGGGTGGTGTCCGCGCGCGGCGCGTCATCCACCGCCAGCAGCACCTCCCCCGAGTCCGGGTCCTTCACCGGGAAGAGGCTCCGGTTGAAGCGTCCCTCCGCCTGCGCCCGGGCCGTCAGCTGCTGCGAGCGGAGCCCGAACGCATCCAGCTCCTCGCGAGAGAACCCCTCCAGGGTGGCGATGAGGTCCGCGGAGATTCCCTGGGGAATCTGGAAGAGGCGCTCGCGCAGACGCAGGTTGCCGCCGTCCACGCCGCCGCCATCGGCATTCAGTCCCAGCCGGCTCATCTGCTCGACGCCTCCGGCCACGACGAGCCGCTGCGCGCCGGACGCCACGCCCATGGCCGCCAGCGACAGCGCCTGAAGCCCCGAGCCACAGAAGCGATTGAGGCTGAAGGCCGGCACCGCGATGGGCCAGCCCGCGGCCAGCACGGCCTGCCGGGCGATGTTGGCGCCCTGGGCCTCCACCTGGGCCACGCAGCCAATCACCACGTCGTCGATGTCCGACACGTCCACGCGCGTGCGCTCCGGGAGCTGGCGCAGCGTCTGGGCCAGCAGCTCCTGCGGGTGCAGCCCGCTGAGCGCGCCCTTCCCCGGCTTCGCCCGGGCCCTCGGAGTCCGGACCGTATCCAGAATGTAGGCATCCATCGGCAATCCCCTCCCATTCGCGGCGAGGCCTCGCGCCCCGGTCATCGCGGCCTCACCATATTGTGCCCATAATATGGTCGCAACCCGAACGGGCTGCTTGGCGTCAGGAAAGGACACTCCCCACTAAGCCGCACGGGGTGGCACCTCCGCCCACCAGATGATGTGTATAATGCAGAGCAACAAGGAGACCGTGGATGGGGCATCCCCCGGAGCAGAAGCAGGCGACACACGAGCGCATCCTGGAAGCCGCGGGGACGCTCATCCGCCGGCAGGGGTTCTCGGCGACGAGCGTGGAGAACGTGATGCGCGCCGCCGGGCTGACGGTGGGGGGCTTCTATGCGCACTTCGGCTCGAAGCAGGCGCTGCTCATCGAGACACTCACCCGCATCATGGGACGGCGGCGGGGAGAGTGGTTCCAGGGGCTGGAGGACCTGCGAGGCGCGGAGTGGATGAGCCACCTCGTGAGGCGCTACGTCTCCCGGGCGCACCGGGACGCGGAGGTCCCCGCCTGTCCGCTCCCGGCGGTGCTGTCGGACGTGGTGCGCGGCGACCCGGCGCTGAAGGAGACCCTCTCCCAGCAGATGGACCTGATGGTGCAGGGCATCGCGGCGAACCTCTCCGGTGACGCCCGCGCTACCGCCCGGGAGCGCGCGCTGGCGTCCTACGCGCTCTGCATCGGCGCGCTGAGCCTCGCGAGGGCGACGGCGGGGACTCCCCTGTCCGACGAGCTGCTCACCGCGGCCCGCCGCGCCTCCGTGCTGCTGGCGGAGACGCCCGAGCCCCACGCCTGACGTGCCCGGCCTTCCGCAGTAGCCAATCCAGTTACAAAGGCCACGCGGCTGTGTCCGTTCACGTCACGCGCGCCGCCGCCTCAGCCTGTAAGCATGCATGGCATGACGCTTGAAGCAGCAACGACCTGCCTCCGGGATTTCCCCTGAAGCGTCAGGAGTCGTCCATGCGTCTGTCCGTGAATCTCCGCGCCGCGCTTTGCACCGCCGTGCTCTCCCTCGTCGTCCCGCTCAGCCAGGCCCAAGCGCAGGAGTGCGTGAAGTTCCAGGACCTGAACCACTGCGGCATTGGCGCGGCCAAGGTGAGCGCCACCACGCGGGGTGTTCGCATCGACGTCGCGGAAGGCACCGGCAAGGACGGCGTTGCCATCCAGCTGCCGGCGGCCGCGGCCTGGACGGCCGAGTTTGCCTCCGAAGGAGCCCAGCGCAACCTGTTCACCGCCGTGGCGGAGGGCGCGCCTGTCAGCACCGCCACCGTGGACTCGCGGGCGGAAGGGACCACCTACTCCGCGACCTTCACCGGCTCGGGCGAGGGCACCACCTACTCCGTCCTCGCCTACTACCAGGGCCGGCTCCAGGGCGCCGTGGGCGGGGTCCAGAGCGGCCAGCAGGGCCCCGTTGGCATGATGATTCCCGGTGGGAACTGGACGCCGAGCTGCCGCCCCCGCACGCAGAACTACAACACGTGCCTCGCCGTCTGCGCCCAGAACCAGTACTCCAACTGCAACTACTGCAGCACGCCGTGCCGCACCTATGTCGGCTTCGCCAACGCGGTCATGAACAGCGCCTGCTCGTGGACGTTCGCCGTCTCTGAGCCGGGAGTGCGGCTCCCGAACGGCGAGATCGTCCGCGCGGACCGGCTCGTCCTGCACGAGGAGGTCTCGGGCCCGTCCAACTACCCGTACCTGAACTTCAACCGTATCGACATGCAGACCACGGCCCGCTCGACGCTCATCACCGCCGAGTCCTTCACCCCGGCCGGCAAGTAGTCATGACCTGACGGTTCAGGGAGGGAGCCTGTCGCTCCTTCCCTGGCCGTTGACGTCGCTTCAGGCCCCTCCCTCCCATGCGAGTCCTCGTGACGACGCTCTGGTGTCTCCCGGCCCTGCTGCTCACCGCCGGAGCGCCCCGGCAGGAAGCGCCGGTTCCGGACTCGCTTCCGGCGGAGGCCTCCGTGTCTTCAGAGGACGCGGCGCGCTCCGGGGGGAGCACGACGGTGTTCGACGTTTCCCACAACGCCTTTGGCCGCGCGCTCGCGAACCTGGAGCACTCGCGCTGGTACCTGATGCGCGAGGGCAAGCTGCTGTTCACGAGGGACTGGGCGGCGCATGGGGAGGGCCGTGCGGGACCGCTCACGAACGCCACCGGGTGCGGCGCCTGTCATTTCAAGGACGGCCGCGGCCGGCCCGCTCCGGACGTGGGTACGGAGGCACCGCTGCTCGTCCGGCTGAGTGTCCCGTCGCCGGATGCGCCCTCGGGGCAGCCCGAGCCCGTTTATGGCGGTCAGCTCAATGACCGGGGCGTCCCGGGCGTTCCGGCCGAGGGTGCGGTCCACGTCTCCTATGTGGAGCAGAAGGGCCGCTACGCGGATGGGACGCCGTACACCCTGCGCAAGCCCCGCCATCGCATCACCCGGCTGAGCTACGGACGGCTGGCGCCGCACGTCATGATGTCTCCCCGCATCCCCGCCCAGGTCTTCGGGCTCGGCCTGCTCGAAGCCATTCCCGAGGAAGCCATCCTCGCCCTGGCGGATGCCGGGGACCGCGATGGTGACGGAGTCTCTGGCCGGCCGAACCGCGTCCTGAGCACGCGCACGGGCAAGGCCGAGCTGGGCCGCTTCGGCTGGAAGGCCAATCAACCCTCGCTGGAGCAGCAGGTGGCGAGCGCCTTCTCCGAGGACCTGGGGCTGACGTCGCCCCTGCAGCCCAGCAGCAACTGCACGGCGAAGCAGGCGTCCTGTCTCGCCGTGAAGCCCGCCCAGGCGCTCGCGGTGTCCGAGCACGAGCTGGAGCGGACGACGCTGTACCTCCGGCTCCTCGCCGTCCCGGCGCGCAGAGGCGTGGCGGAGCCCACGGTGGTGAAGGGGGAGGCGCTCTTCCAGCAGGCGGGCTGCGCCACCTGCCACCACGCCCGCTTCAAGACGGGAGACGTCGCCGACGTTCCGGAGCTGGGGAGCCAGACCATCCGCCCGTACACGGACCTGCTGCTGCATGACATGGGGCCGGAGCTGGCCGACAGCCGCCCGGACTCGGAGGCGAGCGGCTCCGAGTGGAGGACGCCGCCGCTGTGGGGCCTGGGGTTGCTGGAGGTGGTCAGCCAGCAGGTCCGCCTGCTCCATGACGGCCGCGCGCGCGGCTTCGAGGAGGCCATCCTCTGGCACGGCGGCGAGGCCGCCGCTTCGCGCGAGCGCTTCAAGGCGCTCGACAGGTCCGAGCGGGAAGCCCTCGTCGCGTTCCTGCGCTCCCTCTGACGCGGGCAAAGCCGGGGTACAGTCCCGGGATGTTTCGTGAGAACCCGAGCGTGCGCATCCTCACCGGCCTGGTCCTGTTGACCCTGGGCCTGGTCATCGGCGGAGAGCTGCTCCAGGGCCCGTCCGGGAGCGATGACCCGACAGTCGCCAGGCCGCTGCATTCAAGAACCCCGGCCGCGCACAAGCCACGGGCCTCTCCGGGCTTCAAGCTGGTGGGCTTCCTCGCGTTCACCCTGCTGGGCGCGGGAATGAGCCTGCACGGCTTCCGTCAGGCGCATCGTCAGGGGCTGCTGCTCCGGGACGGAGTGCCCGTCACGGGACGGGTCATCCACATCCAGCACGTGCGGAAGCGGAGCAGCACGCTCACCTACCGCTTCGTGGACGAGGCGGGCCAGGTGCGAGAGGGCGTCTACTCCACCCACTTCGCGGGAGGCCCGCTGGATGAGCTCCAGGTGGGCGCGGAGGTCACCGTGGTCTACGACGCCGCGGACTCACGCAAGCACACGCTCGACGTGGACCACGTGAGGCGGGCGGACGCGGCGCTTCGCCGCCTCTGAGCTCAGGCCGGCTCCGCGCGCAGCGTCACCGGATGCTCGCGCAGCCACTCCTGGCAGCGCTGGATGCGAGCGGCGGCCGCGGGCAGCCCCATGCTCGTGAGCAGCTCGCGGTAGGGCTCGAAGCTCTCCGGCGTCCAGGTGGTGAGGGCCTTGAGGTCGGCGAGCATGACCATCTCCTCGGCCGAGCGGCCCACGGCCTCCTGCCGGGACGTGAGCAGCGCGGCGAGCGTCATGCGGGCGGGCTCGGCTTCGAAGGCGATGGCGGTATCCATGAAGCCAGCGCGGGCGGCCTCATCGAGGGACGCATCCTTCGCCTTCTCCCGCAGGCGCCCCAAGAGGCCCGCGAGGAAGTCCGGGTCGAGGGCGCCCTTCACCGCGCGCATCAGCGTGGTCACCGCTTCGCGCCGGGTCTCCGGCCCCGCGTCCTGGGGCAGGGACTTCAGCGCCTGCATCGGCTCCCAGAGGACACAGGTGAGCCACAGCTCCTCTTCCGGAGCGAAGGCGGGAGACGACGCGGGCTCGCGCATCCGGGCCTCGACGCGGGCGGCACGCTCCTTCGCTTCACGGGCGATGCGCTCGGCGATGCCGGGGTCCGACTGGACATAACGGAGCAGCGCGTCCACGTCGCCGTCTCGCGCCTGCTGCAGGGCCTCGCGCGCCTCGGGCGGGAGGGTCTCCTCGGCGAAGCCACCGGCGAGCGCCTCGTACTTCTTCACCATCTCCGCGTGCTTGGCGCTCCACTCGCGGAACTGGACGTCGAAGACGACGTCGAGCACGGGGATGTCCTCGGGGCGGGCGCGGCCCAGCCGCTTCGAGGCGGAGGCGAACAGGACGCCGACGCACAGGGCCTGGCGGTCTCCGGCGGAGCGACCGGGCTCGGAGGCGCGGGCAATCAGGGCGGTGCCGAGCTGCTCCAGGAACGCGGGCGTCCCAGCTTGCGCACGGTGCCCACGAGCAGCTCGCGGCGGGCGCTGGTGGCGTCCTGGCCTTCCTTCTCGGACAGCCGGGCCAGCTCGGGGCCGACGTGGTCGGCGAAGGCCTTGGCGTCGAAGCGCAGGCCGGGAGCGGGCCCCACTCGGCGAGCAGCGCGCCCAGGCGCACGAGGCAGCCGGACAGGCGGGAGGTGTCGGGGTCTCCGAGCACCTCCATGGCGGCCTTGAGGTCCTCAGCGAGGGGGTGGGCAGCGGGGGGAGGCGGCGCGGCCTTCGCCCGGTCCTCGGCGGCATGGCAGGCCTTGTATTTCAGGCCGCTCCCACAGGGGCACGGGTCATTGCGGCCGGGCTTCTTCGAGCTCAAGGGTTCCTCACAGGCACAGCGACGGTGGAGTCTCGGGCCACCGTAGCAGCTGGCCTTTCGATGTACGCGGGAACCGTGCGCCGACTGTCCAGCGGTCAGCCCACGGCTCACTCCACGCGGGAGGACCCGGCTGAAAACATGGCGCGCTCTTCCTCGGTGAGGTCCGGGCGCTGCGCACAGCCCGTCTCGGATGCGCGGACCGCGGCCTCCAACACGGACATGACGGCCAGCGCCTGGCTGGGCGTCACGGGGTTCGCTCCCCTTCCCTCCACCGCGTCCAGGACTGCACGGTAGTAGTGGCGATAGTCGCCAGGGAGCGCCACCGAGGGACGCTCCGCCCCTGTCGCACCGTCCAACAACCGGCCCGGAGAAGGGTCCTCGCCCCACCCTGGAGCCCCGGGTGTCTCATCCGCGCGCAGCCGGTCCTCCTGGGTGTCCATTCCGTACTTGAGCCAGGAGCCCCCGGTGCCATGCACCGCGAACCGGGGCATCCCCCCTGCGACGAGCATGGAAGCCTGAAGCAC
The DNA here is from genome assembly GCA_046520375.1 of Pyxidicoccus sp. 3LFB2. Classification (GTDB taxonomy): domain Bacteria; phylum Myxococcota; class Myxococcia; order Myxococcales; family Myxococcaceae; genus Myxococcus. Next base: position 16,498 of record JBKGHK010000054.1, read on the forward strand.
GACATGCCGCCGCGGGTAGACGAGGGTGACCTGGCACCAGTCATCCACCTGCGCGCCCTCACGGTGCCTCGCCAGGGCCCCCGTGACGGAGTCTGGCAAGCCGAACAGCTGAAGCGCCTGGTCGACCAGGTGTGGCCCCAGGTCGAACCAGACGCCAGCGCCCGAGAGCACCTGCTCGCGCCAGCGCTGGCGAACCTCGGGGCGGAAGCGGTCGAACCGCGATTCCACATGCGTCACCCGCCCCAGGACTCCGTCCGCGAGCACCGCGCGCAGCGAGAGGAAGTCACTGTCCCACCGTCGATTGTGGAACACAGAGAGCACCCGCCCCTGCTCACGGGCCAGCGCGCACAGCGCGCGAGCCTCCGCCAGGGTGACGGTGAATGGCTTGTCGACCACGACGTGCTTCCCGGCCCGGAGCGCGGCCTCGGCGAGCGGCGCATGGCTCGCATTGGGCGTGGCGATGACGACGAGGTCCACGCCTGAATGTGTGGCCGCCTCCAGCGCGGAGGCCACCACCGTCACCTCCGGCAGTCGCGCCTCGACGCTCTCACGTTGGCTGGAGGCCACGACCCGCAGCTCCAGCCCGTCGACGGCGCGAATCAGCGGAGCATGGAACGTCCGCCCCGCGAAGCCATGCCCCAGCAGTGCGACCCGGACAGTCATGACTCCAGTTCCTAGCACTACCGGAAGGCTACGAGTGCAAGCCTGAAGGAGCTCGGTCCGGCTCCACGTTCACGGCCCAATGTCGTCCTGCCTCAGAAGCTCCGCCCTGAGGTCCCTGTGGCTTCGGCTTGAGGTCTCCACAGAAGTCGGAACCGGGATTATCGGCGCTGGATCTTTCGATGCTCGTCGATTGCTTTCTGGAACGCACTCACGACGCGCTCACCGACGTTCCACGACGCGACCTGGGAAGCAGCGCCGGCAATCTGCTTGTTCTCGAAGGCGGCTCCCACGACAAAGGTTGCGAACGCCAGGAGAACCTGCCCGCCATCCTTATCCATATCAATCTCTCCTGCGTGATAGGCGATGGGCTCTCCACTTGCGAAGAGGTAGTAGCCGGCCGGAGGCTTGCCGAAACCGTCGGGCTTCATATCGAGTGCCCCCAACGCCAACCTGACGAGGTGCCGGGCCGCCGCGCCCCACTGAATAGCCCCAAGGTCGAAAACCCCCAGACGGAATGGACCTGGCTGGAACAAGGGGAACGCGAGGAGTGCTGCCGGGAAGCCCTTGGGAGTCACTCCATCTCCCACCCGGATGATGGAGTAGGAGGTCGATAGGAATTGTAGGAGTTCTCCGGCGGCGACCTGCGCTACGCCCCCGGTCCCTACTTCGACCCCTTGTGCTCCTTGCTTTTGAATCTGCGATCCAGTCATGGGACGCTCCTTGGGAAATCGCTGTCGTCCCAGCCAACGAGCGGCCGACAGGAGTTTCTCAACTTCAAACAGAAACAAAACCTGTCAAGGCGACTCTCTTCTTCTTGCGATAGCTCACAAGAAAGCCTTGGAACTCCATGAGCTTACCGCTCTCAGTGGGAAGCCCAGTAAAGGCAGTGACGCTCCGCATCACGGCCTGCGGAACGGCACGCATCTCGGCCTCGTTGTCCTTCTTCAAGTGGGATGTGGGACAGACGCGATGCGCATGACAGCCAAGCAGCGGCCGTGACGCTCACGGGAGCGCGGCGCCTCCATGGCAATTGAAGGACGTACTGCTCGTGGAGCAGGTCCCTGGCAACCAGGAGCAGGCAGCGCTGGAACTTGGCGGACCTCGACTGAATCTACAGACAGCACTACCGTTCATGGCTCGCGCATCACAGCCAGGCGACGTAAGGGGGGAAGAGACATGTTCTTCAGCAAGCAGGAGCCGCAACCCCAGCAGGTGGCGACTCGCTCCGGGCGTCGGCCGGGCCAGAGCGCTCGGGAGAAGCAGAAGGAACTCGCGGACGCAGCGCCCATCAAGACGTTCTTCGCGCGGCTGTTCAACTTCAAGACCGATGAGTGGTCCTGGAGAATGGGAGCAGAGGGCGAGGAGCGCGTCGGGGCAATCCTGGAGCAGCTCCGCCCGCTGGGTTGGCACATCGAGCACGACGTGAGGGTAGGACGTCGCGGTGCGAACCTGGATCACCTCGTCATTGGCCCCCCAGGTGTCTTCGTCCTCAACACGAAGAAGCTGAGCGGAAGCGTCCGGGTGGACGGCGCTGAAATCAGGGTGGCGAGGCGCCGCAGGAACTATGTGGAGGAACTGGAGGCAGAGGCACAGCGCACCCGGCAGTGTCTGCTCGGTGCCACGGGCCGGCAGAAGCTGTGGGTGCAGGGGCTGCTCGTCCTCGCCAACCGGAAGCCGAAGGTCCAGCAGCAACCGAGGAACGTGGAGGTTCTCCACCACTCCGGATTGGTGAAGAATCTCCAGGCGCGGCCAGCAAGGCTGGAGCGCTCCGAAATGGAAGCTCTCGTCGAGGCAGCAAGGCGCGAGGACACCTGGAGCGAGCTGTAGCCCCCGACACAAAGCGGCGCCAGCCCCGGGACGCTTGACTCTCCCCCTGGGGGAGACCGCCACCTTCCGCGCATGTCATCCAGACAGCGGTCGCGGAGGAACCTCATGGCGTGGGCATTGGGAGCACTCGTCCTGCTGGTGGGCATGGCGGCGGGCGCGTGGTGGTGGATGGGACGCGGGCTCTTCCAGCCCGGTACGGTGGAGGAGACGCTGGTCGCGCGGGGCGAGACGCTGGAGGTGCCACCCGGACAGCGGCCCGACGCCTCCCGCTGGGGGGTGGCTCCCGGCGTGCAGCTGCACCACGTGGCCGTGGGCCAGGGCCGGGACGTCGTCGTCGTGCACGGCGGCCCGGGACTTCCTCCCGCAGCCCCGTGGCGCGCAGCCAGCCTCACCGGCGATGCGCTGCGCTGGCACTTCTATGACCAGCGCGGCTGCGGTGCCTCTTCCCGCCCCCTCACCCGCGCGCCGCCGGATGGGACATGGAAGGCCATGCAGCAGGTGGAAGCTCAGCTGGGGCTCGCCGCGCAACTGGCGGACCTGGAGCGCATCCGGCGCCTGCTCGGACAGGAGCGGCTCACGCTGGTGGGGCACTCCTTCGGGGCGCTGGTGGCCGCGCTCTACGCGGCGGAATGGCCGGAGCGGGTGGAGGCACTCGTACTGGTAGCGCCCGCGCCACTGGTGACGATGCCCGCGGGCGAAGGGGACCTCTTCACCCAGGTCCGCGCGCGGTTGGACACGCAGGGACAGCAGGCGATGGAGGCGTGGATGGCGCACACCTTCGACTTCGCCGCACGCCTGAAGGACGACGAGGCCACGCTGTCCGCGCACTTCGCTCGCTTCGGTCCGCTCTACGCCCAGGCCGTGCGCAAGGAGCACCCCGGAGCCCTGCTGCCGGACTCCGGCACCCCGGGAGGGCTGATGTCCCTCGGGCTCTACCTCAGCCTGGGGCGCCACCATGACTGGAGTGCCTGGCTCGGCCGGGTGCGCGCGCCCACCCTCGTCATCCACGGCGCCGAGGACCTGCAGCCACGTGCCGCCACCGCGCGCGTGGTAGAAGCCCTGCCCCACGCGCGGCTGGTGGAGCTCGCGGGAAGCGGGCACTTTCCCTTCGAGGAACAACCCGAGGCCTTCGCGGCCACCCTGCGCGCCTTTCTCACGGAGGTGAAGCGGTGAGTGGACTGCTGTACGCCATCGGCGAGGTGTCGCGAATCACGGGCCTGAGCGTGAAGGCGCTGCGCCTCTACCAGGAGAAGGGCCTGCTGCTGCCCTCGCGCGTGGACCCCTCCTCCGGCTACCGCTACTACACCGAGCGCGACATCGCCCAGGCGCACACCCTGCGCACGCTGAGGGACTTGCGACTGTCGCTGGAGGAGATTCGCGGCGTGCTCGAGGAGCTGGAGCAGGGCGCCTCCCTGACCGAGCAGCTCGCCAGGGTCCGCGCCCGGCTCGCCGACGAAGCGGCCAGCGCCCAGCGGTCGGTGCTGGCCCTGGACACGCTGCTCCGGCACCAGGAGCAGGCCGAGGCGTACCTGCGCGCGCCACCGCCCCTGCAGGAGCGGTGGCTGCCAGGGAGCCGTGTCGCCGTGCACCGGGCCCGGGGGCGTTACTCGGACGCGTCGGTGGTCTTCCCGCGCCTGTTCGCCGCCTGTGGCCCGCACGTGGGCGGCGCACCCTTCTGCCTCTACCACGAGGCCGAGTACCGCGAGGACGACGCGGACATCTCCTGGTGCGTCCCCCTGGTCCCCGGTGCCCGGCCCGAAGGCGTCCACGTGGAGGAATTGCCCGAGGTGCAGGCCGCCACGCTCGTCCACACCGGGCCGCCCGACTCGGTGGGCCCTTCCTGGGCCCGGCTCTTCGCCCACATCCATGGGCACGAGCGCGTCCCGGCCGTCCCCCTGCGCGAAACCTTCCTGCGCGTGGGCACCAACGAAGGGGCGTCCCCCTCCACCTGGCTCACCGAGCTCGCGCTGTCCTGGGAGTCCTCGGGCCGGCGCGCACCTTGAGGCCGGCCGCCCGCGGCACGCCCCTTCCCTGCTTCAGCGCCGCGTTCCGAGCTCGAGGAGCCCGGGGATGAACGGCCGTGGACGGAGCGGAGCCTGCACTCAGTCCAGGTTCCGCTCGGCGAAGACGCGCATGGCGTCACGGATGAACGCCGCGGCGCCCGGGGCGTGCTTGTCGTAGTTCGCGGTGAAGCGGGGATCCGCGACGTACATCTCGCCCAGGTTGATGTAGGCCTCGCGGTTGGGCGTCCAGAAGAAGGAGACCCACGTGTAGTGCCTGCGCACCAGCTGCTGGACCTCGTCGCTGGCCACATCGTCGCCGCGCACGCTCGCCTCGGCGAGCGCCCTGGCGACGCGCTCCTGCTCGACCATCAGGTCGCGCTGCTGCTCCTTGCTCAACGCCGCCCACTTGCGGTTGCTGTTGTCGTAGGCCGCGCGACCCCAGCGCTTGACGACCTCTTCCTCGTACTGGCTGTTGTCGAAGCCATCCAGGATTTCCTCTGCCATGAGCTGCTCTCCTCCCTCGGTCTTGCGAATCGTGGTCTCCACCGACGCAATCTGCCGCGCCAGCCGCTCCTGCTCCTGCCGTAGCCACTTGAGGTGTGTCATCAGGGCCTTGGAGGTCTCCCGCTGACCTTCGAGCACCCCGGCGATGGCCGGCAGGCCAAGACCGAGCTCCCGAAGCAACAGGATGCGTTGCAACCTCACGAGGGCCGCCTGGTCGTAATAGCGGTAGCCATTGCTTCCAATGCGGCTCGGCTTGAGCAGCCCCATGTCGTCGTAATGACGCAGGGTGCGGCTCGTCGTCCCCACCAGGCGCGCAATCTCCTGGATAGACCACTCCATCGGGTTTCCCCCTCGTGCGGGTCAACTGGAGGGCAAGGTACAGGTTGACGTTGCGAGAAGGTCAAGCCCTCACGCGCACGACGACAATGGGAGGAGCTGGGAGCTCGCCTGCCAGCATGCGGACGAGCCCCGGACAGCACGGCGCAGCTCTTGCGCCGCGAGGCCCGCGCGAGCGCAGCATCGTCCCGGCGACGGGAGTGCGCTCGCGCGAAGCGGGGCGCTACATCGCGGTGGTGGTGAACACGCCGCGGCCGATGGCCATGATGCCACCGATGATGAAGAGGAACGCCAGGCCCACGCCCACCAGGGGCAGCACGAAGCCAGGCTGGGGGCGGCGGCGGTTGACGGACATCGACACCTGCGCGGCGACGGTGGCGAGGACCATCATCACGATGTGGCCGATGAGCGCCGGGTAGTAGAAGCGCGTCACCAGCACGAGGATGCCCAGCAGCACCTGGGTGTGCAGCAGGCCCGCGAAGGAGGCGCCGAGGATGCGCCCGCCCTTGTCGAAGGGCCGCTTCGTGGCGAGCCCGAAGGCGAAATAGGCGAGGGCCAGCACCCCGGCGAGCAGCACCAGGTAGCGCAGCCCGGAGTGGGCGTAGAAGAACATTCGGTCCATGGCCCCGCTGCTTAGCAACGCGCGGGGCGCCACGCACCTTTCAGGCGCGTTTCCTGGCCTGACTCAGGACGGGTCCGGCTTGGGCGTCTTCTTCGTGCTGGGCGGCAGCGGCGGCGCGGTGATGAGTTCCTTCGCGGGCAGCTCGCCGGTGAGGCTCTTGAGGAAGGCGACCAGGTCGTCCACCTCGGCGTCCGTCAGCGTGCGGGCCAGCTGGTGCTTCGCCATCAGCCGCACCATGGTGGGCAGCTCCACCACGCTGCCGTCATGGAGGTACGGGCCCGTCTTGTCGACGTTGAGGAGCGTGGGCACGCGGAACTTGCCCCGGTCGTCCTCGTTCTTCGTCGCGTCGAAGCGGCCGTTGTCCTTGAGGCCCGGGTAGTCCTCCACCAGGCCCAGCTTCTGGAAGGACGTGCCGCCCACGGCCGGGCCGTTGTGGCACGTGGTGCAGCCGGTGCTGGCGAAGAGCTGCAGGCCGCGCTGCTCCTGCGCGGAGAGCGCGTCGTGCTGGCCGGACACGTACTGGCTGAAGCGCGAGGGGGTGGTGAGCTTGCGCTCGAAGGCGGCAATGGCCCGCGCGGCGTTGGCCAGCGTCACCGGCTTCTTGTCCCCGGGGAAGGCCTCGCGGAAGCGGGCGGTGTACTCGGGGATGGAGAACAGCGTGGCCTCGACGCGCTTCGCGTCGGGCATGGCCATCTCCACGGGGTTGAGGATGGGGCCCTCGGCCTGCGCCTCCAGCGTGTCCGCGCGGCCGTCCCAGAACTGCGCGATGTGGCCGGCGGCGTTGTACACGGTGGGCGAGTTGCGGCTGCCCTTCTGCCCCTTGTGCCCGTCGGACAGCGGCTTGTTGTCCACGCCGAAGGTGTCCAGGCCATGGCAGGTGTTGCAGGACACGTCGTGGTTCTTCGACAGGCGCGGCTCGAAGTAGAGCATGCGCCCCAGCGCCACCTGGGCCTCGGTGTCCTTCGGCGCGGGCTTCGCGTCCTTCGCGGGGGGCAGCGGCAGGAAGAAGTGGCCGAGCTGCTCGGGCGTCAGCGGCTTGGGCGCGGGACGCTTCACCTCAGCGGGGGCCACCGCGGCGGGAGCCGGCGCGGGCACCGGGGAGGGCTCTGGCGTCCGCTCACACGCGGGCAGCGCGGTGGCGCCCAGGGCGGTGAGAGTCAGAAGTGAGAGCAACCGGTTTCGGGGCATGGGGGAAGGCCCTCCACAGAGACCAGGGACAGGGCTGGACGGTAACAGCAGTGACGCAGGGGGCGTTCCGCGTCATGACGGCGCACCCTCATGCGGACTTTCCGCACCCATCAGCACACCCGACCCTTCGGGCGCTCCCCTGCCCGCCCGGCGCACGGACGTGTGGGCAGTGGCTGCGGAAGCGCGGGGGCGCGGCTACCTCCCACTTCCAGGCCCGATGGGGCTCCGCTCCGCCCCTCAAGGGGTGCGCAGGGGAGCATCCCTCGGCAGCGACTCCCAGGCGGAGGAGGATGGATGCGGGACGACGGCGGAAATGGACCGGCGGAGGCGAAGGAAGAGGTGGAGGTGCTCGTCTGCCGCAAGTGCCTCGTGCGCGGAGGCGCGCGCAGCGGAGGCGTGGACCTGCCGCGCTGGCTCCAGGGTGCGTTCGCCGAGCGGGGCCTGTCCGAGCAGGTCCGCGTCCTCCCCACCGGCTGCATGAACCAGTGCCCGCGAGGCCAGGTCACCGTGCTCGTCACCAGCGGCGACGGCCGGGGCGGCTCCATGCTGATGGTGGACCCGCGCCTGCAGCGGGAGAAGCTGGTGCAGCTCGTCGAGCGCAAGGCGCGAGGCCTCAGCGTCCCACCCGTCGAGGACACGCGCGGCGCCGAGTCCCCCATGCCCTTCCTGAGACGGCGCGTCGGAGTCTCCGCGCCCGTCACGGACGCGCGCGGAGCGGTCGCCGACCCCGCCCTGCCCGCCGAGGACCTGCACGGCGCCGGCCCCCGGGCTCCCACGCCTCACGAAGAGGAGCGGCGTACCGGCTCCGAACTCCTGGCGCCCGCCGGGGACGACCGGGGCAACGGCCCGTAGCGCCACGGGCCGCAGTCGGGGCGTCCGCTCCGGCTCCTCGCGCCCGAAGATGAACCGGTCCACGAGGAACGCCACCCCCAGCCCGGTGGCCGTGCCCGCGGCGTCCCACGCCAGGTCCTTCATGGAGAAGCCCGTCCCGCCGCTGCGCGAGTCGTACAGCTCCTTGCCCAGCCCGGCGCCCATGGCGAGCCCCGCGCCGGTGAGCCACCGCGCCGCGGGCGCCTCGAAGACGAGCGCGCCCCCGCCATAGCCCGCCCCCGCCAGGACGGTGCAGGCCGCGAAGTGCCTGGCCTTGTCCTCGCCCAGCCACTCGTCTCCCTGGGCATGGGCGGAAAAGGCAGACAGGGCGAGCAGGAGCATTACGACGGGGCAGGAAATCAGTCGCATACCCAGCCATGTAGCACCACACGACCCGTCTGGGAGGCTCGCCTGGGAGTGAAGCCCATTCCCTCGGTTTGTGCGTTTTCGAGACGCCGCCCGCACATCAGCCTATGCTCCGGGTTGCGTGACACGACTCGGCCCCTCGTTCACCTTCGAGAAGCAACCCGCCCGCCACCCCGGACTCGATGGGGCGCGCGGCCTGGCCGTTCTCGCCATGGTGATGGGGCACACGCTGGACGCGCTGCTGACGCCCGCGGCGCGCGCGCTGCCCTGGGTGCAGCACTACTGGACCTTCCGGGGTGTCACCGCGCCGCTGTTCCTGCTGGTGAGCGGCTGGGCGGTGGTGGCGGCGCTGGGGACGAAGCCCACGGCGGCCCGGGACACGTATGGCCGCCGGGTGCGCCGGGCGCTGCTGCTGCTGTTCCTGGGCTACCTGCTGCACTGGCCGGGCTGGGGCGCGGTGCGGGACATGGGGTGGTCGGAGCGGATGCTGACGCACGTCCTCTCCTTCGACGCGCTCCAGTGCATCGGCGTCGCGCTGCTGGTGGGCTCCACCCTGCTCGCGCTGGCGCCCGCGAGCTGGGGCCGGCCCGTGGTGCTGGTGACGCTGGCGGTGGGCATCCCGGCGTTGAGCGCGGCCATGTGGCGCCTGGGCAGCGGCCTGCCGGGCCCGCTGCAGCAGCTCATCGGGAGCGCGAGGGCCAGCCGGCTTCCCCTTCTTCCCGTGGGCCGGGCTTCTT
>JBKGHK010000550.1:0-6895 GCA_046520375.1 Pyxidicoccus sp. 3LFB2
CCGCGAGCGCGGCAACCCGGGGGCCTTCACGCGGAGCCTCAGGACGTCCCTTCGACGTACAGCCGCCGGTGCTCGCGAATCTCCTGGAGCCGGAAGGCGCCGGGGGCCGGAGCCACGGACTCGGGCGCGTCCGAGGGCAGCTTCATCAGCCGCTCGTACTCCTCGATGGAGACGCGCTCGCGCTTCGCCAGCACCGCGTCCAGGTCCGCGCGGGCCATCCGCTCCGCGGCCTTCTCGCCCACGGTGCCGGAGTAGAACTCCGCCATGCAGCCGCTGCCGTAGGACAGCAGGCCGATGCGCTGTCCCGCCAGCTGCGCGCCCTCGCGCTGGAGCAGGCCCGCCAGCGCCAGGTAGAGCGACGCCGTGTAGACGTTGCCGATGCGCGCGTTGAGCCCCAGCGACGTGGCCACCTGCGCGTCGTAGCTGGCCTGAGACTTCGCCACCTCCTCGCGCGCCTCCGGCGTGCCGGGCCCCGGACCCACCGCGTCCTCCAAATCACACAGCCGCAGCTGCGTATGCGCCTTGCGCGCCATCTTGCAGAAGGGCACGTGGTAGGCGATGCGCGCCAGCTGCTCGCCGGGCATCGTCCCGGACCAGCGCACCAGCCCGGCCGCGAGCGCCTTCTCGCGCCAGCCACGGTACGCACCCGACAGCGCCTCCAGGTAGCAGCTGATGGAGTAGTGCCCGTCCACCAGCGCCTCCCGGCGGCCCACGGGCCTCCAGAAGTCATACACGTCCATCGTGCACACGCCGTTGAGCCCCACGTCCAGCGCCAGCAAGTCCGGCTGCTCGGAGACCAGCAGCGCCACCGCGCCGCCGCCCTGCGTGGGCTCGCCCGCGGTGTTCAGCCCGTAGCGGGCAATGTCCGAGCACACGACGATGGCCACCTTGCCCGCGCCCGCGCCCGCGGCAATCCACTCCACCGCCGCCATCAGCCCCGCGGTGCCGCCGTAGCACGCGTGCTGCGTGTCGTACGTGCGCATGGTGCGCGGCAGCTTCAGCAGCCCCTGCACGTGCGAGGCGACGGGCTTGGAGTGGTCGATGCCCGTCTCCGTGCCCACCACCAGCATGCCGATGCGCGACGGGTCCACGTCCTGCTGGCGAATCAGCCGCGCCGCGGCCGTGGCGGCCAGGGCCACCGTGTCCTCGCCCGGGTCATTGACGGCCATCTCCTTCGCGCCCAGGCCGGAGGTGAACTTCGCCGGGTCCACCCCGCGCGCCCGCGCCAGGTCCTCGATGTCCACGTACCGGGACGGCACCGCCACCGCCAACGCTTCGATTCCCACGCGTCTCTTCATGGCACTCCTCGCTTCCGCTTCGCGCTTTTCGAATCCGTGTCACTGGACCGCTTGGGTTCACGCCTCGGGGGGCACCAGCACCAGCCGGCCCGCCACCTCGCGGTTCTCCAGCCGGAAGTGCGCCCTCGCCGCCTCCGCCAGCGGCACCTTGTCGGTGACGAACTGGCGCACCTCGTCGGTGGCCGTCAGCCGCAGCGCCTCGTCCAGCTCCTGCTGGGTGGTGGCGTACGCGCCGAGAATCTCCAGCTCCTTCACGATGACGAGCCCCGGGTTGAGCTGCACCAGCCCCGACTCCAGGTTGCCCACCACCACCACGCGGCCCCCGGGCGCCATGGACTTCAGCGTCTGGTCGAAGGTGGCGCTGCCGACGATTTCAATCGCCACGTCCACGCCCGCGCCCTTCGTGCGCTTGCGCAGGTCCGCCGCGAAGTCCAGCCCGCGCGAGACGATGACCTCGTCCGCGCCCGCATCCTTCAGCGGCTGCACCTTCGCCTCGCCCGACGTCACGGCGATGACGCGCGCCCCGTCCCGCTTCGCGAGCTGCACCGAGGACAGGCCCACGCCGCCGCTGGCGCCGGTAATCAGCACCGTCTCACCGCGCGGACCTTCCCCGCGTGCGCACCGTGTGCACCGCCGTGCCCGTGGTGCAGCACACCGTGGCGGCCTCCGCCCAGGGCAGCGACGCGGGCACGCGGCCCAGGCCCGCCACCGGCGCCACCATGAACTGCGCGTAGCCACCCGGCAGCTCCTCGCCGAAGAAGCGGTTGTCGTTCTTGCACAGGCTGTTGCGCCCGCTCTGGCACAGCGCGCACTCGCCGCACGACAGGCGCTGCAGCGTGGCGGCGCGGTCTCCCGTCTTCCAGCCCGGCGTGTCCGGGCCCACGTCCACCACCTCGCCCGCCGCCTCGTGGCCGAGGATGGCGGGGACGCTGGTGCGCGGCAGGTTGCCCCGGCGGTTGATGACGTCGTGGTAGCAGACGCCACACGCGTGGACCTTCAGCAGCACCTCTCCGCGCCCGGGCTTCGGCACGGGGACGTTCTCCATCTTGAGATTGCCAGCCTCACCAAAGCTGCGCAGCACGACAGCCTTCATCTCCATGCCTCCGTGATTCCAGAATCCGTTGTGAGCCGTGGGGTGTCAGGCGCCGACGAGCGAGTCCCGCTGGCCGCGCGAGTCGATGGCGCGGATGGCCGCGAGCGTGCGCGCGTCCGGCAGCGGGGTGACGGGGAGCGCCTCCGGCACGCTGAACGCGAAGCCGGTGCGCTCGGTGATGTCCTCCGCCGTCGCCCAGGGGTGGCGCGCGAGCAGGCGGGCCCCGGCGGAGCCCAGCTCGAAGACGCCCAGGTCCGAGATGAGCGTCACCGACCGGCGCGGGTCTCTCGTGGTGGCCACCTGCACCACGGGCACCAGGTTGCGCCGTGACTGCCGGGGCACCAGCAGCACCGGGCGGCGCACCCACTGACGCAGCGTGGCCGCGCCCGCCACGCCGGGGAACTTCGTCCTCGGCCGCTCCAGGCTGCCGCTGGCCGTCATGTTGGTGCAGCCGGAGCCATCCACCTCGGCCGCGCCGAAGAAGACGGTGTCCACCCGGCCTCGCCGCGCATGGTCGAAGAGGTCCGGAATGGTGATTTCCGCCGACCGGCCATCCAGGTAGCCCAGGTCCTCGGAGGAGGGGAGCAGCGTGGGCAGGTCCGGGTCCAACGCGCCCACGCAGGCCAGGTACGTCAGGCCCGGCGCATGCGTGGCCCGCGCCACCGCAATCGCGAGGATGGCCAGCGGCGAGGCCACGCCCGTGGCCACCACGGCGCCGTCGTCAATCTGCCGTGCCAGCAGCGCCACCACCGTCTCCGCCGGAGTGATGTCGGGGGCCGCGCTCATGCCGCCCTCCGCGCCATCAGCGGCGCCAGGAACTCGGCCTCGCGGCCGGCCTCGGCCAGCGCGAGGTAGCGCGCGAGCATGGCGTCGTCATGGGGATACAGGCCCGCGCAGCCCGAGGGCAGCGCCCCGCCCGGAGCGAGGACGAGGCGGTCTACTTGAAAGCCGGGCACCGTGACCCGGGGCAGCCGCGCCACGCGCTCCTCCACCGTGGCAATCACCCGCCGCGCCGCCCCCGCCACCAGCAGGTCCGTCGTCGGGTCCTCCATATAGAGGTTGCCGCGCTCGTCCGCGGCGCGCGCGTGGATGAGCGCCACATCCGGGTAGAAGGCCGGCTCCACCGCGACGGACTGCCCGGTGAACGGGTCCATGACGAAGTGGGGTGGCTCCGCCTCGGCCAGCTCGGACACCTCCGCGTCGGGCGCGGGGATGAAGGGCAGCCCCATGGACGCCGCGCGCAGCCGCTGCACCACGCGGTAGCCGTCATGCTCGCGCCAGGCGACGGTGCCTGCCTCCATGGCCCGCTTGAGGCACGGCATGGGCCGCACCCGGCCCTCCAGGCTCAGCGCGGCGAAGGCAAGGTCCACGCGCGCAAGGCAGCCGCCCGCGACGAGGAACTCCGCCGGCAGCGGGTTGGGCAGCGAGATGAGGCCCAGCTTGCGCCGGCCCTGGGCCATCAGCTCCATCACCAGCGCCATGGGCGCACGGCCGAGCATGAAGCCCCCGGTGGCCAGCGTCGCGCCGTCGGGGATGGAGGCCACCGCCTCCTCCAACGAGCACCACCGCGCCGTCTTCACTTCGGTTCCCCAGAGCCGGAGTTGGAGCCAGAGCCCGAATCGGTCCCCGTCGGGGCAGGGGAGCGGGGGACGACGCGCAGGGACGAGGTGCCCGGCTGTCCCTCCACGGCCGCCGCGACGATGGGCGGGAAGAGCATGTCCACCATGCCGTCGGCGATCTGCTCATCCGACAGCCGCCCGTCCGGCTTGAACCACTTGTAGACCCACAGCACCATGCCCAGGAACGAGAAGGCGCCGATGGTGGGGTCCACGGGACGGATGCGGCCCTGCTGCGCGGCCTGCGCGAAGGCCTCCTCCAGGAAGTCCACGTACTTCTTCTTCCGGGCGTCGATGAACGCGCGCGCCTCACCGGTCAGCGTGGCGTGCTCGTGGAGGATGATGATGACCTCCTTGCTCCACCCGCGCGTCACCAGGAGGATGTTGTGGCGCATGCACGCGCGCAGCCGCTCCACCGGGTCTTCGATGCCCTGCACGCGCGAGAGGACCTGCTCCTCGAACACGTCCATCCCGTAGTTCATGATGGCGAAGAGCAGCTGCTCCTTGTTCTGGATGTGGTGGTAGAGCCCCGCCTTCGTCATCCGGCACGCGGCGGCAATCTCCTGCATCGAGGTGCCCTCGTAGCCGCGCTCGCAGATGAGCCGCGCCGACGTCTCGAGGATGGCCCGGTACCGCTCGCCCTCATCCGGCTTCCGCCCGCTGCCCGTCATGTGCACTCCTCCCGTGGGGCCGTGCGCCGACCCGCGGGACACGACCTACCGACCGGTAGGTAGCATCGCTCAACGCAGGGTGTCAATCCTCTGTGTGCGGGTCGAATTTGCCTGGAGGTCCGAAGTTCGCCAGGAATTCCGGGGGATTAGGAATGGTGCGGGGAGCCAGGAGGGGGCCACCTGGTGGGCAGGCAAGGCGTCGGGCGGGCCCTTTATGGTGCGCGCCTCACCTCGTCACTCACCTCGGAGCAACCCATGCGTCACGTCCCCCTGTGGGCCGGTGCCATCCCCCTGTTCGCGGCAGCGTCCGCACATGCCCAGTTCCTCACCCCCGTGGAGGGCACCCGCTCGGTGTCCGCCCACATCTCCGCCACGGACGACGGCACGAACATCGTCGACTCGGGCACGCGGAGCACGAGCGGCTTCGAGAACTTCTGCGAGAACCTCGTCCTGAAGGCCAGCACGAGCCCGCAGTACGACGACACGCACAGCCACGTGGACGCCCAGGGCGCCGGCACGGAGACCTCGAAGATCACCGGCTCGCGCATCACCGCGTCCGTCTCCGCCACCGCCCAAGGCGTCGCGCAGACCTCCACCGCGCGGGGGTACGCCACTGGCAACGCGGACTTCTATCTGACGTTCAAGGTCAACCGCTTCGCCCGCTACACCGTGGCTGGCGACGCGCAGGCCACGGCGAACGCGAGCGCGGGCAGCACCTCCTTCGGCGGCTCCACGGCGCTGGTCCACATCGCCGGCCTGACTTCCGACGTGCCCGTGCTCTCCATCGATATCGGCAACACGGACTCGGACACGGTGCGCCGCCGGGGCTGGGTGAAGGCGGGGGAGTACACGCTGCAGGGGGACGCGTCGGCGCTGGTGGATGCGAATGACCATCGCTCCGGCACCGCGTCCGCGTCGTGGACGCTGGACCTCCAGCTGTTCTGCCCCTCCGACTACGACGTGAGCGGCACGGTGAACGACGCGGACCGGGACGCCTTCCTCAACGCCTGGAACGCGGGCAGCCTGGACGCGGACACGGACGGCAACGGCACCGTGGACGTCACGGACCGCACCCTGTTCCTGCAGGCGCACGACACGGGCTGCTGAGTCCAAAGCGGCGGGCAGGCGGGCGGCGCTCGCCGTCCCCTGTCCCGCCCCTGTGTCTTCCGCCAGCCTCCGGACGCTCGGGCGGCGTCCGACTGGAGCGGCTTGGATGGAAGCGGGTGTGGGGGCGCGGTAAGACTCTCCGGCCCATGCGGTACGCCCTCCTGCCCATCCTGCTGCTGTGCGCCGCGCTCACCAGCGTGGGCATGGGTGTGCTCACGCTGCTGGAGAGCAACCGCGCGGCGCTGGCGCGGCAGTTCGCGGTGGACCGGCAGGCGCAGCTCGACGAGGCCACGCGCGGGGTGGCGGAGACGCTGGACGACGTGGGCGAGGACCTGCGCTTCGCGGGCGAGCTGCTGTCCCAGCCCGGGACCGACGCCGAGCACCGGCGCGAGCTGCGCGCCCTGCTGGAGGCGGTGGGGCAGTACAAGGTCATCGTCTCGTACGACGCGGAAGGTCGCGAGCGGCTGCGCCTGTTGGACCGGCGCACGGGCAAGCAGATGGCCCGCGGCACCGTGCTTCCGCAAATGGCGGACGCGGCGAGGCGTGCCCTGCAGCGGCCTCCGGGGGACCAGTCACCACGTCCCCGCCGGCTGGGCGAGCCCCAGGGCTGGCTGCGTGTCATGGCCGACCGCGCTGCCGGTGGTGAAGGGGCGGCCCGCGGGCGGCGGTGGCGGTGCTGGTGGACCACGGAGTCCTTCTTCACGCCCCTGCGCATCGTCACCTCGGACCCCGAGGCGCGCCTGCTGCTGGTGGGCGCCATGGGCCAGCCCATGTCCGCCAGCGACGCCACGGTGGCCGACTGGTACCGCCGGCTGGACGCGGAGTGGATGCTCGTTCCGGGCTTCGCGTCCATGGCCGCGCGGATGAAGGAGGGCGAGCGCGGCACGCTGCCCCTGGGCGAGGAGGAGGCGGAGCGGCTGGGGCTCGGGCGCGCGGAGGCTGTCGCCGTCTTCACCCCCATCCGCCTGCGGGGTGGCAGCAGCTGGGCGGCGGCCACGCTGGTGTCCACCGCCGCGCTCCGCTCGCACGGAGCAGGGGCTCATCTGGCGGCTGTCCGGCGCGGCGCTGCTGGTCGCGCTCTTCCTGTGCGCCTTCGCCGTGTACGTGGTG
>JBKGHK010000551.1:0-6886 GCA_046520375.1 Pyxidicoccus sp. 3LFB2
ACCTGCTGGCCCTGCTGCCCGGGGCCTGCGGCATCGCGCTGGTGGCCTTCGCGGAGGCCATTGGCCCCGCGCGCATGCTGGCGGCCCGCCACCGCTACGAGGTGGACGCCAACCGGGAGCTGGTGGGCCTGGGCGCCGCCAACCTGGGCGCCGGGCTCTTCCAGGGCTTCTCCATCGGCTGCAGCCTGTCCAAGTCCGCCGCCAACGACGCGGCCGGGGCGCGCACGGAGGTGTCCGCAATCCTGGCCGCGGGCCTCACGCTGCTGGTCGCGCTGTTCCTCACCCCGCTCTTCCGCCTGCTGCCCGAGGCCACCCTGGGCGCCATCGTGGTGGTGGCCGTCTCGGGCATGATGGACGTGCGGGAGCTGCGGCGGCTGTACCGGCTGCGGCGGACCGACTTCCTCGGGGCCGCGGTCGCGCTGCTCGGCGTGCTCGCCCTGGACGTGCTGCCGGGGCTGCTGCTGGCGGTGGGCGTGTCGCTCTTCCTCACGGTGTACCGCGCCAGCGTGCCGCGCCTGAGCGAGCTGGGGCGCGGCCCGGGCACCCTCGCCTTCAGCGACCTGCGGCACACGCCCCGCCCGCTGACGGTGCCGGGCATGCTCATCCTCCGCCCCAACGAAGGCATCTTCTTCGCCAACGCCACCTCGCTGAGGGACGAAATCATCGAGCGGCTGCGCCGGGCCCCCCACCGCGTCCAGGTCGTGCTGTTGGACCTGGAGGTGACAGCGGACCTGGACGTCCCCGGAGCCGACATGCTGGTCAGCCTGCACGACGAGCTCGCGCAGCGCGACGTCACCCTGGAGCTGGCCCGGCTCATGTCCCCCACGCGGCGGATGCTGGAACGCACGGGCGTGACGGCGAAGGTGGGCGAGGCCCACCTCCATGCGCAGGTGCTGGACGCGGTGGTGGACCACCTGACCCATACCTCCGCGGTGTCGCCGGAGGAGAAGCTGCTGCTGCGCGACGGCCTGCGCCGGCTGCGCGGCCTGGTGGAAGAGGCCGGCACCCTGGTCGACGAGAAGGACGCCGCGGACCGCCAGCGGCTCCAGGAGCTGGGCCAGCACCTGGGACGGGCCGAGTCCGAGCTGGAGGGCCCGTCAGGCGCGCCGCACTGAGTCGCACACCTGATGTCAAACGCACGTAGCGCTTCTGCTCGGCCAGGGCGTCCCGGGCGACGTGGGTGTAGCGGTCCACGCCGGGGAAGTAGACGACCTGGAGGCGGGGCGGCCCGTGCTGCTTGATGGCGGCCGGCACGGACGAGACGGATTCCTCACGCTCGGCACCGCATAGCCATGGGCATACACTCCTCCGCTCCGAGGCTCGCCCAGCAATGCCCTCATGTGCCCGGAGCGGCCCTCTTCCAGCACCTGGCGCAGCTCGTCCTCGCCAACGCCGTCGAAGCCGAAGAGCAGCAGTCCGGCCCTCGCGTCCAGGAGGCCTGACGCCGGGCCCAGCTCCAGCGTCTCCATGACGGCACCGGTCAGCTCCCAGCGCCTGGAACTGGCCGGTGGTCACACCACGGCTTGGCGCCATGCGCGAGACAGGTGCTCCTGCCCTTCCCGGGCGAAGCGCCGCACCAGTTCGTCCCGACCGTGTCTCCCGTGCTCCAGCAGGTACGCCAGCTCCACGGGCATCAACACCTTGACGGTGACCAGCCGCACCTCTCCAGCCGGCATGCTGAAACAGCCTGGCAGTGTGCTCGACTCCATTCCCAGTAGTACCCCCACCCGGCCCTCCTTCGTCAGCAGCGGCTCGGGCAGGCCTTGGCCCATGACTTCCATGGAGAGGAAGCCCGCCCGCACCTTCTCGCGCACCCGCTCGTGTTCCGCGAGTTCGTTCCCCACCCGCTCCAGGAGCAGCAGGGGCCAGCTCTTCTCGGCCTCCCCGAGGGGCTCGTCCGTCTCCAGGGCCAGCTCCAGGCCGAAGCCCACGGACGGCTCCGCGCGGTCCGCGAAGAAGTCTGACAGCCCGTCCGTCACCAGCAGGGTCCGCCCCTCGGGGCGATGGATGACGCGCCAGACCTGGCGCCGGGCCGGCCAGCCACCACCGACGACGATGGGGATGATGACCTCTTGGTCCAGGTTCCCCAGGGTGCGCCAGAAGGCGTGGCGGGCTGCGTCCGTCTGCTCCCGCAGCTCAATGAGCCGCCGGTTCCGTTCGCGCTCCTCCGGACTGATGGCGCTCGGGCCTGTGACCTCCTTGAACTTCAGGCCCGTGACGCCCGCGCGCTCCAGCGCCTCCTTGATGTCCTCGGACACGATGAGCGCGATAGTCCACCCCCAGGTCCGGAAGACCTTGGCGTCTCCCACCTTCGTCGGGTCGATTCGCATGCCTGACACCGCCCGGTACTTGCCGACCTTCTCCGGGCGCCCATCCTCCGGCTTCCAGTAGCGCACCTCTTCCGAGGCGCTGTCGTCAATGCACCGGACGAGTCGAGTCGCCACGAGAATGCGGTGCGCCCCCGGCTGCGAAGCGATCTCCACCGGGATGAGCTGCACGTCACCTGGAGCCATCTCCGACAAAATCGCCGCGACATTGGGCTTGATGACGGGAATGTCCAGTTCCGCCAGCGTGAAGTCGAGGGGCTTCCCGCCCCTGCTCACGGGCATCCTCAGGACCGCATCTAGCTGTATGGAGTTCCCTTTGGTGAACTGCCAGGGGTTCACCGTCTGGCCACGCTGGTCGACTGGGGCACCCAGTTGCCATCGGCCCGGGATGTCGAGATCTTCCGTCACCCTATAGTACCGGCTTGCCATGCAGCGATCCTGACGCGCCTAGCTCTTGGTGACCAGCTTGTTGAGCTTGGTACCCGACGTCGAGATCTCCTCGGCGAGCACCCTAAGAGCCTTCGTCAGCGCCTCTTTGCATTGATGCATGGCGCTGCAATCCTCCATGGCGTCGCGAAGCTGCTCGTATACGGCCTCATGGTACTCCTTCGGGTGTGGTCCCTTGTGGCCTTTGACTGGGACCCTGTTCGCCGCGTCGTCCAACGACATGCCGGCCTGGTCGAAGAATTTCTGAAACTTGGGCGACCACGGGCCGTCGCTCGCGGTGGACTTCCACCACTTGTTCGTGGCGATGTGGTGCTCGTGGGCACCGGTCGCCACCGGCTCGGACGCCACGGCTCGCGTGCCGCGTGCCAGCTTCGAGACAGCTTCCGGGTCCAACGCGATGGTGATGACGCCTCCCGGTGCCACCGCCACGGAGGTGACCTGTCCTGCCGCCGCCAGCCGGAAGCCGCCCTGCTCTGCTCCCACCAGGGCCGCATGCGCGGAGCCAGGGAGCGTCGGTATCCTCGCAGCCAGCGTCTGCGCCGTGCCGCCCAGTGCAGCCATGGCGAGCATGACGAACGCCCGCGCGGCGTTCCTTCCCATCACCTTCCCGTACTTCGCTCCGGAGTCCTCTATCTGCTCGAAGGTGGTCGCCGCCTCCACCTCCTTCGCCAGCACCCGCCAGCCCTGCACGAGGCTCCACACTGTGTCCCAGCCCAGCCAGGCGATGAGGGCCACCGTCAGCGTCGCGGCGAGGCCTTTCGAGAGCAGCGGCTCGGGTATCAACCACAGCCCCAGGTAGACGGCCCCAGTGGTGGCGAGCATCGTCACCAGGGCCTCCCTGTCCGTCAGCTCCTCCAGGGCCTCGGCCGTTTCGTCCCAGACCGAGTCCAGGGCCAGACGAAAGGCCAGGGTGCGCTTGCCCTCCTCGTCCAACGTGACGCTCTCATCCAGGAGGTGCAGGCAGTCGCCAGACATCCTCTTGCGCTGGCACCACCGTCCGTAGGCGCTTTCCAGCTCTGTTTCCGCGTCCGACTCCTCGGTCACGAGAAGACGGCCCCGCTGCGGGTCCTCGACGGAGACCAGCCCCAGGCTCCCGCGCGGATGCGAGTACGCGCGGTGGTCGCCCAGGTTGAACAGCCGCAGCGCCGCCTGTCTTGGCCGCGAGGAGCGGGGCACGGTGCGCGCCAACGTCTGGACGGCGTCTTCGAACTCGTCGTCGCCCAGTTCCACGGGCTGCGCCTCTGTGCGTGGCGTGTAGACGATGGGGTGGCCGTCGCCCGTCTCCAACCACACCGCGCGTGAAGTCGCGCAGCCGGTTCCCAGCAGCACCAGCAACACCACGGTCCCCCAGCGCGGCGTCATGTTGTTCTCCGGGTCACCACCTCGTACATCAAGGCGCGTGATTCAAGGAATACACGCAAAGCGTGTCCCGACCCAGCGACTTGGAAGACAGGAGCCAGTGAAGCTGGCTGCGTCGCGGCACCCAAGGGCCCTCTGGGCTGCCCTCCAGGCGCCCAGTCCCCTCCAGAGCGCGGAAGATGGGCGTTGCGATCTGGGGTTATCCCGCTTCGAAGCCCTTGCGGCGGCCCTTCCGTCCCGCTATACGGGCGTCACTTTGCGGCCAGGTAGCTCACCTGGTTAGAGCGGCGGTCTCATAATCCCGGCCCTGCCCCTCACCTTCTGAACCCTTGGCCGTAACCCCCTATTCTTCCTGACCGCAGGCCGTCGCTGGCGTTCGCACGTCACCGGCCCGGTCCGTACAGAATCCGTACAAACCACCGGGTCGGAGAACGCTCCACGCCCGACCGCGCCAATCATCGCCGACAGGAGGCAGAACTGCTGAGGAGGACCACCGCTCCGGCCTCCTCGCCCTGGGGTTGGTGCCGCTGGAGCTGCTGACGGGCCAGCACCTCTTCTGGCTCTCGGAGGTGACCTGCGCGAGCTGGGCACCGATGTGCATCCTCTGGAACCAACCCCAGCGGGCCGCACAGCACTTCGCTACACCAGGGCCCGCTCCCCCCTGTAAGAGCCCGCCCCGGTCTGCGTCTCCCTTCGCGAGCTGGCGATGAACGCCGCTCTCGTTGATGGAGCCACACCATGAAGCCGAATGAAGAGACCGTCCTGAAGGTCGAGGGGATGTCCTGCCGGTCCTGCGTCAGCGACATCGACGCCACGCTGCGCGAGGTCCAGGGCGTCAAGGAGGTGAGCGTGCAGTTCGAGCGTGGGCAGGTGCTCGTGAAGCACGACGCCGCGACCGCGAACGTCGGCACGCTCGTCGAGGCGCTCCGGGGCGCCGGGTATGAGTCCGCCCCTGCCGCGTGAGCCGCGCCGGGTGCGGGCCCCCTCGCCCGTCCGCGCGACATCCTCGCGCTCCGGCCCGTCATCGCCCACGGCCTCACGTTCCAGAGAGAGCTGCTGGCGGACCCGAGCGTGGACCTGCGGCAGCTGGTCCAACAAGCGAGCCCCCGTGACTCGTTCCCGCTGGCCAGCGCCGGCCTCTGACCCGGCACCATCTCGGCGCTAGGACGGCGAGCCGGGCTCGACCGGGGCCGGGGCGCTCACGTCGATGCCGTCCCGGCGCAGCTCGTCCGTGGTGGCCGCCACCACCAGCGTGCCGGGCGGGTTCTCGTACCACCCGGGGTCCTCGTAGCTCTCCAGCCGGTCGCGGACCTTGAGCACGGTGAACATGCCGCCCATGGTGATGTAGTCGTGCTTGCCCTTTCCCCCCACCATGGGGATGGAGTTGGGCGGAACGGGCATCCCCATCTCGCCCATCTCCGCCATGCCCGTCTGGCCCATGGTCATGTAGCCCGGCAGCAGCGTGCGCACCTTCGCGTCCAGCCCGCCCGCCTTCACGCCAATCATGTTGGGGAACTCGTGGCCCATCTGGTTCATCGTGTGGTGGGTCATGTGGCAGTGGAAGGCCCAGTCGCCAGGCTCGTCCGCAACGAACTCGATGGTGCGCGTGCTGCCCACCGGAACGACCACCGTGGTCTCCGGCCACTGCCCGCCCTCGGGGATGCGCCCGCCATCCGTCTCGGTGATGCGGAACTGGTAGCCGTGCAGGTGGATGGGGTGGTGGTTCTGCGGGCTCAGGTTTCCCAGGCGGATGCGCACCCGCTCTCCCTTGCGCACCACGAGCGGCTCCGTGCCCGGGAACGCCCGCGCGTTCATGGTGAGCAGGTTGAAGTCCGTCATCTCGTTCGGATTGGGCCGGCGGGTTCCCACGTCGATGCGCCACTCGTGCAGCATGATGGCGAAGTCGCGGTCGATGCGGGGCCCCACGGGACGGCGCGGGTGGATGACGAACATCCCTCCCAGGCCGAGGGCAATCTGCGTCATCTCGTCATGGTGCGAGTGGTACATGTTCGTGCCCGACTGGCGCACGGTGAACTCGTAGCGGTACGTCTCACCCGGCGCGATGGACTTCTGGTTGAGACCGCCCACGCCGTCCATGCCGTTGGGCACCAGGATGCCGTGCCAGTGGACGGTGGTGGCCGCAGGCAGCCGGTTGGTGACGTAGACGCGCACCCGGTCCCCCTCCACCACCTCGATGGTGGGGCCGTGCACCCGGCCGTTGTAGCCCCAGCAGAGGGCCTTCAACCCCGGGGCGAACTCGTGGTCCACCTCCTCGGCCACCAGGTGGAAGACCTTCACCCCGTCCACCACCTTCCATGGCAGCTTCGCGCCATTGGGCACCACCACGGGCCGGTAGTCCCGGTTTGGCATTCCGGGGCGCTGCCAGTCCTGCTTCGCGTATCGCTGGCCGGTGTCGGCGGCGGAGCCCTCGCGCGGCCTGCGGGCCCCGGGAACGTCCGACTGGGCGCGCGCCGCGGAGCCGCTCAGCAACAGCGCGCCCCCAGTGAGCGTGGCACCCGCTGTCGCCAGCATGCTCCGCCGGGTCAGGGTTGTTTCGGCGGCTCCTTCTTCGGGGGGGCCGCCAGCGGAGGCCGTGCGTTCCGGTGTCCCGGAGGCTTCATCCTCGCGGCCCGAGGTGTGCGCGGTCTCAGTCGTGCGGGTGCTCATGGGGAGTCTCCGTGCCGTTGGCGGTGTCCTGTCCCGTGCCCGGTGTGCGTCCCGGGCTGTGCTGGCTGCGAGGGTTGCGCGGGCTG
>JBKGHK010000552.1:0-6882 GCA_046520375.1 Pyxidicoccus sp. 3LFB2
GCCGCTGGGCTTCGAGCCCGAGCACCGCGAGTACACCGCGCACCTCACCCTGGCGCGCGCGAAGGACCCGCGCGGAGACCCGGCCCTCGCGCGGTGCGCGCAGGCGCTGGAGGCGTCGGACTTCGGTGAGGGCCGCGTGGACCGGCTGGTGCTCTTCGAGAGCAAAGGGGGGCACTACCACTCGCGGTTGGACGTGCCCCTGTCGCGCGTGGAATGACTGGCATCCCGGCTGCACTGTGGAGAGGCCGGCGCACGTAAGCGCCGGAAAGGATGGAGTCGATGCGGTGGAGTGTCCTGTTGGCGGTGTGGCTCGGTGCCCACGGCGCGGTTGCGGCGCCACGGTTGGAGGCGGGGTTGAAGACGGGCGACATCGTCCTGCACACCTCGCGCTCGCGGCAGTCGCAGTTCATCCAGGCGGCGACGGAGAGCCCCCTGTCCCATGTGGGCATGGTGGAGGTGACGCCCCAGGGCGCCTGGGTGGTGGAGGCCGTGCAGCCGGTGCAGCGCGTGCCCTTCGCGAAGTGGAAGGCGCGCGGCGTGAAGGGACGCATCCTGGTGCTGCGGCCGAAGGCGCTGAGCGAGGCGCAGCGGCAGCAGGCGGTGGACGTGGCGAAGCAGCACCTGGGCAAGCCCTATGACTGGCGCTTCGGCTGGGGCGACGAGGCGATGTACTGCTCGGAGCTGGTGCGCAAGGCGTACGCCCACGGCGCGGGCGAGGAGTACGGGAAGATGGAGCGGCTGGGCTCGCTCAAGGTGGCCGGGCTGGAGAAGCCCATGCGCGAGCGCTACGGCGGGACGGTGCCCCTGGACCTGGAGCTGGTGACGCCCGCGAGCCTCGCCGTGGATGCACGGCTGGAAGTGGTGCACTCGGACTTCCCGTCGGTGCGGTAGGACGCGGGTTCCATTGGTCAGCGGGCGGGGCTCCCGGGAGCCCCGCACAGTGCGGCGATGGAGTGCACCAGTTTGTCGAAGGACCTGGAGCGGGTGCGCAGGAAGGCCACGTCGATGTCCCGGGTCTCCACTACCTGGTGAACCGTCGGTGAGTAGTTCGGGATGAGCTTCTCCAGCTTCGCCTTGGCGCCGCGGCCTGTCACCGGGACGTGGACGCCCGCAGCAGAAAGCTCTTCATCGGTTCGATTAAGGAGCAGCCAGGTCTCGTACTCGTGGACGGCCATGACTGCTGCGCCATTGCCCAGGCGCTGCATCACCCCTGTCGCGTGAGGCCCCCACGTCGCGGCACAGTCGTCATCCTCGTCACAGAGCAACAGGACGGCATCCACGGAGCGGCTCCGTCGGCGTGCCAGTTCCATCGCCTTGATGACCTCTTCCTCACGGCAGGGCCGAGGCGTGGGCTTGCGCGCATCCACCAGGGCCGAGCGCTTCTGACGGATGGGAGCAGGGTCCACGAACCAGTCGTAGAGTTCCAGATGGGCCAGGACCCTGACACAGAGCGTCGGGACTGCGTCCAGCTCTCCGTGGCCCTCGACGATGCAGACGAGTCGCTTCACGGCGTGAAGTCACGAGGGTCGAGCAGCTCCGGCTCCTCGCCCTCGATTCGGAGTGGCTCGCTGCGGGCAAGCTCGGACAGGCTGTACAACCCCTCGCGCACGACCTTGCGCTGCTCACTGGCCAGAGGACCGATGCGCGTGGCTCCACGACGGTAGCTGCATACGAGGATCTCCTCGTCCTGCGCCGCGTCCAGCAGTTCAGGGCTATGCGTCGTGACCAGGACGGAGGCAGTCTTGGATGCGCGCTTGAGGACGTCGAAGAGGAGCGCGGCGGCGCCAGGATGGATGGCGACCTCCGGCTCCTCGACGATGAGGAGGTCGGGAGGTGACACCATGCATGCGGCCACAATAATGCCCAGGGCGCGAAGGGCACCTTCGGACATGCTGGCTGCAGCGAAGGTGGCGACTCCCGCCGCTTGCCGCTGCTTGAACTGAAGCAACAGAAAGCCCCCAGCCTCCTCGACGAGGATGTCCTCAAGGCCGGGAATCAGGCGTCCCATCGCCAGGAGCACGAACTCGAACGCGCTTGCATCCTGCTCGCGCAGCTTCCGTAGGACACTGGCGAGGTTGCTCCCGTCATCCTTGAGCGCTGTAATCAGGCCCGGCTGCTGAGGCGCGCGCATCGCGTCCAGGTCGAGCTGGAGACGCCGACTGGAGAAAATGTGGAATCGCTGCGGCCAGATCTGGCGTGCCAGGAGCGCCACGCTGGTTGTCGGCGCAAGCACGTCACTGGGTTTGCCAGAGCGTAGTGCGTCAAAAACGGTTCGATTGTTAGCCCAGCGAGTGGCCTTTCCGGCATCCACTGCTTCCACAAGGTCGGTTCCGAACTTCCAGCCCGACTCAGCGCTGGGAAGCAGTCCAAAGGATTGCCGGACACACCTTGAGCTGAGCTCGCTCTGCTTCTCCGCCACTTCCACGGTGACACGCGACTCTTCGGTCTCCGCAATGCCCCAGCGGCGAACCGCCTTGATACCACCACGCCGTTTGATGGCCTCCTCGGCGTCGTACGCAATCTCACTGGCGAGCGCGAGCGCATCCACGAAGTTGGACTTCCCGCTGCCGTTCGGTCCCACGACGACCGTGAACGGCGCAAGCTCCACCTCGGCGCTCTCGATGCTCCGGTAGTTCTTCAGCGAGACGCGTCGCCACATACGCCTCTTCATCCCGCGTCATCCCAGTCGCGTCAATCCAACTGTCGCTACAGGTTACATGCACCTCTTCGCCCCAAGACCTGCTCGGCCGTTTCCCGAGGGACGGGGCCCGTGTCCTCCAAGACACTAGGATGGCGTGTCGGGAAGCCCATCCTCACCAGCTTTGGGTGCCGGGCACCCATACCCTGGGTGAGCCGGGTCTGCGGGGACCGGGGATTGGGGGCACGGGAGGGCACGGCTAGGATGCGCCGCATGCGACGCGTCCTGCTGCTCCTCCCCCTCCTCGCGCTTGCGGGCTGCAAGAAAGAGACTCCCCAGGGTGCCGTGAAGGTCACGGTGACCTACGAGGGCTTCAAGCCCGGCTGCGTGCGGGTGCTGGCGCGTGACGCGGGTGGGAAGGGTGAGGCGCTCTCCGACGACGTGGAGGGCCAGGGCGGCCCCACGGGCGGCTCCCTCATCGTCGCGGTGCTGCCCCGGGAGGACTGGGGCAACACGATTGACCTGGAGGCCCAGGCCTTCGAGCGCACCTGCACGGGGACGCCCGTGGTGAGCAAACCGCAGCGTGTCACGGTGGTCGCGGGCCAGGTGACTCCCGCGACGTTGCAGCTGCTCGCGACGGACCAGGACCAGGATGGCTACGTGTCCATCCTCACCGGCGGCTCGGACTGCAATGACGACGCAGCCGCGGTCCACCCCGGCGTGACGGAAGAGCGCTGCAACGGCGTGGATGACAACTGCAATGGCCAGGCGGACCGGGAGGAGCTCCAGCTGGGGCAGGCCTGCACGGAGGGCAACAGCTGCCAGGGCACGCGCCAGTGTGGCGACAATGGCCGCGTGCAGTGCACCGTGGTGAATGCCGTCCTCGCGTACCCGGATGGGGACGGGGATGGCCATGGGGACAGGAGCAAGCCGGCCGAGGCCTTCTGCAACGGGGTTCCCACGGGCTACGTCACGGGCCTGCATGATGACTGCGACGACACGCGCAACACCGTGTACACCGGGGCGCTGGAGTCCTGCGACGGCCTGGACAACGACTGCGACGAGGCCAGGGACGAGGACTTCTCGCAGGTCGGGATGATGTGCACCGACTCGGCCAGCCAGTGCTCCGGGCGGCAGCAGTGCAACACCGCCGGGACGGGCCTCACCTGTGTGGCGACCGACCCCGTTCCCAGCTGGTACCCGGATGCGGATGGCGACGGGTACGGCAGCGGCACGGCCGTCCCGGGCTGCGTCTCTCCGGGCGCCGGGTATGCCAGCCAGGGCGGCGACTGCGACGAGGGCAATCCCTTCAGGCACCCCAACAGGATGGAGGCGTGTGACGGGCTCGACAACGACTGCGACAACCTGCCCGAGGCCGCCGCGGTTTGTACGATGGGCCCGCCCGCCTGGACACAGCAGACGCTGGGCACGAGCTCGCAGGAGTGGCGCTCCGTCTTCACCGTGGTTCCCGGTGGAGTTGGAATCGTGGGCAATAACAACGCCCGCGCTTCACTGACCCCTGGAAGCAATACCTTCCAGATGATCACGGTTGGATGCGCCGAAAGCACCACCGCCTGGAACGCGCTGTGGGTGGACGCGGCCAACGATGGCCGAGGTCACTTCGGCTCCAGCGGGGGCCGGCTGTCCTATCAAGACAGGACGTCCCCGACCTGCGTGCAAATGCATGCCACGGGCTTCGCCGTCGAGGGACTGGTTGGCATCCGGAATGGAACCAACCTGGAGATCCATGGGGTCACCTCCAGCTCGAGCACCTCTGGCGAGGGGCAGACCTTCATCTGGAACGGTGGCGACATCCAGACCCCCGGAACCGCGCGTGTCGGCTTGCTGTACGACATCCACGGCGTCTCGAGGACGGCGCTGTTCGCGGTGGGCAGCTACACCCCGTTCCTCGCCCCTACGGAGTCGCGGATCTACCGCTTCAATCACAGCTCGGGGCAATGGCAGCGGGACGAGAACCTGCCTGCGTCTTCCGCACGGCTCAATGGCGTCTGGGTGGTGAACGAGAAGGTCGCCTTCGCGGTGGGCGAGTCGAGCACCGTCCTGAGGTGGGACGGAGAGGACTGGACCCGGATGCCCTTTCCCAACACCTACGTCGAGAGCCTGACCTCCGTCGTCGCCTTCGGCGCGAACCTGGCCTACGCCACCGCCTTCAATGGCCGCATCTACCGCTACGACGGCCAGCAGTGGGCGCAGGTCTTCGAGGACACGAGCCTCCGGTTCAACGACATCGCCGGCACCAGCCCCGCGGACCTCTGGGTCGTGGGCAACAACGGAGTCGTCCTCCACTGGCCCCAGTGACGTGACTCAGCGCCCCCGCCGCGCCACCACGAAGCGGCGGGTGAAGAGGAACGGCGTGCCCCGCGCGTGCTTCGGGTAGGACTGGCGCAGCAGCGGCCTCAACGTGTCGAGGAAGGCCTGCCCTTCCTCCTGCCCCAGCGCCGCCAGCACCGGCCGCAGCGTGGTGCCCAGCAGCCACTCCAGCACCGCGTCCTCACCCGGCAGCACGTGCAGGTACGCCGTCTCCCACGCGTCCACCGCCAGCCCCTCGCCGGACAGCAGCGCCTCGTAGGTGGCGAGCGACTCCGCGTGCCCCCGACGCACCGGCTCCAGCTTCGCGGCGAAGCGCGGCAGCGCCCGCACATCGTCGATGTGTCGGTGTGAAGGTGCCTCGAAGTTGGCTGGCACCTGGAAGGCCAGCACGCCCCC
Organism: Pyxidicoccus sp. 3LFB2; assembly: GCA_046520375.1. GTDB lineage: Bacteria > Myxococcota > Myxococcia > Myxococcales > Myxococcaceae > Myxococcus. The sequence goes on from JBKGHK010000552.1 coordinate 5,366, forward strand.
CGGGGCCAGCATCGCCACCAGCCGCCTCAGCAGCGCGTCATGCGCCGGCACCCAGTGCAGCGCCGCGTTGGAGATGAGCACGTCCAGGGGCGCGGGCGGCGCCCAGCTCGCGAGGTCCGCCACCTCGAAGCGCAGGGACTCGGGGGGCGGGCGGCGGCGGGCCTCCTCCACCATGGCGTCGGACGAGTCCACGCCGTACACCCGCGCGTCCTTCCACCGCCCGGCCAGCACGCGCGTCAGGTCTCCCGTGCCGCAGCCCAGGTCCGCCACGTGCGAGGGCGCGTCCACGTCCACCCGCATCAGCAATTCGAAGAAGGGACGCTTCCGCTCGTCCCGAAACTGCGAGTACTGCGTCGGGTCCCACATGGCGGCCACCTCCTGGCGGTGCGGCGGACACCGCACGCCAGGAGGTGTAGCGCACCGGGGTGCTCAGCGCTTCACTCGCAGCACCTGGAAGCCCCGGCCGGACGTGCCGAAGCCGCGCACATTGTCCATCCGCACCACCAGGTCTCCCGAGGGCAGCACACCCCACACGTCCGCCAGGGCGAAGGCGGTGCTGCTCAGCCGCTCGTAGCGCAGCGCCTCGCGCCATGTCACCCCGTCCCCGCTGGTGAAGAGGCGGGCGTACACATCACCGGAGGCGTGGATGTCTCCCGCGCTCGCCCAGCCCGTCCCCATGGCCCAGCCACCTCCGGGCACTGGCAACAGCGAGTACGCGGGGCCCGGCAGCTCCAGCAGCGCATCCACCCGGCCGCTCGGGAAGAGGCGCAGCAGCTTCGGGTGCTCGGGCTCGTACAACGTGGACTGGCCCAGCAGCAGCGAGCCCTCCGCTTGCACCACGCCCGCCACGCCGTTGGCCGCGTACCCGCTCAGAATCACCGTCCAGTTGCGGCCTCCATCCGTGGAGCGGAGCACCGCCGACTGCGTCTTGCTGCTGCCCAGCGTGGCCCACAGCGCGCCCGTCGTCGGCTCTGGGAAGAGCGAGTAGCCATGCCGGTGCGCCGTGAGGGTGGAGCGCACCGCCCACGTGGCCCCGCCATCCGAGCTGGCCCACAGCCGTATCGGCGTGTTGGAGGAGCTGAAGGTCTGGTACTCGAGGAAGAAGTACGTGTTCCCCAGCTCCGCGAAGCTGCGCGGGCCGTGGGCGCGGTAGTTCCCCAGGCTCACCGCGTTGCCCCACGTGCGCCCGCCATCCGTGGAGCGCTGGAGCTGGTAGGCCCCGCTGCGGCTCGCCACCGCCAGCAGCGTGCCGTTCTTCATCGCCGCCATCACCCAGAGGTTGCCGCCGCTCTGCCCGCGCACCGCGAAGGTGCGTCCGCCGTCGGTGCTCGCCATCAGGCTCGAGCGGCTGCCGTCCAGCGGCAGTGCGTACATCGTGCCCGCGCCGTCCACCGCGAGCACCTCGTGCGTGGTGTTGGTGTGCACGGGCTCCAGCGTGAAGGCGCCCGACGTGCCACCGTCCGGAGGCGGCGTGCCACCGTCCGTGCCCGTGCCACCATCCGGCGTGCCGCCATCCG
>JBKGHK010000553.1:0-6871 GCA_046520375.1 Pyxidicoccus sp. 3LFB2
AGTCTTCAGCCGGCCTCCTTAAGCTGCGCGTACGTGATCGTCGGAGCCGCGGGGCGGCCGGCGCGGCGACGGGCTTCGGCTCCTCCTTCTTGGGCTCGGGCGGCATCTCCAGCGCCTTGCCCTTCTCCTTCGCGATGCGCCGGTACCACTCCTGCGAGTACTTCGGGTGGTTCACCTTGCCCTGCTCGTCGCGGACGTTGCCGTCGATGTACTTCACGAGCAGCGTCTCACCCAGCTTGCGCCAGTGGTTGTGGACCTTCTCGCCCTGCTTCACCGAGTACGCGGTGAGGTACTGGCGGGCTTCCTCGGGGCTGCGCTTGTACAGCTCCAGCGCGGCCTTCTCGACGTCGGCCTGGTCGGCGAGGAACTGGCCCTCCAGCGCGCCCTGCTCGCGCTGCACGTCCACGGACATGTCGCTCCAGCGCGCGTAGGCCTGGTTCGACACCCAGTTGAACACCCAGAAGGACGAGTCCCAGGAGAACTTCCCGCGGCTCGCCACGCCCGTGGCGAAGTTCTTCGGCACCTCGCGGATGCCCGCGTACATGGGCGTATAGACAGTCATCGCCGTGTCATCCACGCCGAACCAGAGCACCCCGCCAATGGGGCCCGGCATCGACTGGCGCATCTGCGCGACGAGCGAGAAGCCCGTCTGCTGCGTGGAGATGGCGCGCTCGTGGACGTACTTCTTGCCGTCCACCTCCCACGTCATCGGCCGCCAGCGGTAGGGCGCCGCGTACGGGCCGGCGCCCACGTCTTTCGTCATGTCCAGCGGGGTGCCCTCGAAGTGGTCCCGCATGAGGGCCATGGTGTCCTGCACGGACAGCTTCTTGTCCGGCTTCACCCACAGCGGCATCCGCTTGCCCGGCGCCGAGCCGTCCGCGAACTCCACGCCCAGCTTCAGCTTCGGAGCCGCGCGCCGGAAGATGCTCCACACGCGCCCCTCGGAGAAGCGCTGCCCGCCGAAGTCCAGCGGGTGGTACGCGTCCGCGAAGCTGAACTTGTCGTCCGGCCCCTTGTACCAGCCCTTCTCCTTCGCGAAGGAGATGACGTCCTTCGAGTAGAGCGCGTTCTCCGAATCATTCAGGGGGAAGTCGGTGATGCGCGCCTGGTTGGCGTGGGCGGAGATGTACCCGTCCGGCAGCCGGCGGGCGACCCACACCGCGCCCTTCTGGCCCTTGCCCTTGCCAATCATCTCCATCAGCCAGGCCTCCTTCGGGTCGGCGATGGAGAACGTCTCGCCCGTGGAGGCATAGCCGTGCTCGGCGACCAGGGAGGTCATCACCTGGATGGCCTCGCGCGCCGTCTTCGCGCGCTCCAGGGCGATGTAGATGAGCGAGCCGTAGTCGATGATGCCCTCCGTCCCCTCCAGCTCCTCGCGGCCGGTGAAGGTGGACTCGCCGATGGAGAGCTGGTGCTCGTTCATGTTGCCCACCACCGAGTACGTGGCGGGCGGCTGCGGAATGCGGCCGAGGAACTTGCCGGTGTCCCACTCGATGATGTCGCGCATGGCGCCCGGCGCGTGGCGGCGCGCGGGCGTGTAGTACAGCTCGCCGTACAGCTCGTGCGCGTCCGCCGAGTAGGTCATCAGGGTGGCGCCGTCCACCGTGGCCCCCTTGGACACCAGCATGCTGGTGCAGGCGAGCACGGGCGGAGCAACCAGCGCCGCCGTGACGGGCAGCACCGTGAGCAGGTTCGCAATGCGTCGGTTCATGGCGGCGAAGCCTACCAAGCCCCTCCGGGTTGGCTACCGCCCAGGGCGTGTGCCTCCCTGGTTGCCCTCCGTTGACGCGGTGGGACGTCAGACGAAGAGCGTCTCGATGGAGAGGTAGCGCTCGCCGGTGTCGTAGTTGAAGGTCAGCACGCGGCTGCCGTCCGGAATCTCGCCCAGCTTGCGCTGCACGGCCGCCAGGGACGCGCCCGAGGAGATGCCGAGGAAGAGCCCCTCCTCCTTCGCGGCGCGGCGCGCGAAGTCGAAGGCCTCCTCCTCGGGAACCTGGATGATGCCGTCCAGCAGCTCCGTGCGGAGGACCTTCGGGATGAAGCCCGCGCCAATGCCCTGGATGGGGTGGGGCCCCGGCGCGCCGCCGCTGAGCACGGGGGACTTGGTGGGCTCCACGGCGAAGACCTTCAGCTTCGGGAAGCGCTCCTTGAGGACCTCCGCCACGCCGGTGATGTGGCCGCCGGTGCCCACGCCCGTAATCAGGTAGTCGAGCCCCTCGGGGAAGTCCTGGAGGATTTCGCGCGCGGTGGTGCGGCGGTGGACCTCCACGTTGGCGGCGTTCTCGAACTGCTGGGGCATCCACCCGTGGGGCGTCTGGGCCACCAGCTCCTGGGCGCGGGCGATGGCGCCCTTCATGCCCTGGGCGCGCGGGGTGAGCTCCAGCTTCGCGCCATAGGCGGCCATGAGGCGGCGGCGCTCGATGCTCATCGACTCGGGCATGACCAGGGTGAGCGGATAGCCCTTCACCGCGGCCACCAGCGCCAGGCCGATGCCGGTGTTCCCGGACGTCGGCTCGATGATGACGCTGTTCTTCGTGAGCACGCCCCGGGCCTCGGCGTCCTCAATCATCGACAGGGCGATGCGGTCCTTGATGCTGCCGCCCGGGTTGGAGCGCTCCAGCTTCGCCCAGACCTCCACCCGCGAGGGGAACAGGCGGTTGATGCGCACGTGCGGGGTGTTGCCGATGGTCTGGAGGATGTTGGCTGCCTTCATTTGCGGGCCTCGTGGTGGGAGAGGGGGACTTCAGGACGTGAAAATGGAAGCGGCCCGACACCTCGTTGGAGGGCGGGCCGCGCGAGCGACGGGAGGGTTCAGGAACGCGTTACGCGCTCTCCCGGAGCTCGGGGCCCGCCAGACAGCAGCAGGCACACGCCACGCGGCAGCCGCAGCAGCAGCTCTGGGCGCCAGTCGTGGGGAGCGGGAGGAACATTCAGCCGTCACTATGTCCGCCGTGAATGGGGGGCGTCAATCCCCGAGCTGCGAGGGCCCGGTTGGTTTCACGGCGTCACGCGGGCCGGTTCTGCGTGCCCGCGCCCGGCGTCACGAAGACGAGCGAGCAGTGGCTGGCCACGCGCGCCGTGTGCCACACCCCCTGTGGCACGCGCACGAAGTCTCCCGGGGTCTTCAGCGCCACGCACTGCTCCTTGCCGTCCACTTCGAGCACGAACTCGACCGCGCCCGAGATGAGGAACACCACCTCGTCGCCCGCCGGGTGCATCTCCCACGTGGGCCAGTCCTCGGTGGAGTCGAGCTGCATGAGCAGGCGCCCGGCGTCGAGCCCGGGCCGCTCGCCGCTGCCCAGCTCCTGCCAGAACGTCGGGGTCACCTCCACATCGGCCGCGGACTTGTCGTCGCGCAGGTGCACGTACGTCGAGCTCAGCGACTTCGCCGCGGGCTTCGGGGGAGTCGCCTGCCTCACGCTGTCTTTCATCGGAGCTTCCTTCTCGCAGCCGGAGGGCTGTCAGGGGTCGAGCCTCGGCGACGATGTACCGTCGCGCCCGGCGTCCCGGCTTGTACGAACTTTACCTGCACTTCGTTGACGCGGCGTCAAACGACAGGGCCGCCGCGCCGGGCCAGGAGAGGAGAGTCCCGGGCGGCGGCCCCTTTGCCGGAGTTCTGATTCAGGGGTTCAGTTGTTCGTGCCGACCACCTCCTTTCCCTCGGAAGGGGCGAGCACCTGCTCCACCCTCAAGGTGGTGGGCCCCGCCAGGGCCAGGTGCGCCTTGAGCTTGAGGAACTTCTTCTTTCCGAAGCCCTTCACCCGCACCAGCTCCTCCACCCGCTGGAAGGGCCGCTTCTTGCGGTGCTCGATGATGCGCTGGGCCGCCTTCTCACCGACGCCCGGCAGCAGGTCCAACTGCTCCGCCGTCGCCTCGTTGAGGTTCACCGTGCCGGTGTACTGGGTGCGCAGCTTGCCAGCCTCGGCCACGCCGGGGCCGCACAGCAGCAGGCCCAGCACCACCGCGCACAGCGCCCTCACGAGTGGCCCCCCACGGGCATCGAGTCCAGCCCCGGCTCACCCGCGTACCGGCTGCCCGCCGCCGCCGCGTCCCGCTTCTCCGCCGCCTCGCGCACGTGCAGCTTCCCGTCCAGGGGCAGCACATCCAGCAGCACGTTCAGCGAGCCATCCTTGTTCACGAAGGCGCTGCCCGCCCGCACCCAGATGCTCCCGCCCTTGCCCTCACGAATGGAGAACACCGCCAATCGCTTTCCCGCCGTCAGCATCATCCACCTCCACGCTTCTCACCGCGCCACCACGGCGCGGCTGCCTCGTCAGTTCGACCGCCTGAGGTCGACGGCTGCATGAGCAGGCGGCATGCCAGCGCGGCTCTCCTCGGAGGGGCACGCGACGCACCGTGCAGCTTCGTGAAAGCCGTCTCGCGGGCAGGACGGGCGTGGATGCTCCAGTGGCTTCTCGGTGGGCGAGAGCCGCGGGCTTCCTCGGAGCAGCGGTTGGGTGGAACGAACGTTCCTTCCGCGAGCCGCGTCGCCCGGGCGGGGGAGTGCGATGCCCGGCCGCGACACACCGGGCAGGGGCCCTGCCGCGCTTGGGATGCGCCGCGCATGGCCGGGAGTGTTCAGCGGTGAGGGACGAAACCCTTCGCCCGTCAACTCAGCCCTACTCCGCGTCAAGCATCTGGAAGGTCGGTCCCCGTGGGCCTTCCCTCGCCGTGTGCCCGGGCGCTAGCGTCCGGGGCATGGCATCGGGCAGCGGGTGGCTTCGGCTCGGATTCGTGGTGGCGCTCCTCGTCGGCTCGGCCTCGTGGGCCGAGGAGCCGCCGACCCCTGCCGTGATGGATGCTCCCGCGGCCCCGCCCGCGACGGATGCGCCGCGCTCCTCCGTGCAGTGGCAGCTCATGGTGGGCGGCCTGGCCGCGCTGGATGGATATTCGCCGGCGGGCCACCAGGGGTTCCTGCTCGGGTCGGGGTGGGAGTTCTCGCTGCTGCGCTTCCGCTTCCAGTTCATGGCGGGCCTGCGGGACGACATCTTCGACGCGCGGACCCGCGTGCGGCTGGAGCAGTACACCTTCGGCTTCTGGCTGGACGCGGCGGTGCTGCGCACCCAGCGACTGCGGTGGGGCGTGGGGCTGGGGACGGCCTTGCGCGTCTTCGCGCGGTCCTCCTTCCCCCTGTTCGGCGGCGTCCAGGTCCCGGCGCCGCGCCTCGTTCCCGCGCTCCTCACGGGCCCCGATACCTCCGTGCGCTGGGGCCTGTCGCGGCGCTTCGCGCTGGAGGGCACCGCCTCGATGGACGTCGTCTTCGGCCGCCCCATCCTGGGCTACGTCGACAACAACGGCTTCATGCCGCTCCATGAGGGCTGGGCCGTGCAGCCCCGGTTGTCCGTCGCGTTCCTCATCCTCCCGTGAGCGCCCTGCCTGCGCGAAAGTAGAGAACGATGACTCGCATGCCTCCCGCTCCGCGTTCCCGCAGCTCACGCTTCGCCGGCCCCCTGCTCATCGCGGGGCTCCTGGCGTGCGCGGAGGGCTGTGCGGTGGAGGACCCGGTGGCCTACATCCTCACCCCGGACTCGGGCACGAGCCCCCAGTTCACGGACGACGAGGGGCCGGACGGGCTGTGGGCTCCGCCTCCGGACGAGGGCGTCCTGCCCGACTGTGGCCGGGACGCAAGCGACGCGGGCGTGCCGTGCGGCGACGCGGGCGCGGCGGAGGACTGAGCGCACGTCCCTGGACGAGGGCGCACCTTGTCGCAGGTGTCGCACCTTCGTGAGCTGTTGATCCGCGTACGCCGGGCCTGCCCACGGGGGCGGTTGCGTCTCGCGAAATCTCGAAGCCGGGGGGTGTCCGTTGGGAACCCCCGTGCACAGGTTGGCCTCCGCCGCTTCCCGCGCTGGAGGAACGAGCCGGTGCTCCATCGCCTTTCCACCCTGGCTTCGCAGCTCCTGGGCGACCGTGAGTCGCTGCTGCACTCCCTTCACTGGCCCGTGCTGGTGTGGGAGTCGGTGCCCGCGCTGCCGGCGTCCGTGATGCACACGCACGGCCTGACGCAGTCGGGGCGCAGACCCCAGTCCCGCTCGGTGGAGCCGCTCGTCTTCGAGGTCCGCACGCGCCCGTGCACCCACGCGTCCGAGGTGACGGTGGGCCGCAGCTCCGAGTGCGACATCGTCGTGTCGGAGCCCACCGTGTCACGCATGCACGCGCGTTTCCGCCAGGAGCCGCACACGGGCATGTGGAGCGTCACGGATTTGGAGAGCCACAACGGGACGTACCAGGACGGGGTGCTGATTCTCCCCGGCCGGCCCACGCCGCTGTTCCGCCGGGCCTCGCTGCGGCTGGGCGGTGTGGACCTGTTGTTCCTCCAGGCGGAGGCTTTCGAGCAGTACGTCCGCTCCTCCGTACCCCGTCCCGCGGCTCGCTTGACGCGCGGGGGGTGACCCCCTAGAAGGGGTGCGCCCTTGGGTGCCCATGTCGGGCTTTCAAGAGGGAAGCCGGTGAGATTCCGGCGCGGTCCCGCCACTGTGAACGAGCAGCCCTGAGGTCAGGGCTGGGGACTTCGGTCAGTCGCCACTCCGGCAGCGGCCTCGCGGCGCTCCGGGGGAAGGCGGAAGCCCCCTTCTGGAATGGCGCGGCGTGCGCCTGACTCCGGAGCCCGTCAGCCAGGAGACCTGCCCAGGGGTTCGACCGCGCCACGCAAACGGCACGGGCGGGTGGCCTTCTCTCTTCGATGGAGAGAGCGGAAGGCGGAGCATGCGGTGGACCTTCCTCGCCAGGGCCGTGGCGTGCCTGGCGCTCAACATTCCGCTCCTCGCGCACGCGCAGGCCCCCGAGGCCGATGGCGGGACTCCCGCCGTGGAGCCCGAGCCGGCCGCCGCTCCCGGCTCCGAGGCCGGGGCGAGCGCCACGGAGCCCGGGC
>JBKGHK010000554.1:0-6854 GCA_046520375.1 Pyxidicoccus sp. 3LFB2
CCGAGGTGAGCTGTCGCTGCGCCGGCCGGTGCGGCGCTGGCGCACGCAGGCCGCGTGGCTGATGGGAGCCTCGGGAGGCCTGGCGCTCGTCATCGGCATCGTCCTGGGCGCCGTGGGCGCGGCGCCGATGGAGCTGTTGATGAGCCGCGCGCACCTGATGGCGCTGCTGCTCGTCACCTGCGCGGTGTGCACCTGGGGAGCGCTGTCGCCGCGAGGACGCGGGCTGCAGCGGCTGGGCATCGTCCTGGCGATGGTGACCGCGGCCATGCTCGTGCTCGCGCGGGGCACGCATACGGCGTCCACCCTGCCCCAGTGGGTGTGCACGCTGGGCCACCTCGGCGCGGGAATGGTGCCCCTGGTGGTGGCGCTGGTCGCCCTGCGCAGCGCCGTCTTCCAGCCCATGCGTGCCCTGGTGGCGGGCCTGGCGGTGGGGACGACGGGCGCCTTCCTGGGAGAGCTCGCGTGCGCGCAGGGCTGGCGCCATGTCGCCGGCTACCACCTGCTGGCGTGGGGGCTCATCACCGTCGCGGCACTGGTCATCTCGAAGTCGCTCAAACCCCGTTCCTACGCGCCATGATCCAGGACCCCTCTCTCATCATCTGCAGTGACGTGGACGGCGCGCCGGTGAGAATCGGCGAGTCCGTGACGATTGTGAGCCACTCGGCGGATGGCACCATCAGCCAGCGGTTCCTCGGCCGCACGGGCGTGGTGGTGGGGCTCGTGTTCGACGACCCGGCCACCCAGTACCCGGAGGACCCGCTCATCCAGGTCCACGTCGAGGGGCTGGGCGAGGACCTCTTCTTCCCCGAGGAGCTGGAGCTGGCGCCGGCCTGGGCCCGCAACCGGATTGCCCAGCACCGGCAGGCGGCGCGCGAAGTGGGCAGGCCCGGCGCGGACCGGCTGTCCTGAAGTGAGGCGCTTCCCGCGCTGAAGCGCCCGCGCAGGTGCAGGTGTGGGCCAGGTGGCACTGACCTGCCCCCGGGTGTCCCTTCCGCAAATTCGACGGCGGCCTACCCTTGCCGAACGCCGAATCCCCTGCGCGGAGGACGCCGCCCGACATGCCGCGCGAGTTCGCCATCACCTCTCCCTCCCCCACCCTGTCGCTGGGGCCGGACGGTCACGGAGAGATTGCCTTCACCGTCTCCAACGTCACCGACCGCGCCATGCACGCGGGGGCCCGGCTGCTGCCCGCGCCCCCGCTGAAGCCCGAGTGGCTGAGCGTCCGGGGTGAGCCCCTCCGTGACATGCCACCGGGCGCCACCGAGGTGTTCACGGTGGATGTCCACGTGCCCCCCGGCACACCTCCGGGCCCGTACACCTTCCAGTTGGTGGTGGCGGACGTGGACCTGCCCGACGAGCGCTTCGCGGAGGGACCGACAATCGCCGTCGAGGCCCGCGCCGCGCCACTGCCCGTGAAGCCCTTCCCGTGGTGGTGGCTCGTGGTGGGGGGCCTGGTGATTGTCGCAGGCGCCCTGGCGCTCTTCTTCGCCCTGCGCGGAGACGCGCCCGAGGCATGTCCCGCCGGACAGGTGGCGTGTGAGGGCGGGTGCTTCGACGTCCAGGCGGACCCGAAGCACTGCGGCGCGTGTGGGAATGCATGCGGCCCGCAGGAGAGCTGTCAGGCGGGAAGCTGCCAGTGCGCGGAGGGACGGGAGCGCTGTGGCGGCGTGTGCGTCGACACGCGGAGCCGCGACGAGCACTGCGGCCGCTGTGACAATGCCTGCGGCGAGGGCCAGGACTGCAGCGCGGGCCAGTGCGTCCGGGGCGCCTGTCCGGAGGGGCAGACGCGGTGTGGCGACGTCTGCCTCGACACGGGCAGGGACGACCGCAACTGCGGGGCCTGCGGCGCGGCGTGTGGCGCGGGGCTGTTCTGCCGTGACGGTCGCTGCCAGTGCCCCTCCAACCTGACCCTCTGCAACGGGCGCTGCGTGGACACCCGCAAGGACGCGCAGAGCTGCGGTGCGTGCAATACGCGCTGCGGTGCGGACCAGGTCTGCGAGGACGGCCGCTGCATCTGCACCGGGAGCCTCACCCTCTGCGGAGGCCAGTGCGTGGAGACAGACACGGACGAGCAGAACTGCAAGGCCTGCGGCTTCCGCTGTCCGGCGACGCAGCAATGCGTGAATGGGGCGTGCAGGTGCGGCACGGGGATGACGCTCTGCTCGGGCGCCTGCGTCAACGTGCAGAGCGACAGCCGCAACTGTGGCGGCTGCGGCACCGCCTGCGCCACGGGCAGGGCCTGCAGGAATGGCGCGTGCGTCACGTCCATTCCGTCCACCTGCAAAATCGGGCAGATCCTCTGTCCGTGCACGGACACGTGCATCTCCAATGCGATGTGCACGAAGCTGTGCGCGTCGGGGGTGCAGCCGAAGTGAGCGGTGCGGGCGGAGGGCCCGGCGCTACGGATTCCAGGTCACCCGGAACGTGGTGCCCTCGGTGTCGAAGCGGAGCACCTCGATGCGAGGCTCCTTCGCTCCGGAAGCGCGCATGCCGGCGAGCACGGTGCCCCGGGTGAAGTAGCGCGAGGCATTCGGCTCGTTCATCCACAGCTCCACCTCACGCTCGCCCACCAGGGTGGTGCGCGCCTCCGTGTAGCTGTTGCCCGAGCGGAAGTTCTTCTGCGTCCGCTCCAGCATCCGCCGGGGGCCCAGCAGGCGCAGCACGCCGAACAGCGCGCTGCCCACCAACGTCTCCTGGTAGCCCTCGATGAGGCGCTCTCCCAGGTGGCACAGGCCCTCCTCCTCCGGCGCCCGCGGGTACAGCGCCTGCGCGGAGAGCTGTAACAGCCGGGTGAAGAGCTCCTGCGGGTAGCCCGGCAGCAGCTTGCGGTCCAGGTCCAGGCCCTCCTCGCGAAGCCGTGACTTCAGCTGCGGCGTCACCCGCTCGCCCAGGCCCCGCAGGAACAGTGCTTCCACCGTGTGCTCGAAGACGATGCGCTCCGCCATGTTGGCAGCGTAGGCCCCGGGGCGCTGCGCCGTCGCAAGGCGGCAGCCGCGCTTCCATTGGCGGACAGTACAAGGTGACTCGGGGACAGGGGCGCGTCCGAGGGGGCGGTGGGCAGTGATCACCATCGTGCACACCCTTGCCCCCAGGGGCATGTGCCCGAGGAGGAACGGATGTGGAGGCTCATCGCCTGGCGGGCGGGATTCGAGGCCGCGAACCTGCGAGGCGCGCTCCGGCCGGACCCGACGCCGGTGCGGATGTTCGGCTACGGCGCCATCGTGGATGCGTCGCTGCTGCGGGACAGGCACGTCCGCCCGCTCGCCGTGCAGCCGCTCTGCCTGCGTGACTGGCGCCTCACCTTCGACGCCCCCAGCCCCCGCGAGGGCGTGGGCTTCGCCTGCGTGGAGCCCGCGCCCGGAGCCCTCGTCTGGGGGAAGCTGCTCACCCTGACGGCGAGTGATGCACAGCGGATGCACTACTACGAGCAGATGCCCTTCCTGAACCGCTACCGGCTCGTGTGGCATGAGCAGGACGGTGAGCGCTTCTGCTTCTACGGCCCCACCGTCACGCGCCCCGGACTGCGGCCGGACCCGGGCTATCTGAAGCGCATCGTCCAGGGCCTGGAGGCGATGCGAGGCCCGCCCCACGACTACCTCCAGCGCCTGCGCGCCACGCCCACGCGCCATGAGGAGCGCACGTCGCGGTCCGCGCGCTTCCTGGTGGACCCCGCTGAGTGGCCCGAGCCGCTCCGCCCGGTGCTCGGGCGGTATGACCAGCTGGGCATCCGCGCGTTCGAGTCGGTGTTCCAGGCCTCGCTCACGGAGTGGATGGTGAGGGCGCGAGTGGCCGCGCCTTCCCTGGAGACGCAACCACCCTTCAAGGCCCTGCTGCCCACGCAGTCCTGAGCCTTTGAACCCTGTCACGGAGTGGCGGGTAGCAGCGCGAGTGGTCGCACCCTCACCGGAGCCCCCCCTTCCGCCGAGACACTGCTGCCCGTGCAGCCGTGAACCTCCGAGCATTCGGACTCGACTTTCGCCATTCTGGCCCGACACCACTCGGAGTGCCCGCTGGGCGGCAGATGCCTCAGCTGCGCAACCCCTCTCCAGGAAGCGCCGACAGGTAGAAAGGCCGGGCCAGACGCCAGACCCGCCGGTCCCCAGGGCCCGACCCTTCATGTGGCGAGCGCGAAGGATGGCTCGAGCGTCCTCGTCGCCAGGAATCCACGCTCCGGGCCATGAGTGCGGAACGCGGCAGGCGCCTATCCACGTCGCCAGGAATCCGCGCTCCGCGGCCGGAGTGGGCAACGCGGCAGGCCCATGTCCACGTCGCCAGGAACCCGCGCTCCGGGCCGGAGTGCGCAACGCGACAGACCCATGTCCATGTCGCCAGGAATCCGCTCCAACAGATGTCGCGACGGAGGAGGAAGGCCCACGGGTCCGCTTCTCAACGAAGGAGCGGCGCGGACGCCCGAGACAGGGGGACCCGGGGTCGGGTAGGACGAGGCCATGAGCCGAGTGCTGGATGAGCTGTTGGAGCTCCTCAAGCTGGAGCCGATTGAGGAGAACCTCTTTCGTGGCCGGAGCCAGGACCTGGGCTTCCGCAACCTCTTCGGAGGCCAGGTGCTGGGGCAGGCGCTGTCGGCGGCGAGCCAGACGGTGCCGATGGAGCGGCACGTCCACTCGCTGCACAGCTACTTCCTGCGCGCCGGGGACGTGAGCCTGCCCGTCGTCTACACGGTGGACCGCGTGCGAGACGGCGGCAGCTTCACCACGCGGCGCGTGGTCGCCATCCAGAAGGGGCAGCCCATCTTCACGTTGATGGCGTCGTTCCACGGGGACGAGCAGGGCTTCTCGCACCAGGCCACCATGCCCGAGGTGCCGGGCCCGGAGGGGCTGCCCACGGACCAGGAGCTGCTCAGCCGCCAGGCCCACCGCATTCCCGAGCGGATGCGGGAGAAGTTCCTCTGCGACAAGCCGATTGAAATCCGGCCCATCGCGTATGTGGACCCGTTCAACCCCGAGAAGCGCGAGCCGCTCAAGCACGTGTGGTTCCGCGCCGATGGCGACCTGCCGGAGGACCCGCAGGTGCACCGGTACGTGCTGGCCTACGCGTCCGACTTCAACCTCATCGGCACGGCGCTGCTGCCGCATGGGACGAGCTTCTTCAACCCGGGCATCCAGGGCGCGAGCCTGGACCACGCGCTGTGGTTCCACGGGGACCTGAAGGTGAATGACTGGCTGCTGTACTCGCTGGACAGTCCGTGGGCGGGCAACGCGCGCGGCCTGGCGCGGGGGAGCATCTTCACCCGCGACGGGCGGCTCGTGGCCTCGGTGGCGCAGGAAGGGCTGCTGCGCATCGTCGAGAAGGGCCGGAAGAAGACCGAGGGGTGAGGGCGCTTCCGCGGGTGACCCTGGCCCGCGGGGCATGAATTCCGCCCGCGCGTCCGCTCGGGGGCGTGGCACGATGCGGGCAGTGAAGAACCTTCGGGTCACGCTCGCAGCCCTCATCGTGTGGACCGCGGTCTCCGCCGCGCTCGTGATGGTGCTGCCGCTCGAACGGGCCATGCCCTTCCTGTTGCTGGGGCTCTGCCTGGTCCCGGTGGCCGTCTTCCTGGCGGACCGGCTCCGCGCCGCGCCCCGTGGTGGCCATTCCGCTTCCACTTCCGGAGCCTCCGCGGCTCCTTCCTCCGCCACGCCTCGTGATGGCCGCCCGGCCGCCACGTCTCGTGAGGCCCGCGCCACCACGCCCGTGCCCCCGGTGCCGGAGGACGCGCTCACTGAGCAGAACCTCCGCCGTGTCTTTGGCGCGGATGGCGTGGCCACCGCGTGGGCGCCAAAGCTGGGCGCATCGTCAGCGTCCGTGGACATGCTCGAGCGATTGGGAGGCCCACCCGCCTTCTTCGCTCCCGTGGAGTGGCCGCGCTGTCGGCGCTGTGGCCAGCCGCTCACGTTCGTCATGCAGGTCGCGGTGGGGCCCGAGCGTCCACTGCGCCATCCGGAGGAAGGGCTCCTCTATGTGTTCCTCTGCCAGCGAGTGGACGCGAAGGCGACGGGGGAATCCTGTTGCCCCTGCTTCGAGGTGGAGCAGGGCGCGGAGCGGTGTTTCGTGCAGCCACGGCCCGCCGGGACGCTGACGCTCACCGTGGAGCCCACCGGCCCGAGGCTCGCGAAGTCGTACGCGGTGGAAGGGTGGCAGGCGCGCCCGTCGGTGCGGATGCCCGGGGGAGTCGCCACGCCCGAGCAGTACAGCCTGTATGCCGCCATGTCCGGCTGGCTCGACATCCAGGTGGGAGGCTTCGCGGACTGGGTGCAGGACGAGGCCATTCCGGGGCCGTGCTCCTGCGGAGCCCCGCGCGAACTGGTGCTCCAGTTCGCCGAGTTCGAGGACGACCTCAACCTGGGGGGCGCTGGCCGCGCCTACGTCTTCGCCTGCTCCGCGCGCCACGCGCCCGATGCCTTCTCCCTGTTCTGGCAGACCGCGTGAGCGCGTAAGGCCCTCACAGGCATTTGCGCTTCCCTGGCCGGGGTCGACACCCTCACCGAACCAGGGGCGAAGCCGCCCACCCACCCCAACTTTCTCGGAGGCTGCAATTCTCCGGGACGCTTGGGTTCCCCGCGAGGCACGGCGCGCGCTGGAGCTGCCGGGCGCGGACTTCCCCGGAACGAACATTCCTTAGGATTCAACAGATTGCGAGGCCGGTTGGCTGGAGATGCGCCTGCCCCCAAAGCCCGCCGCGTCCGAAGTGCCTGCTGGCTCTTCAGCCCAGCTGCCTGCGCTTCGAGAAGAGTATGCGTCCGCGCAGTTGGGGGACGCGCGTCGCACGCAGCGCTTGGTGGCCCTTGCCGAGCGGCTGGCGCCGGCGCCCGGCATTAGCTTTCCCCTGGCCTGCCGAGGCGCGGCGGAGCTGGAGG
>JBKGHK010000555.1:0-6847 GCA_046520375.1 Pyxidicoccus sp. 3LFB2
CCCCTGGCCGCCGGGGCGCCCGGACGCGGGCCCGCTGCCCGCCCCATCACCCTGGTGGTGGGCGGCGACGTAACGCTGGGCCACAACCACCAGACGTACTTCGACGCCCAGGTGGCCAAGGGCCGCTCCCGCGAGGAGATGCTCGCCTACGGCTTCAAGGAGGTGAAGGCGCTGGGGGACGCGGCGGACCTCTTCGTCGTCAACCTGGAGTGCCCCTTCACCGAGGGCGGCGAGAAGCTGGCCAAGAACTTCAACTTCCGCGCGCGGCCGGAGCTGGTGGGCTCGCTGGTGGCCGGCGGGGTGGACGTGGTGAGCCTGGCCAACAACCACCTGATGGACTTCGGCGCCCAGGGGCTGGTGGACACCCTGGTGACGCTGGAGGCGGCGCGAATCCCCTACTTCGGCGCGGGGCGAAACCTCGCCGAGGCCCGCCGGCCCGCCCTCGTCACCGTGGGCGGCGTGCGCGTGGCGCTCCTGGGGTACTTCTTCCTCGGCGAGCGCAACATCGAGCCGCCCGAGGTCTACGCCACGGAGACGACGCCGGGCGTGGCCGGGCACTTCTCCGACGTGGACGCCATGGAGCGGATGCTGCGCGAGGACATCCTCGCCGCCAAGCAGCAGGCGGACGTCGTCCTGCCCTTCTTCCACTGGGGCCGCGAGGGCACCTACACCCCGGAGCCCTACCAGGTGCGGCTGGCCCACGCGGCGATTGAAGCCGGCGCCAGCGGCGTGCTCGGCAGCCACCCGCATGTGCTCCAGTCCATGGAGCTGTACCAGGGCGCGCCCGTCGTCTACTCGCTGGGGAACTTCGTCTTCGGGGGGAACTGGAACCCGCGGGACAAGCGCAGCGCGCTGTGGAAGGCCCGCTTCGGGCCCGGCGGCTACCTCTCCAGCGAGGTGCTGCCCCTGCGCTCCGACCGCTTCCCGGAGTTCCCCTTCCAGCCGGTGCCCGTGACGGGTGCCGAGGCGGAAGATGTCATGCGACTGCTGGCCGAGTCGTCCCAGCCCATGGGGCGGATGCTGCCCGAGCTGGAACCGTGGGCCCGTCCGCCTCCCTCCCCCGAAGCCCGAGGGAGGGAGTAGCCGGCCAACTAGACCTTGTTGTTGGACTGGCCCTTCTTGGCGCGGCTGCGGCGGCGCTTCAGCTGGGCCTTCCGACCCTTGGCGCGGTTGGCGACCTTCTTCTTGGAACGATTTCCCTTCTGGGCGGGCATGTGGAAGGACTCCGGGTAGGTGATGTGAAACCGACCGCCAGTGGCGGTGAGGGCGGCCCTTCTTTCATGCGACCGCCCAGGCAGCCAAGGATTATCTTGACTCCGCCCACCCTTGCCAGAGGGCGGACAAAGGGGCAATACCCCCCGGCACAACGATGATTGACAAACTCGAAGACGTCGAGCGCCGGTTCGAGCGCCTCACCGCCGACCTGTCGAACCCCGATGTGCTCGGCGACTCGGCGAGGCTCCAGAAGGTCTCCAAGGAGCGGGCGGGCCTGGAGAAGCTGGTCGACACCTTCCGCACCTACCGCAAGGTGCTGGCCGACCTGAACGAAGTGGAAGCCTGGCTCGGCAGCTCGGACGCGGACGAGAAGGCCTATGCCCGCGAGGCCCTGCCCGGCCTCAAGGAGCAGCGCGAGACGCTGGAGTCCCAGCTGAAGCTCCTGCTGCTGCCCAAGGACCCGAATGACGAGAAGAACGTCATCCTGGAGATTCGGGCCGGAGCCGGAGGCGACGAGGCCGCCCTCTTCGCCGAGGAGGTCATGCAGATGTACCTCCGCTATGCCGACAAGCGGGGCTGGAAGTCGGAAATCATCGACATGAGCGCGGGCAACGCGGGCGGCGTGAAGGACGCCACCCTCACCCTGTCCGGCGACGCCGTCTTCAGCAACCTGAAGTACGAGTCCGGCGTGCACCGCGTCCAGCGCGTGCCGGCCACCGAGACGCAGGGCCGCATCCACACCTCCACCATCACCGTGGCCGTCATGCCCGAGGCCGAGGAGGTGGACGTGAAGATCAACGAGGCGGACATCGACCGGCAGGCCATGCGCTCCACGGGCGCCGGCGGGCAGAGCGTGAACACGACGGACTCGGCGGTGCGCCTGACGCACCGGCCCACGGGCATCGTCGTGAAGTGCCAGCAGGAGAAGAGCCAGCTGAAGAACTACAACATGGCGCTGCGCATGCTCCGGGCGAAAATCTACGAGATGGAGCTGGAGCGCCAGCGCGCCGAGCGCGACTCCACCCGCCGCTCGCAGGTGGGCACCGGCGACCGCAGCGAGAAGATCCGCACCTACAACTTCCCGCAGGACCGGCTGACGGACCACCGCATCGGCCTCACCGTGCACAACCTGCCGGGCCTCATGGCGGGCGGCATCGACGACGTCATCACCGCCTGCCGGACCTACTACCAGGCCGAGGCGCTGAAGGCGCAGACCGGCGGCGGCCCGCGGCCCGCCTCTCCCGACGCATGAGCGGCGATACCTGGACCATCCGCAAGGTCATCACCTGGACGACGCAGCACTTCGAGAAGCGGCAGGTGGACGCGCCCCGGCTCACCGCGGAGGTCCTGCTGGCCCACGTGCTGCAGGTGGGCCGCGTCAGGCTGTACGTGGACCTGGACCGCCCGCTGTCCAAGGAGGAGCTGGCCACCTACAAGGCGCTCATCGAGCGGCGCCTGGCCGGCGAGCCCACGCAGTACCTCACCGGCGTGCGCGAGTTCTACAACCGCACCTTCAAGGTGGACGCCCGGGTGCTGATTCCCCGCCCCGAGACGGAGCTGCTCGTGGCGGCGGCGCTGGAGGTGCTGCCCAGGGACGCGCCGTCGCGGGCCCTGGACGTGTGCACGGGCTCGGGCTGCATCGCCATCAGCCTCGCGGCCGAGCGCCCGCAGGCCACGGTGGTGGCCACGGACCTGTCCCCGGACGCCTGCGCGCTGGCGAAGGAGAACGCCGAGGCCCTCAAGGTGTCGGACAGGGTGACGGTGCTCCAGGGAGACCTCTTCGCCCCGGTGCCCCCGGACGCCCGCTTCCGGGTGGTGGTCTCCAACCCGCCCTACATCGACACCGCGGAGATACCCACCCTGTCCGCCGAGGTGCGCCGCGAGCCGAAGCTGGCGCTGGACGGCGGGCCGGACGGGCTCGTCGCCATCCGCCGGGTGGTGACGGGCGCGCGGCGCTGGCTGGAGCCTGGCGGGCTCCTTGCATTGGAGATTGGCGAGACACAGGGCCCCGCCGTCCTGGAGCTCCTGCGGGCCGCGGGTTACGCGGACGCGCGCGTGGAGAAGGACCTGGAGCGGCGGGAGCGGATGGCTTTTGGGACACAGCCCGCGGCTGACGGGCCACAGGGCTGAAGAAGCAGGGAACCATGGACAAGATCGTGATGAAGGGCGGCCAGGAGCTGCACGGTGAGGTGCAGGCCTCGGGCGCGAAGAACGCGGCGCTGCCCATCCTCGCCTCCGCGCTGCTGGCGGATGGCACCTCCACCTACCGCAACGTGCCGGACCTGGCGGACGTGGGCACCATGCTCAAGGTGCTGCGCACCATGGGCTGCGACGCGGAGCGGCTCACCGCCCGCAAGAAGGACATCTGCCAGGTGGGCGTGAATGGCCACATCCACCCCGAGGCCCCCTATGACCTGGTGAAGACGATGCGCGCCAGCGTGCTGGTGCTGGGGCCGCTCGTGGCCCGCTTCGGCCGGGCCCGCGTGTCCATGCCGGGCGGGTGCGCCATTGGCGCGCGGCCCATCGACCAGCACCTCAAGGGGCTCAAGGCCCTGGGCGCGGACATCCACCTCACCGAGGGCTACGTCGAGGCCCGGGCGAAGCAGCTCAAGGGCGGCACCGTCAACTTCGACGTCATCACCGTCACCGGCACGGAGAACGTGCTGATGGCCGCGGTGCTCGCGAAGGGCCGCACCATCATGGAGAACTGCGCCCGCGAGCCCGAAATCGAGGAGCTGGCCCGCGTCCTCAACAAGATGGGCGCCCGCATTGAGGGCGCCGGCACGTCCGTCATCACCGTGGACGGCGTGGAGGGCCTCAAGCCGGTGGAGCACGCCATCCTCCCGGATCGCATCGAAGCGGGCACCCTGCTCGTCGCGGCGGCCATCTCCGGGGGCAACGTGCTGGTGAAGCACGCGGTGCCCGAGCACCTGGAGGCCGTGGTGGACAAGCTCCGCGAGGCCGGCTGCACGATTACCGCGGAAGGGGGAGGGCTCAGGTGCAAGGCCCCTCGCACGCTCACCGCCGTGAATATCAACACCACCGAGCACCCCGGCTTCCCCACCGACATGCAGGCCCAGCTCATGGCCCTGATGTCCGTCAGCCAGGGAACGTCCGTCATCAGCGAAAACATCTTCGAGAACCGCTTCATGCACGTCCCGGAGCTGCACCGGCTGGGGGCGGACATCACCATCCAGGGCCATACGGCCATCGTGAAGGGCGTGAAGGGGCTGAGCGGGGCGCCCGTCATGGCCACCGACTTGCGGGCGAGCGCGTCGCTCATCCTCGCGGGCCTGCGGGCCGAGGGGCGCACGGACGTCAGCCGCGTGTACCACCTGGACCGGGGCTACGAGCGCCTGGAGCGCAAGCTGCGCAGCCTGGGCGCGGACATCCGGCGGGTGAAGGCGAAGGCCTGAGGGCCAGGAGGCCCGAGGGCCTGATGAAAAGGGCAGGAAGACGGCGCGTTGCCAACAGAAGCGGCGACGTGGGTTGCATCCGAATTTTCGTGCGACCTATCATTCTCCGAACCACTGGGGAGGGCTCCTCCCCCATTGCAGGAGAATGACCGTTCCCATGGATTGCCCCAGCTGCAACGTCGAGATGACCGATCTCGAGGGGGAGGATTTGACGTTGCGAAAGTGTGGAGATTGCGGCGGCCTCTGGATTGACGTCGCGGACCTGAACCGGGTCCTGCTCCACAACAACCTCCCCGGGCTGGAGAGCCAGGGCGGCAAAGTCGATGCGCAGGCGCTGACCGGTCAGTGCCCCGAGTGCCAGGTGGACCTCGTCCGCGTGGACGGTGGCGACCGCCAGCATCCGCTCCACTACGACACGTGTGAGTCCTGTGGTGGCATCTTCCTGGAGTCGGAGTTCCAGGACGCCACCGACGTGAAGGTGGCGGTCCAGGAAATCATCGCCTTCTTCCGCCACTTCAGCGCCAAGAAGAAGCTGGCCGCCCTCTAGGCGACCCGCTTCCCAGGGGCCCGGCTTCCGGCTCGGTGGCCCCGCTGTCTTCAGGGCCTGCCGCGGAACTCGCGGCCCCACTCCTCCGCCAGGGGGCCTTCCACTTCAATGGATGCCTCCGGCACCCTGACGCCGTCCTCGCCGCCCTTCACGAGGCGCAGCGTCACCCGTCCGCGCTTCGGCACGTCCACCGTCAGTCGATTTCCGGACAGCGTGTACGTCCCGGTGACGGAGGTGGGCCCCCCGCCCTCCAGGGGCTCGCGGGTGTAGCGGTAGGTGCCGTCCTTGTAGAAGGACAGGAAGCTCTCGGGCGCGCCCTCCAGGCCGCCGAACCAGGTGCCCAGCAGCGGCGCCAGGCGCGCATCGTACTTCAGGCGTGACGCCAGCCAGGTGCCATTGAGGGCCCTGCCCCCGGAGTAGAAGACCAGGTCGGTGATGCAGACGGGGGCGTCGTCCTCCGTGCCGGGGAAGCGGTCGACGACTTCGAGGATGAAGCGGGCGCCCCGCAGGGGCTGGCTGAGCGGCACGGCCTGGAGCCCCCGCTTGTCCTCCACCTTGAAGCTCCGGGCGGCGTCCACGCTGGTGAGGGTGAACTTCTTCGCGCGGCCGCGCGCCTTGAATGCGGCCCGGTCCGTGCCGTCCCCCGTGTAGACGCGCACCTCGTCCACGCTGACGGCGTCCTTGAAGCCGATGGTGATGGGGGCCGGGGACTCGCCGGTGGCGCACCACGCGGTGGTGTCGCGGCCGTCGAGGAGGTTCAGCGGCCCGTAGCGCTCGGGCTGGGCCTTGCGCTCCAGCCAGTCGGACGTCTCCACATAGCCCGGGGGGACGGTGGAGGAGGCGAAGGCGGAGGTGGCGAGCAGGAGGGGGGCGAGGAGCAGGCGTCGCATGGGGGTGCATCTTTGATCGCCTCCCGAGGAGGCTCCAATCGCGGATGAAACCGCCCGCGCGGATGTTGGGGCGCTTGACACCGGGTCGCCGCGCGGAAGGATGGCGCCCCGTTCTGGAGGACACCGTGATGCGACGTTGGGGGTGGGGCTGTGTGCTGGCGGCGATGCTGGTCGCCTGCAAGGAGGACAAGGCGCCGGAGGTCCCGGATGCGGGCCCGGTGGAGACGGGGCCGACCTCCCTCACGGAGCAGGAGCCGAATGAGCGGCCGGACCAGGCGCTCTCGGTGACTCGGGACAGCACGGTGACGGCGGACCTGGCCGCGCAGCCGAACAAGGCCGACGAGGACTGGTACCGGCTGGCGCCCTCCTCCGCCCGCGTGGCGGACGTCTCCGTGTCCGGGCTGCCCGGCGGCGACATCACCCTGGAAGTCTATGACCGGGACCGCAACCGGCTGGTCGCCATCAACAGCGAGGGCGAGGGCAAGCCGGAGCGCTTCCCCAACCTCTACGTCGAGGGCGAGCGCTGGGTCCGCGTGGTGCCCGCCCGCAAGGGTGTGGGCGGGGCCTACACGCTCGACGTGCGGATGCGCGCGCCCAACGACGGCGAGGAGCGCGAGCCCAATGACCGGGCGGTGGACGCGGCGCCCCTGCCCCTCGGCCAGACGGTGACGGCCTTCCTGGGCCACGCCGGGGACGAGGACTGGTACCGCATCGAGCTGCCCGAGCCCACCGCCCCCGCGGCCCCCGGCACCGAGCCCGCGCCCGAGGGCGCCGCTCCG
>JBKGHK010000556.1:0-6844 GCA_046520375.1 Pyxidicoccus sp. 3LFB2
CTCCTTGGCGGGGGCGGAGATCTGCGGAGCGGCGACAGGCGCGGCGACGGCCACGGGGGCCGGAGCGGGCTGCGGGCGACGGCCACGCGACTCCATCTCCGCCTTCAGGCGCTGGTTTTCCGTCAGGACGTTGGCCAGCTCCTCGCGGGTCTGCTCCAGCTGGATGGAGGCGGCGCGCTCGGCCTCGGCGCGGGCCTTGGCGAGGTCCTGCGGACCCTTGTCGGTCTCCTTCTGCTCGAAGAGCTTGCGCTTGGCCTGCTTGAGCTGGTCCTTCACGTCCTGCAACTGGGTGCGCTGCTCGTCCAGCTCCTTCTGCTTCCGCTGGAGCTCCGTCTCCGCCTTCGCGCGCTTCTGGGTCTCGGACTCCAGCTCGTTGCGGAACGTGGGCGAAGAGGGGGAGGACGGGAGCGCGGCTCGATTCGAGCCGCCAAAGAGCAGGATGCCGAGCGTCACGGCAAACCCGATCGATACGAGGATGAGTGCAACCAGCACGGGGACGACCTCCACGGGAGATGCAAAAAGCGGGGCAGCCTACCGTCAGACACCGGCCCGTCAAGGGTCCACTGCCGGACGAAGGCTCCCGCCGGGCCTCTATGCCCTGCCTTGGGGGCCCATGCACTCCGGAAATGGGGCGTCTGTCGTGCAGGGCATGCGAGCAGGGCAGGGTCCTTCCTGTCCCCCAGGAGAGCCGCGATGCTGGGCGCTCCCGCGCACCCCCGAGGAGCAAGCGCGCCATGGCGCACCTGGAGCTGGTCCCCAAGACGCACGTGTCGAGCTTCCGGAAGCTGGCCATCGGCAGCTGGCAGACGGCGTATGACCCCACGGTCTACGGCACGCTCACGGTGCGCATGGACCGGGCGCTGGCCTACATGGAGGCCTTCCAGGCGCGCACGGGCGTGAAGCTCACGGTGACGCACCTGGTGCTCAAGGCCGTGGCGGAGGCGCTGCACCGCTGCCCGGACGCCAATGCGGTGCTGCGCTTCAGCCGCATCTACCTGCGCCAGCGAATCACGGTGTCCGCGCTGGTGGCGAGGCCCGGTGGGACGCGGCTCGTGCCGGTGCGGATTGAGGATGCGGACAAGAAGGGGCTGCGCGAGCTGGCGGCGGAGCTGGACGCGGCGGTGCGCACGGAGCCGGATTCAGGACGTGGCTGGCGTCTGGTGGAGCGGGTGCCCTCGCCGCTGCTGCACCTGTTCACGCGGGTAATGTCGTTCCTCGCGGTGACGCTGAACCTGGACCTGGGGCGCTTTGGCCTGCCGAAGGACGCGTTCGGCGCGGCCGTCGTCACGGACGTGGGGACGCTGGGCCTGGACATCGCGTACCTGCCCCTGGTGCCCTTCACGCGGGTGCCCGTGTTTCTGGCACCCGGCGCGGTGCGCGAGACGGCGGTGGTGGAAGGGGAGCGGGTGGTGGTGGGGAAGGTGATGAGTGTGAATGCGTCCATCGACCACCGCTTCATCGACGGCTACCACGCCGGCGTGCTGGCCGGCACGGTGCGGGAGATGCTGGAGGACCCGTTCACTGCCTTCGGGTTGCCCGAGGCGGTGGAGTAGCGGGGGCCTCCGAAGGCGCCGTTTCGAGGGCGACGCCCCGGCCAGCGACAGGCTCCTCAACCGGAGGTGAGCTCGGCGCTCCAGCGCCACTCAGCGCGCGGGCAGCTCGCGGAAGGTGATGCCGTCCAGCCCCAGCCGACGCACGGCCTCCATGAACCGCTCGGTACCCACAATCACCGTTGCGTAGTTCCCCACTCGGAACACGTCCAGGTCTGGGGGCAGGGATGCCACATCCAGGAGGGGTTCATCCGGCAGCCGGAAGTACACCCGGCCACAGGTGACGCACGGTGGCTGCACATCCGGCGGAATGCAGGCCTGATGCAGCCGGCCATGCGGTTCAATCTGGAGCTCAAGCAGTTGCGGCGGGTCCTTCTGCCGGAACCGCAGCTCCGTCCCGCACCCCAGCAGTCCCCTCACACCTTCCGCCTGGAGCCGCTCCAGCACATCCAGGTGCACCAGCCACAGGATGTCACCCTGTGATGTGAACGGGCCGAACTTCCCGGAGGCCGTGCCCACCAACGGCCCCAAGCTTGTGCCGGGGGGCAGCTTCGCGTTTGGAGGGGCCAGAGGACGTACCAGTTCCCGAAGTCGCTCGAACTCCGCGACAGTGACCGGCCTCGAGCGGAAATTCTCCTGCTCCGAAAGTTGCGACAGGTCTACTCCCGGATACTGGTGTCCTGCACTCCCCCACGTAGCTCCGCATGTGTCGCACTTCACGCCGGGCAGGTGCCACTTATGTGCGGCGTCGAAGTCTCCTTTGAAGCGCGCCCACATCGTCCTGTCCCGCGTGAGTTCAAAAAAACGGGTCATCTGCTCTGGGATCCTCAGGCGCCTGGACGGGAGTAGTAGGGCTGAATGGGGCCGCCGATGAGCTCGAAACGATGGATGAGCTCCCCCGCGTGCTTGTAGATCTACCTTGCCATGCTCCTTCGCGCTGAGCGCCGCAAGCACCCTATCCAGCTTCGCGTTCGTCTCTTGGAGCCGAGTCTCGACGCTCTCCCAGCCGGACGTGTTCGCCCTCGCAAGCGCTAGCTGACTGATCGGCATTGCGCCTAGTACGCGTACTCCCAGCCGCGAGCGCCGCGAGCCCGGGAGCCACCGGTGCGGGCGCCCAGCTCCCGCAGCCTTCGCACGCGCTCCGGGATGGGCGGGTGCGTGGAGAACAGCGCCATGACGCCGCCATGGTGGAGCGGGTTGACGATGAACAGGTGCGAGGTGGCCGGAGCCCT
This sequence comes from Pyxidicoccus sp. 3LFB2, assembly GCA_046520375.1. Classification (GTDB taxonomy): domain Bacteria; phylum Myxococcota; class Myxococcia; order Myxococcales; family Myxococcaceae; genus Myxococcus. The sequence continues at coordinate 2,783 of JBKGHK010000556.1, forward strand.
GTCGTAGGGCATCAGCTCCGCGCCGCGCTCCAGCTTCAGCAGGGCATCCGCCAACGCATCCGGGTCACCGCACAGCTCCGCGCCCGTCACGTCCGCGCCGTACTCTCGCGAGCGGCTCACCGCGAGTTGGAGCAGCGTGGCGGCGATGGGCGCCACCAGCAGCAGGCCCAGGTTGGCGAACGTATCGGCGATGCCACCGCCCTCGTCGTCGTCGCTCCGGCCGAGCATGGAGCCACCGAACCAGAACAGCATCTGCGCCGCGTAGCTGATGATGCCCGCGAGCGTCGCCGCCACCGTGCCGATGAGCGTGTCCCGGTTGCGCACGTGGCCGATTTCATGGGCCAGCACGCCCTCCAGCTCGCGCCGGTCGAGGATCTCCATCAGCCCCGCCGTCACCGCCACCGCGGCGTGCTTCGGGCTGCGGCCCGTGGCGAACGCATTGGGCGCGCGCGTGGGCAGGATGTAGACCTTCGGCTTGGGCATGCCCGCCCGCGTCGCCAGCCGCTCCACCATCTGATGGAGCCAGGGCGCCTGCTCGTACGGCAGCGGCTGCGCACCGTGGATGGCGAGGGCAATCTTGTCGCTGAACCAGTAGGAGCCGAAGTTCATCACCACGGCGAAGAGGCCCGCGAACATCAGCCCCTGCGCGCCGCCGAGCCGCTGGCCGATGACCAGCACCAGGGCCGTGAGGCCGGCCAGCAGCACCGTCGTCTTGAGGGCATTGCCCAGGCGGTGCCACCCACCGCCGCTCAGCCTGGACGGGCCGCCGCTGCTCCGCGAAGGAATGTGGGTTCCGCTGTAAGCCATGACCGTCTCGTTCCTTTCCCCCGAGAGGGGCTTTAGAAACGTAAACAGGAGGGCAGGTGCGTCAACGAAAGCGGGCGCGCCCCGACTGAGGCCGCTCGGAGTCGGCCACGCAAGCAGAGCGAGCAGGAGAGCGGGGGACGGAGTCAGCCTCGCAAGCAGAGCGAGCAGGGGAGCGGGAGACGGCGGCCTCGCCAGCGGGGGGGCGCTGAGAGCGAGCGGGAGCGCCGCCGCTTGAACCTGACTCAAGGCCGAGCAGCGCGTGCCGCGTTCATCGTCGGTCGCAACCGGATGGGCGGAGACTCCGGAGCGGGGCGAATCCACGGCTTCGCGGCGAGCCCGTCCACCTCCCGCGCGAGATCCACCGTCGGGTCCACGAGCAGCTCCGCCGCCCGTCCATTGAGCGACGCGCGCGCGTCGGCGCGGACCTCGACGGGATGGCCTACTCGCGCCTCGAAGTCCCGGGCGATGCGCCGCGCGAGCTGCAGGATGAGGTCCGGCTGCACGGACATCTCCCGCTCCTGCAACCGCGTGAGGTACTGGCTGGGCGACACGTGCCACTCGCGGTCCGTGGCCGGGTCCCTGACCATGAACGTCACGCTGCCGTTCTTCTCGCGCGCCATCACCCGCCACGAGAAGCGCATGCCCTGCTCGTGCCAGAGGACGTTGCCTCCATAGAGGTGGGTGCGGAGCGGAACAACAACCTGCACCACCGCGTAAGCCGCCGCCACGCCGAGCGCCAGCCACGCCTTCCGGCCCGGAGCCCTCACCGAAGCCTCGGGCCCCAGCAAAGGTGCCGACACCGCGCCACGCTTCGAAAGGAGCGCCCCCAGGCGCGAGGCCATCCGCCGAGGCCACGAGGGCTCGAAGAACACGAGCGCCGCGGTGACCATGATGACGGGGAACATGCCAATGGGGAACAGCGCGGACGTGGCCGCGTGGAACCCCAGCACCACCACGTACGCGAAGGGGCGCAGCCGCCGCGACAGGAGGAACGCGACGATGGTGGTGTCGAAGAGGAAGCCGGACCAGGCCGCCGCGTACGCCGCCCAGCGCTGCTCCAGCAGCGGGCCCACGACGGGAATGCTGGTCCGCGCGGCCAGCCAGATGTTGAGCGGCTGCGCATGCACCAGCCAGTCGGTGGTGAGCTTGGCCAGCCCGGCGAACACGTAGACCACGGCCACCTGGAAGCGCAGCAGCAGCGTGCACCACGCGGGCAGCCAGTCACTCCGCCGCGCCGGCCTGCGCCACACGTCCACGGAGAACGCCCGGTGCGCCGGCACGAAGCACATCAGCCCGAGCAGCAGGCTCACCAGGTAGTAGTGGTTGAGGTAGTTGCTGACGTCCACGAGCTGGACGTAGGTGAAGGCGACGAAGAGCACCACCACCACCGCGCGGTAGAACAGGCCCACCGCCATGCACAGGCCCAGCACCGCGAGCGCCGCGAAGACGGCGTGCATCCACGGCGCGGGCAGCGCGGGCACCCAGCTGAAACCCCAGTAGGTGAAGTGGAACCGGGGCCCGGTGAACAGCGTGTCCACCCACCCGAAGGCCAGGAAGCGCACCGCCGAGACGGTGATGAGCAACCCGAGCGCCACCCGGAACGCCGCCAGCGCGGCGATGTCCCGGGGCGCCAGCAGGTACGCCCAGAGCCGCTCGGCCCTGCTTCGGGGAGCGGGGCCCGACTCAGTCATTGTCCCCCTCGACGGACTGGGGCAGCTCCAGGTCCAGCGTGGTGACCATCTCCGTCTTGAGCACGTCCGTCACGCCCTTCATCGAGTCATAGAGCGTGCGCACCGACGGCTTGTCCTGAGAGAGGGCCACTGCCAGGTCGTCCTCCTCGACGGCGGCGATGCCGGCCTCGGCGGCAATCATCCGCTCGCGCATCCGCGACGCCATCTCTCCGGCGCCGGACGCCTCCAGCAGGTCATCGAACCCGGTGCCCTCGTAGCTGGCGCCGCAGCCCTGGACGATGCGGCGGAAGCCCAGCAGGTTGGCGCGCACGTTCGCCTTCGAGCGCTTCGCGAAGGGCGACTCCAGGTGCTCGGGGCACGACGCGGTGGAGCAGTCCCTCAGCCCGAGCGGCCGCGCCAGCTTCATGTCCTTGACCTCCTTCTCCAGGTAGAAGAGCGCGTCGCTCACCGAGTTCAGCGCCGCCTGGCTCGTCGGGTAGACGGCGTTGCCCGAGCCCGCCGTCTCCAGCGTGCGCGCGAAACCGCCCTCCCAGGCCTCCACCAGCTGCGCCGCGCGGTTCTTCACGTCGTTGGCCGCGGCCACGGCGTAGGCCCGCTTGCGCGCCTCGCGCTCCTCCTGGGACAGCGCCGCCCAGGTGCCCTGCGACACGATGGCGGAGGTCGCCGGGCAGGCGGTGTCCGCGCCCTCGTAGAACAGCAGGTACTCGAGCGCCGCGAGGCCCCGGCGGCTCACCAGCGAGGTGGGGAAGCTCGCCGTCTCGTAGCTCTTGTTGACGATCTGCTCCTCCACGGCGCAGCGGCTCACCAGCGGCCAGGAGTAGATGTTGTCGCGCAGCTCCGCGCCTCCCGGCATGTTCCGGGGCGCCGCCGGGCCAATCTGCATCACCTCCAGCACCTGCCACCGGTCCATGGCCGTATGGAACGCGGCGCGCGCCGCCTCACGGGTGGCGCATCCGGCTGGGCGACCTGGGCCGCCGCCGCGGTCTGCAGCGCCGTGGCGGCGGTGAGGAACTCGCGCGACGACGACAGCACGCACGCGCCGGTCGCCGTGAGCAGCGCCTGGCGCGAGGCCGCCGTGGCATCGGGGCCCTCGGTCCCGGCGTCCACCTTGCCGCCACCGTCCTCCTTGCAGGCCGCAAGGGACAGGAGGGCGGGAAGCACGAGCGCGAGCGCGCTCACACGACGGGCAGGGGCGGGGGGAAAGGAGACGGTGTTCATGGGGCCCCTCGCTACCACGCCGATGTTGTTAATGACAATCAACGTCAAAATCGGACGTCTCTCCCGACGGGGGACCCCCATGACCCACCTTGACTTGCCTGCCTGCCCCGCCTAAGGAGGCCCGGCGTTTTGTATTCTGATAACGATTATCGTTTGCAGCTTTAGCAGGGCCTCCCGGAGGGGACAGACATCATGAGGAACACGACGGAGCACGGCGGTTTCCTGACGCGCGCGGCGCTGCTGGCGCTGGCGCTGGCGGTCATGCCGGCCTGTGGCGACGACGACGACGACGGCCAGACGCCCACCCCCGACGCCGGCACGCAGACGGACGCCGGGACGGACGCGG
>JBKGHK010000557.1:0-6832 GCA_046520375.1 Pyxidicoccus sp. 3LFB2
CCCGTGGTCTGCCCCGCGTCCGCGGACATCTGCACCAGCACGTCGCGGCAGCGGTCCACCTGCTGGCGGATGAGGCGCAGGTCCTCGCGCACGCTCTCCGACGTCCCCGAGGCCGCCAGCGCGCGCTCCACCTCCTTCGCCACCACGGCGATGGTGGACAGCGGCGTGGACAGCTATGCGCCGCGCCCGCGGCCAGCGTGGCCAGCGAGGCCACCTTCTCCCGCCGCGAGTGCAGCGCCCGCGCCTGGGCCAGCTCCTGCTCCCGTGCGCCCAGCGCCCGCGTGACGCGCTGGACGAAGTAGACGATGAAGCCCGCCGCCACCGCGAACGCCACCCACATGCCGTTGATATGCAGCCGCATCAGCTCGGCATGGTCCGGCCGCGACAGCTCCAGCGGCAGCTCCACGTCCTGAAGCACGAAGAGCGAGCCGAACGCCGCCAGCGTGAAGCCCAACAGCCCCCACGTCCACCGCGCGGGCAGCAGCACGGTGCCCAGCGCCACATTGACCAGGTACAGCGTGGTGAAGGGGTTGTGCGTGCCTCCGCTGAGGGCCAGCAGGCCGGTGAGCACCAGCGTGTCCCACAGCATCAGCTTGCCGATGGTGCCCTCCGTCACCCGCCTGTCCCCGTGCAGCCATGCGCGCACGGAGAGGTTGGTGAGCGCCTCCAGCCCCAGCAGCGCCCCCAGCACCGGCACCGGCAGGGCGAGCTGCAGCCCGTAGGCCGCCACCGCGATGACCAGCGCCTGTCCCAGCAAGAGGCCCCAGCGCAGGCGCAGGAGCCACTCCAGGTTGATGCGCGCGCGGGAGGTGGGCTCGGGGAGCGGCGGGGCGTCGGGCGTCATGGCACGGCGGTGGGCCACGCGGGCCCGCGAGGAGTCGGGACTTCGGACTTCATGGCACGGACACGGGCTGGTGCGAAGCGGAGCGGGCCACGTTGCCCAGCAGGTCCACACGCGAGGGCGGCGCTCCGGAAGTCACCCCATCCAGCCACACGTCCCAGGCGAGCGTGAAGACGAGCGCCGCCTCCGGCTGCTCCTCCGACAGCGTCAGCCCGTCCAGCACCACGTCCACCGACGTCTGCCCTCGGACGCTCACGTCGAAGGGCTGGGCTTCGCCACTGTCTGGCGCGGACAGGGTGCCGCGCAGGTGCAGGCTGTGGCCCACCATGTCCATGGGCTCCGGGCCCTCGGCGGCGGCGGCGAGCCCCTCCGCGTCGGCGTCCGCTGGCTGGAAGGTGAGTCGCGCGCGGCAGTAGCGGCCCGGGGGCGGGCGCAGCGTGCCCAGCGCGGTGACTTCGCCATCCGCGCGCTCCAGGCCGAGGACGTGGGGCGTGCCCAGCCGCCGGGGGCTCGACACCGAGTGCGCCCAGGCGGTGCTCACGGGGGACAGCCCCCGCAGCAGGCGCCGCCAGCCGGACGTTTCACAGGGCAGCAGCTCCACGCTGCCCAGCGTGACGAGCGCGCGGGTGAAGGACGCGCGCAGACCCCGGTCGTTGACGAGGGTGCGCGGGCCTCCCGCCTCCACGGTGGGGCGGGCGCGCGCGGTGGTGAGGCCGAGGGTGAGCACCATTCCCTCCTCGCGCTCGCCGCCCGCGCAGGCGGTGAGGCCGAGGAGGGCGACGGCGAGGACGCGGGACGTCACGGTGGGGCGCATGCGCTCAGAGGTCGTACGCGACGGACATCATCGCGATGGGAGTGGGGGCCACGCGGCCGCGCAGCTGGTTGAAGAAGGGCACGCGCACGCCGGCCGCGAGGACGATGTCCGTCGCGGGGCTGAAGAGCACGTCCGGCGACGCGTAGCCGATGACGCCCCCGCCGTCCGCCTCCTTCTCGCCGTTGACCTCGCCCGGGGCTTCGATGCGCCCGTCCAGCCCCAGGCGCACGGCCCAGCGGGGCGCGGGCTGGTACTGCGCCGCGAGCGTGGTGCGCACGGACGCGCCCGCGCGAAAGCCGAGGATGCCGCGCGTGGGCAGAAAGCCCGTGGCGCTGGCGAGGAAGGACCACGCGCCCCGGAAGTGCTGGTACGCCACCCCCGCCAGCGGGTCCCACGAGCCGCTGCCGAGCTGCGTGTCCAGGTCCAGCTCCGTCCCGTCCTCCGCGCGCAGCACCGGCGCGGTGGGCAGCTTCACGCCGGCCAGCACGCTGAAGAGGTGGTCCGGGGAGAAGTCCTTGTCCTGGTAGACGAAGGCCTTGGCGCTGAGCTCCACGTCCCCCACGCCCCAGCCACGCTCACGGGCGAGGCTCACATCCCGCACCTCGCGGGCCTGCAGGGGCAGGTTGGCCGCGAGGAAGAGCCAGGGCAGCGGCGCGTACGCGGCGGCCACGTCCATGCGCGCTTCGCGCAGGCGCAGCGCGTCCTCGTTGTCGCGCCCCACCGTCTGGCCCCATGCGCGCAGCATGGTGGACAGGCGCAGGCGTCCGGAGAACGGCTGCTCGGTGCCCATGGAGGTGAGCGTCGGGTCGCCGCACGCGCACGTGGCGCAGGCGAGGGCCCTAGGGCCAGGCACCAGCAGCAGCAGGCCAGCCAGGAGGAGGGTGGAAGTGGGAGTCAGTCTCACGGCGCCGGCAAGATAGGCGCGTGAGGGCAGGGGGGCGTGCGGCGTGTTGTCGCAGCGCAGCCTGGCGAACGGGGAGAGTGCACCAAAGTCGCAGAGCGGACGGGCAGGCGGGCGCCCGCTGTCCCGCAGGAATCAATGGCCACCTTGTGAATGACTTCCGCCCGCTGGCGTTAGGGGGGTGGGAGCGGGATACAGGGAGGACGTCATGGGCGTGCTAGCGCCGCTGGGCCGGCTGCTCTTTTCGGCCATCTTCATCACCAGTGGCTTGAACCACTTCTTCCAGCTGCAGGCGCTGACGGCCTACGCGCAGGCCTCGGGCGTGCCGGAGCCGCGCATGGCGGTGCTGGCCTCGGGCGTGGCGCTGGTGCTGGGAGGCCTGCTCGTGCTGCTGGGCGTCTTTGCCCGGCTGGGCGCGGCGGCCATCGCCGTGTTCCTGGTGGCCGCGGCCTTCATGGTCCACAAGTTCTGGCTCATCCCCGACCCGGTGCAGGCCCAGGAGCAGCTCATCCACTTCATGAAGAACCTCTCCATGGCGGGTGGCGCCCTGTTCATCGTCTATTTCGGGTCAGGGCCCTTCAGCCTGCGCAGCCGCAAGCGTGAAGAGGGGCTCGGAGGTGGACGCCTGGGCATGCCCCTGAGGCACTGACGAGGCACGGAGCCTCAGCGGTCGATAATGTCGGCGCTCTCCAGATACGGAGACGCCTCGACAATCACGTCCGTCGTCCAGCCCCGGTTGGCGCCGCGGCCTTCTTCGTCGCAGTCGCCATCGGTGTGGATGCCCATCAGGTAGCCCTGGCGGTTGAGCACGCCCGCACCGGAGCTGCCCACCAGGGTGTCCAGGTCCGTGTAGTAGACGAGCTGGTTGCACGCGTCCAGGTAGCTGCCCTCGGCGATGACCTTGGGGCGGCCCCGGGGGTGCTGGATGATGGCCAGCCGCCGGGTGAGCCGCGCCGACAGCTTGACGGGCGTCACGGCGGGAAGCGCATCGAGCTGGATGAGCGCGTAGTCGGGGTCGGCCGACTGCTCGATGACGGTGCCCTCGGTAATCAGGGGGTCTCCGTCAGGCGAGTCCTCGAAGTTGAAGACCAGGAGCGACCGGTCTCCGAGCCCGACACAGTGCCCCGCGGTCAGGACCACCGGCCCCGCGGCCGCTTCAATCAGCGTTCCGGTGCAGCGCCCATCAATCAGGACGACAGCGTCTTCGCGGTCCTGGATGTCGGCGAACTCGCCCTGGTAGCTGTTGATGGGGGTGAAATCGAGCGTGGGCCCGCACTGCCAGAGGCTCTTCACCTCCGGCAGCTTGGGAAGCCCGCAGACGACGGGCGGTGCGGGCACCGCGTCTCCACAGGCCACGAGGCCCAGGAGGACGGTGCCCGCGAGGAGACGAACCCGCGGATTCATGAATGGACCAGCGGGTCGCCGCCTCATCTCTGATTAGTAGAGGTAGTTCAGCGCCGTGCGGTCAGAGCTGGTCCACTCGCCCGTCTCGGTCGAGCTGAAGCAGGAGTTCATGACCGAGCCGCCGCGGGTGGCCGTGCTCGGCGTGCCCGGGATGAGGACGGCGCCGACGCCGGCGGTGCCCTCGTTGGTGGCCGCGCCGCCGCAGCTGATGGAGCGGTTGTAGTAGTCGGAGTGACGGAAGCCGACCGCGTGGCCCAGCTCGTGGGTGATGACGTGCTCGGCGACGTCAGCGCTGTAGCTGCTCAGGCCGGTGCCGATGTTGATGGTGCCGTAGGGACGGCCACCGGAGGGGAAGCCGGCGGAGCCGCCCGTGCCGGACATCGTCTGCGCGGTGATGTTCGCCGTGCAGCCCGTGGTGGGGCCGCGCGCGAAGGTGATGCGCAGGCCCAGCTGGTTGTAGTTGGCGATGGCGTCGTTCAGGCCCTGGCTCAGGCGGGCGTTGGCCGCGAAACCGGAGGTGGGGTTGACGCAGATCTTCGTCACGGCGGTGCCGACCAGGTTGGTCGTGCGGAACTGCTCCTGCCCCGGGGGGGCCTCGAGCATCTCGGCGGCGGCCTCGGCCGTCACGTGGGCGTCGCGGCCCACGAACACCTTGTTGTCCTCCACGAGGATGTCGTCCGCCGGGAAGCCGGCCTTGATGAGGTTCGCGATGATCTGCTCGTTCTCGAGGTTCGCATCGGCCTCGGCGACGTCGGTACCGCAGCCGGAAACCAGCGCGCCACAGCTCACCATGAGGACTGCCGCTCTCTTGAACATGTTGTCTTCCTCGGAATGCGGGGGGATACGCCGCCGCCTGACCTTTGAGTCAGCCGCGGTCAGCGTGCCCGGCCACTGAGCAACTGGCGGGCCACCGAGCCCTTCAGAGGGGAATAGCTTGTTTTCGGGGGAATGCTTGGAGTGCCAATACTCCAGACTCCAAGAGACTGGTGTAAAGGAACACAACACCCGGGCGCGTAAGGCCTTGGCCTGACGGGGTTTTGCCATTCGCAGGCAACCGCCTCATTTCAGGACAGTGGTGTCTTTGATTCAGTCACCGGCCCCGGGGTCGTAATCACCCGTGAGCCATCGGTGTGCTGGCGAACAAAAAATGCCGCCACGGTGCGTCTGCGTCAAGAATTGCGACGCAATGCGCCCGTCCCCTGCTTGTCATTATCGGGGGGTCGACAAAAAAGGTGCTTGAGCTTGGCGCACGGGGAGACGGCGTCTCCCCGCGCACCGAAAAAAGGCCCGCGCGCGCGCTCAGCTGGCGACGGCGGCGGTTTCCTGGCGCAGCGTGAAGAAGGCCACCTCGGGCTCGGCGCCCCGGCGCAGGTACGGCCCGCCGAAGCCGAAGCCCAGCCCGCGATTCACGTAGAGCTGGTTGCCATTCACGCGGTAGTGGCCGCTGATGTACGGCTGGCCCGCGCGGCGGAAGATGGCCTCGGTGAGGCCGCGCACCACGAACTGGCCGCCGTGCGTGTGCCCGGAGAACTGCACCAGCCCGGCGTGCGCGGGCAGCTTCTCCACCGTGGGCGGCGCATGCGTCAGCACCAGCCGCGTGCCACCCTCGGGCGCGCCGCGGAAGGTGGCCTCCACGTCGTCCCGGCCGGTGCGGCCGTCGTCGATGCCCAGCACCGTCACCGGCGCGCCGCGCACATTCACCAGGCGGTGCTCGTTCTGCAGCACCGTGTAGCCCAGCCGCTCGAAGCCCTCGCGGATGTAGGGCCCGTTCACCCAGTGGTCATGGTTGCCCAGCACCACGTAGACGGGGCCCTTGAGGCCCGCCAGCAGCTCGCGCACGCGCGGCAGCGGCTTGGGGCTGTGGGTGACGTAGTCCCCGGTGAGGAAGACCAGGTCCGGCTGGGCCTCGTTGACGGCCTCCACCGCGCGGCGGATGCGGATGGCCGAGGTCGCCTGCCCCACGTGCACGTCGGAGAGCTGGGCGATGCGCAGCCCGTCGTGCTCGGCATGCATGTGCGGCACGAAGAGGACGTTCTCCGACAGGGAGAAGTGGTCCCTCCAGCGCAGCCGCCGCTCCTCGCGGAACGGGTCCGCTCCACTCCGAGCCACCAGCTCGTTGCGGCCTCCCTGGCGCGGCTCGCGCCAGGCGTGAGCAGCCGAGGAAGCGTGGGGCAGGGTGCGTCGGGCGAGGCGTCTCAGGCGCATTCGGGGCGGTTCCTCCGTGCCGGGGGCTGCATGAGGAGCTCCATTGTACGGAGCCGATAGGGGTGGGTTGAAGCAGGTGTCCCACGCACGCCAGCCCTCCATGCGGCCGGCGGTCGGGGTCTCGGAGAAACGCCCGCGATTTCAGGAAGATTCCTGCCCCGACTCGGGCATCCTTCCACCATTGGACACACTGCGGGAGGCCACGCGGTGACGGCACCAGTCGGGGTTGGTACACACGAAGGCACGATGACCCCGCGGCTCGGGTCGGCCCAGGACATGGGACCGGACGTGACAATGCCAGGTGGAGGAGGAGGGGGACGCCCGCGTCCTGTCGAGGATCTGCGCCCCGTGGCGCTCGCCGAGCTCATGGCCACGGTGCCCCTGGGCATGGCCATCATCGACCCCGAGCTGCGCTACGTGGAGGTCAGCGAGGCCATGGCCTCCATGAATGGCCTGTCCCGCGAGGCCCACCTGGGCCGCCCCATGGCCGAGGTGCTGCGGGGCGACCCCGCCGGCGCCGATGTGATGCGCCGGGTGCGCCGCGTGCTGGAGACGGGCGAGCCCCTGGAGGGCGTGGAAATCATCCACAGGGACCACGGCGGCGGCGTGGAGCGCACCCGCGTGTTCCGCGCCAGCTACCACCCGGTGCGCCGCGAGGGCGTGGTGG
>JBKGHK010000558.1:0-6815 GCA_046520375.1 Pyxidicoccus sp. 3LFB2
CCGCCGTGCCGGGCTGCGCTGCCGCCGTGCCCTGTGCGACGGGGCTCGCCGCCACCGGGCCCGGCGCCTGTCCCGACGTGGCCACGGTCGCCGGAGTGCCGGGAGTCGCCGCGGCTTCCATCTGCTGCTCGGCCGGAGTGTTGCCCTCGCCACGCTCGTGGCACCCCGAGGTCAATGCACAGAGCCCCACCATTCCCACCCACGCCCATCGACTACCCATCCGTACACCTCGCGTTCCCACTCGTGTTGAGTCGCGCCCTCGCATTGCAAGCTGCGTGCTTGCTCCACGGGGTGGGAGTCGCGTCACCGGCAACACGGTGGCGGGTGGACAGTGGGCGGGTGGGATGTGCGGTGGCGGACGAAGCGGTGTCAGCCCGCGAGCAGCCGGGCCACGGCCTTCACGTGCGCGCGCACCAGCTCCCGGGCCGCCAAAAGCTCCGTGGCCTCCTGGGGCGAGTAGCCCAGGCACAGCACCACGTCGTCCTCGGGCGCCGCGCGGATGCCCAGCTTCATGTAGTCCACCGTTCGCGGCACCGGCTCGCCTTCCGTGTCCCGGCTGAAGCGGCCGAACACCGTGGCCTTCGCGTCACGCCGGGGCGCCGTCTCCTTCAGGGCGAAGAGCTTGCGCACCGCCGCGAGCACCTCCGGGCGCTCCATCAGCACCTCCGGCTTCGCCGGCCCGCCCAGCTCCCACTCGATGAGCCGCAGGCAGCCGCGCACGAACTCCACGTCCGTAATCACCAGCCCGTACAGGTACCAGTCCGCGCACGCCGTCTGCACCAGCCGCGCCTGCGCGTCCGAGAGCCACCCGAAGGAAGGACAGGTGAACGTCTCACACACCGAGGCGCGGTACACGCCGCAGTCCCGCAGGTCCGTGCCGCCCGTCACCAGCGGATGCCCCAGGCAGCCCACCTGCTTGCGCTCCTTGTCCAGGAACCCCAGCAGCGGACACACCCGCACCGCGGAGAACATCGGCTCCGCGCGCCGCGCCGCGACGAGCTCGCGCGCCGCCTCCTGCCAGGCCGAGGCCTCCCAGGGCGCACGCCGGAGCCGCTCCGTCTGCATCGCGAGCTGCTCCGTCACCGCCACGCGCGAGTGGTCCCGGAAGTTGTACAGGCCGCAGCAGGCGCCACACGAGGCGCCCCCGCCGGGTTGGCACAGGTGAAAAGAAACAGTCACGGTCTACATCTTACGGGCACAAAGCAAATGCGCAGAGCAATCGTGCTCAGCGTCCTGGCAGGCCCTGGCCTCCGGGCGGGCCGGCGTCCGGGCCCCTTCACTCCGTGTCGCCCTTCCCGGGAGGGGGAGGCCCCGGTCAGAACCATTCGGGGCGCATGCGAGCGTAGGAGTCCTCGCCCGTCCGGCACAGCGTGGCCAGCAGGGGCACCCGGGGCAGCTCCACGGCGAACCAGTACTGCGCCGCCGCCAGCTTGCCCTCGTAGAAGTCGGCGTCGGCGCCGCCCTTTGCCAGCCCCTCCTTCGCCGCCGCCGCCTGGGCCAGCCAGCGCCACGCCACCGCGAGCACGCTGAACAGGTCCAGGAAGTCCGCGCTGTGGCGCAGCATCAGCTCCACCTCGCCGGACATGCCGCGCGCGCCCAGCTCGCCCACCACCTCTGTCACCTCGCCGAGCGCCCGCTCCAGCGCGTCGCACCACGTGGCCTCCACGCCCGCCGCGCGGGCCCGCGCCACCGTGGTCCCCACCTCCTCGGTGAAGGCCTGCAGCGCCGCGCCGCCTCCCGCCACCACCTTGCGCCCCAGCAAATCCAGGCCCTGGATGCCCGTGGTGCCCTCGTGGATGCTGTTGAGCTTCTGGTCCCTCAGCCACGCCTCCGGCGGGTACTCGCTGGAGTAGCCGTAGCCGCCGTGCACCTGCACCGCGAGCGCGTTGGCCTCGAAGCCCCGCTCGGCGGGGAACGTCTTGGCCACCGGCGTGAGCAGGTCCACCAGCAGCTGCGCGCGCTTGCGCGAGTCCTCGTCCACGCCGTGCATCGCCACGTCCGCCTGGTAGGAAGCGGCGACCAGCAGCGAGAGGCCGCCCTCCACAATCGCCTTCTGCCGCAGCAGCATGCGCCGCACGTCCGCGTGCTCGATGATGGGCGACTGCGGGCGCGTGGCGTCGCGGAGGCCGGCGGGACGGCCCTGCGGGCGCTCGCGCGCGTAGGCCACCGCCTCGTGGTAGGCCACCAGCGCGGTGGCCACCCCGTTCATGCCCACCATGATGCGCGCCTCGTTCATCATCTGGAACATGCACGCCAGCCCGCGGCCGGGCGGGCCCACCAGCCACCCGTGGCAGTCGCCCTCCTCGCCGTAGTTGAGCGCGAGGCTGGGGATGCCCTTCCAGCCAATCTTGTGGATGACGCCCGCCACGCGGACGTCGTTGTCCACCAGCTTCCCGCCCTCGGGCCGGCGCGACGGCACGGCGAAGAGGGAGATGCCCTTCACCCCCGTCTCCGCGCCCTCGGTGCGCGCCAGCGTGAGGTGGACGACGTTCTCCGTGAAGTCCTGGTCCGCGCCGCTGATGAAAATCTTCGAGCCCTGGATGCGCCACGTGCCATCCGGCGCGGGCGTGGCGCGCGTCCTCACGTCCGCGAGGCTGCTGCCCGCCTGCGGCTCGGTGAGGGCCATGGTGCCCGTCCACTCGCCCCGGTACAGGGGCGCCATGAAGGCCTCCTTCACCTCGGGCGTGCCGAACACCTCCAAGAGGTGCGCCGCGCCCAGCGTCAGCCCCACGTACGCGTAGGCGCTCAGGTTGGCCGCCATGAGGTACGCGCTCGACACCGCGTGCACGGTGAGCGGCAGCTGCTGCCCCCCGACGTCCGGCGGGCGCGTGGCGGTGAGCAGGCCCAGCTCCACCATCCGCGGGTACAGCTGCCGCATCAACGGGTGGACGTGGACGCGGCCGTCCTTGAACACGGGCGGCTCTGCGTCCATGGGCCGGTAGGTGGGGTAGAGCACCTCGCGGGCGAAGCGGCGGGTGCTGTCCAGCAGCAGCGCGAAGGTGTCGCGTGAGTGGTCCGAGAAGGCGGGCAGGGCACACAGGGCCGCGGCGTCCAGCACCTCATAGAGCTGGAAGTCCACGTCGCGGTCCGACAGCAGCGGGTTGGGGCGAGGCGCGGTCATGCCCCTGGTGTTAACAGGAGCGTCACCAGGACGCGATGGCCGCTTCGAAGTCCAGGTCGTCCCCGTTGTCGCCAGCGTCATGTACCGAGCGGCTGCTCGTGCTCTTTCCCAGGGGAGGCGAGCCTCCGGGCCGGGGCGTTGGCGCCGCTCCGGGGGCGCCTCCACCATGAGCGGCAGGGCCAGCGCGCTCAGCATGGCCATGGCGAGCGCGGCCTCCACCGGCTCCCGCAAGGCCTTGCTCGCGCGGGGCACCCACTGCTGGACGCGGCGGTGCCGCCTGCGGACCTGGCTTCCCAGCTGGGCGCCGAAGAACCTCAGCGTCGCGCCGCCCAGGGTGGCGAAGGCCAGGCCCTGCCTCGTGCGCGGCCGGGCCCGGGCGAGCGCCTGACCCAGTGGCTTGCGCAGGGAGAAGAGCTCCAGCAAGGCGAGCGTCATGGCCGCCGTCCGGGGGCCCAGCACTCCCGTGCGCGGACGCCGGGGCCGCCAGAGCGAGCGGCTCGCTCTCCGGAAGGAAGGACTCCACATGGACGCACACTCCCCGGACGCAAGGGCCTCGATGGCGGTACGTCCGGCGACAAAGGTTGATGCGGGCAGGCAAGCCGGCCATGGCGGGTCATTCCATACGGCCTGTTCGTGGGCAGGGCATACGAGGCGCTGGCCGCCCGTCTGGTTGGTTGCCTTTCAGCAGTCGGGGGTTTTCTGGCTGCCCAGGCCGTCTGGAATGTGGTGCGTTTCCAGAACTGTATGAAGGCCCCCGCATTCCCCCGCTCCGCTGTCGGCTTCCACGTCGTGGCCGTGGTGTTCTTCGCCGGCTGCGCGGCCGGGCTGGTCCAGGAGTCGCAAGGCCTGGGCGGGCGCAGGGGAATGGTCGCCCTGGGGGTGGCCGTGGCGGCGGTGGCGCTCGCGCTCCTGTCCCTGCAGGCGGCGCGGGTGCTGTCACGGGCCCGCGCGCTGACGGTCCTCGACGCCCATGGGCGGGTGGGCACCTACCTGCAGCTGTTCGTGGCGATGGGCGTGCTGGGGCTGCTGGGGCTCCACCTCCTCTACACAGAGGGGCGGCCGGCCCTGGGGACCTTCTGTCTGGGGTTGGCCGGGTGGCTCGGGGGCATTGGCCTGCGCCTCGTGCCCTCCCTCTTCCTCGGAGGTGAAGGCTTCTTCGACTCGCTGGGCCGGCGGACGCGGTTCTCCGAGCTGGAGTGGTTCAGCCTGGGCCGGCAGGAGGGGCCGGTGCCGCGGGTGCTCCTCCAGGTGGGGCGGGGCCCGGCGCTGCACCTGGAGGCCCGGCTCGCCGAGGCGGAGGCTGGCGCCCTGCGCGGGAAGCTGCTCCAGGCGGGCCTCTCGTCGCGCCCGGGACGGCCCTGACGCCTACGGCCTCGCTGGGCCCTTCCAGGGGTCGCCCCCCACGCCGAAGGCGAGGAGCTGGAAGGGCTGGGGCCCGGAGACGCGGACCAGGCCCAGTCCTGGCACCGAGGGGGACCACTCCGCGGTGAGCCCTTCCGGATAGGAGTACTCCGTCACCTCGAGCTTCCGGCCTGCGACGGTCTCCGTGCCCTGCCGGAGCAGGCGTGGCTGCCGGGGCGGCTTCTTCGCCCCCGCGAAGGCATCCGGGGCGTCGCGGGGCGCCTGGCCGGGAACCACCGTGCGCAGCAGGAGCACCTTGTCGGCCGTGAAGCGCTCGCCCTCGACGAGGAAGTGGAGGGCCACGCGCCCCGTGGAGGGCACCTCGATTTCGAGGATGAGCCACCGGCCGCTCCGCTCGCCATGCTTCCCCCGGGCGCCGACCTTGAACACGAATTGCGTGGGCCCGTTCGCGGAGTCCGTCACGTAGCGGGCCCAGCCGCCCTCGCGGATGACGAGCGGCAGGCCGAGCATCCCCGCCGTGGCCCCGTCCTGGGCGTGCGCCGGGGAGGCCAGGAGGCCTAACAGCGCCAGCAGGACGGTCCATGCCCTGCTCATGCCCGCGCGCCTTCTGTCGGGTGGGGGCCTTGAATCCAAGACATCACCCTTGTCCGGCGGCGCGAAGGGGACGAATAGTGTTGCTTCCATGGCCCGCCTTCCGACTGTCGTGTGTTGCTGCAATCTGTTGCTGGGCTTCACGACGGCGCTGGCCGCCGACGGTGGCACGCGGGGGCCCACGCCAGGGATTGGCACTCCAGGAAGCGTGACGGCTCCGGCGGATGGGGGCACCGCCGTGGACCCCTCCCGCCTGGCCGAGGCGCGGGCCCTGGTGCCTCCGCCGCTGCTGTATGGACGGTTCCAGCCCGAGGTCGGCACCTGGGTGGAGTACGAGTTCAGCTCGAAGCAGGGGCGCTTTCCCGTGCGGGCCGCCGTCGTGGGGGAGACGCGGCGCGAGGATGGCAGCGTGCTGTTCCAGGTGGAGCTGGACTACGGCACGACGCCGCGCACGCTGGTGGTGGTCTGGGTCGTCGGCGGTGCGCGCCCCATGGTGGAGCGGCTGGCCATCTCCGTGCCGCCCAATGCGCCCATCTCCATCCCCGTGGACCTGTACGTGGACCAGCCCGAGCTGCGCGGCGTGCTGGTGGCGGAGAAGGACACCGAGCCGCGCACAGGCGCCTTCGCGGGAATCGCTCGCCAGCGCACCTTCCGACGGGAGCAGGGCGGGACGGTGGTGGTGGTCACCACGCCGAAGGTGCCGGTGTTCGGCGTGGAGTCCGTCCGGGAGGCCGAGGTCACCTGGGTGGCGAGGAAGACGGGCACGGGCGCCCGTCCCGAACTGGGCACCGTGCCCATCGCCATTCCCCGCGTGCCGGGACAGTGAGGTGCCGGGGCCGCTCAACCCAGCGGGTACCCGAGCACGATGTAGAACCCGCACACGTACATGGTGAAGGCGGAGAACATGTCGGGCGCGAAGGTGCTGATGCCGAACCCGATGAGCAGGAGCGACATCAACAGCAGCGTGAACTCCGTCGCGGCCTGACCGCGCGAGCGGGGGCGCTTCAGCCAGCCGTACGACTGGGACATCCATCCGTTCATGGTCTTTGCTCCTCGGAAGGGGTGGTCCGCTCCAGGACCAGGGTGACGAGGGATTCGGGCACTCCCTCCTTCGCGACGGGGGAGACGGACAGGGAGATGCGCTCCCCGGGCCGCTCGAAGTCGCGCAGCTCGACGCCATGGGCTCCGGAGCGCGACTCCACCTGCGAGAAGCCGCGTCCCTGAAGCTGTGCGAGGTAGAAGTCGGCCAGCATGCGCGGGGTGCCGTGGGCCACCTCGGTCACCGTGGTGTTGCCCTCCGTCGGCCCCGGGTTGCGGTCGTCGACACGCAGCACCGTCATCGCGCCCGGCGCGCGGGGCAGCGAGTCCGGCACGGTGCTCCGGAGGTGGACACCCTCGGGCGCATCGACGATGGAGGGGAAGACCATGGTTCGCGGCTCCTTGCCGCCCATGCCGATGGCCGTGACGGAGACGAGCGCGCCGCGAGTCGCATCGTAGTAGTTGACCGCGCCACCTCCCGCTCCGTCGGGCTGGTTGACGACGCGGTGGCCGCGCCGGCGGAACTCGCGGGCGTAGAACTCGAGCACCTCCGGGGCGGGGCTCGGCGTCTCGAAGTAGGCCATCTCCATCGGGTTGCCGTTGGCCTCCAGCCGGCCCATGGGGATGACGGTGGCCTTGGGATAGGCAGGGAAGAGGCGCTGCACCCGGCCCGTCCCCGCCCGGGGCACGGACGGCACGAAAC